>CAXTMD010000076.1:10361-13937 GCA_964245035.1 uncultured Chthoniobacterales bacterium
CCCGTGATCATGCTCAACAACATCGAGGCGTTGGGCAAGCCGGTGCGCGCGAAGAAGATCACGCCGCGTGTCTCGACAAGATCCGCCTGCACACGGCCGGCAAACTGCCGCCCGACTACAACCTCGGCTTCAATCGTCCCGACACCTTCGACGCGCGCTTCTGCCGGTTCTGGGGAGTTGATTTCGACGCGCTCACCGCCCGCACGTTGGCGGGCGGCACCAACGAGGAAATCTTCGACGAGACTTTCGCCGGACGCCTGCCGCTCAACGAGGAGCAGGTGCGCGTCTGGAATGGCTTCCTCGCCAAGCGCGGCTGGCGTGACGAAGCGGCTGCCGAACTCGCTGAAAACAAACGCAAGTTTGGCTTCGGCGAGCGCGACGACGTACAGACTTTTGCGGACTTGCACGACGTGGACGAGGGACGCGAGGTACGCAGAGGATAATCAGTCCACGTTCGTTTCCATGCCCCTCGCCGATTTTACCTTTCACCGTCTCCAGTATGAGTCTGGCGACTGGGACGTGGTGGACCAGCGAATGCCCTCAAACCTGCTCGACTCGCTCGTTGCCTACACGACGATCCAGATCGACCCGCGCGAGGCCGTCGTGCCGCTGGGCAGCAAGGAAGTGCTCGACGCGCCGTTCGTCTACCTGAGCGGCCACCGGCTGGTGCAGTTCACCGACCGCGAGCGCGAGAACTTCGAGGCTTACGTGCGGCGAGGTGGGTTCGTGTTCGCGGACGATTGCAACCACGACATCGACGGGCTGTTCGCCAAGAGCTTCGAGGCCCAGATGGGCGACATCTTCGGTCCGGACGCGCTCAAGAAAATCCCCAACGACCACCCGCTCTACCGGGCGTTCTTCCAGTTCGACAAGGGGCCGCCGACGACCAGTTTCGAGCTGAACGGCTGGGGCGACGACCTTGTGCACGACTACCTGCGCGGCATCGAGATCGACGGACGCCTCGCCGTGCTCTACAGCAACAAGGACTATGGCTGTGAGTGGGACTACGACTTTCGCAACAAGCGCTTTCTCGCCGAGGACAACACGAAGTTTGGCGTGAACATCGTCGTTCACGCGATGACCGCCGCCTGACATGACGAACCCTGCTGACGAAGCGGAAGTCCGCGCGCTGCTCGCAAAAATTCCGCGCCTGCGCCAGGAGATCGGCAAGGTCATCGTCGGCCAAAAGGCGGTGGTCGAGGAACTGCTGGCCGCGTTTCTCGCCGGCGGTCACTGCCTGCTGCAAGGGCTGCCGGGCTTGGGCAAGACGCTGCTGGTGCGCACGCTGGCGCAGGCGGTGGACCTGACATTTGCGCGCATCCAGTTCACGCCCGACTTGATGCCCTCGGACATCATCGGCACGGAGGTGCTGGAGGAGGACCACCAGACGGGCAAGCGGTTTTTCCAGTTTAACAAGGGGCCGCTGTTCGGTCAGATCGTGCTCGCCGACGAGATCAACCGCACGCCGCCCAAGACGCAGAGCGCGCTCTTGGAAGCCATGCAGGAAGGCAGCGTGACCTACGGAGGCAAGACGTACGCGCTGGAGCGACCCTTTTTTGTGTTGGCCACGCAGAACCCCATCGAGCAGGCCGGCACGTACCCGCTGCCGGAAGCGCAATTGGATCGCTTCCTGTTGTACGTGACCATCGGCTACCCCGGGGAAGCGGACGAGTTCACGATGCTGGCGCAAACGACCGGCAAGCCGCTGGCCAAAGTCGAATCGATGCTGAATGCTGGCGAGATCCGCCAACTGCAAGGACTCGCGCGCGAGGTAGCGATCAGCGAGGCGATGGTGCAGTACGTCGGCCGCCTGGTGCGCGCGACGCGGGATCAGTCGTTGCCTTACATCAAGCAGTGGGTGCGCTGGGGCGCTGGCCCGCGGGCGGGTCAGGCACTGATCCTTGCGGCGAAGGCACGCGCGCTGCTGGCGGGACGGTTTGCGGTGACGCCTGAGGATTTGCGCGCCTTGGCTGCGCCGGTGCTGCGTCACCGCGTTTTGCTCAACTTCGAGGCCGAGGGCGAGAACATCACCACCGACGATGTGGCGAAGGAACTTTTCCAACTTGTGCCTGCACCAAAGAGCCCACTTGCGTGAAGAGCTTCACTTTCCCCTCCCCAAGATCCCTGGAACTATAAAGGCGTGCTGCTGGATAGCTTCGCTGAGGTTGGCGAGAAGTCCATAGCAACAAAGCACCATGACAGCCCACGCTGTACAGCGCGATAGTTTCTCGGGACGGCACAATCCGCACGATGCGATGGCAAGAGTGCCAGTGTAGCCGACGTGTGTTCCACGATAGTCAATCGTCACCAAAGAAACGTAGAACCACATGAAGAAGCCAACGAAAGGTGCCAGCCTGGAAGAAGCTGTGAACGAAGGCTTTTTAGAGGAGTCCATCCACTTGCGGAGCAAAGCCAGAGCAAGTTGTACGTTCATGTTGAGGGGACGTTTAGATCCACTACCTCTCTCCTGACCCAACCGGGACTATTCTGTTCAAAATTGCTCCCGTGTCTGCTGCCATCCTTGACCCACAACTCCTCGCCGCCACGCGCGGGTTGACGCTCGCCGCGCGCGAACTGGTCGCCGGGGTCTTGCCTGGCCTGCACGCGAGCCGGCAGCCGGGGATGGCGCGCGAGTTCGCGCAATACCGCGCCTACCAACCCGGCGACGAACCCCGTCGCATCGACTGGAAGCTCTACGCGCGCTCCGACCGCTACTTCGTGCGCGAGAGCGAGGTCGAAACCGCCACAAACATCCGCCTGATCCTCGACGCCACGGCGTCCATGCGCCACGCCGACGCCGACAACCCTACGCTGACCAAGTTCGATCTCGCCCGCTCCCTCGCCGCGGCGTTGGCGATGCTCGCCGCGGCGCAGGGCGACGGGATCGGCCTGCACGCCCTCAGTGGCGACGGGCTGGTCTCCATCGCGCCTGGGCAACACCGGCAACCCACCGAGCGGGTCCTGCGCACGTTGGCCAACCTGCAACCGTCCGGCCGCTGGCCCGCCGACGCCGGCCGCGCGCTGCAATCCGCGCTGGCCACCGGCGCACCGCGCGAGATCGTCGTCGTGCTCACCGACGGCCACGAACAAAGCGACGAAATCCGTGCGGCGCTCGCCCCGTGGCGCGTGCGCGGCCACGAACTGCTGCTCTGCCAGCTGGTCGGCCGCGACGAGCGAAACTTTCCGTTCCACGGGCCGGTGCGGTTCGAGGACTGGGAAACCAGCGCGACGCTGGAGACCGACGCCGACGCGGCCCGCGCGGACTGGACGGCCGGCTACGAACAACGTCTGCGCGCGTGGCGCAGCGACTGGGCGGGCAGCGGGCGTTTCGACGCCCTGCGCTTCGTGCTCGGCGAGCCGCCGGGCAGCGTGTTGCGCGCGTACCTCCAGCGGAGGCAACGGTAGGCATGTTGCACCTGCTCCATCCGGCGGCACTCTGGACGCTGGCGGCGCTGGCGTTGCCGCTGGCGATCCACCTCCGGCGTCCGCCGCCGCGCACGGTGCGGCTCGGCAGCCTGCGATCCCTCGAAAACGCTGCCCGCCAACGCTGGCGGAACCTGCGCTGGCGGGCAGCGT
>CAXTMD010000077.1:0-10881 GCA_964245035.1 uncultured Chthoniobacterales bacterium
GGTTGCGCCCGTCACGCTGCCTTCGGCGAGCAGCGCGTCCAGCGCCGCGAGCAGGTTCAAATCCGCGCTCTCCATGGGTTTCACGTTGACCGGGGACGTTGGCGCTGACCTGGCGTCGCGCGCAACCATTCTTTGCGTTCGGTGCGTCTGGCGCTTGGCTGGCGGGCTGTTTATTTTCGCCGATGCCTGCACCCACTCCTGCCCCCACGCTCCTGATCGTCGGCGCTTCGCGCGGCCTCGGCCACGCCATGGCCGCCGAGTTCCTGCACAAAGGCTGGCACGTCGTCGGCACGGTCCGGGACACCCACATGCGGACCAAACTGCACGACCTGGCCGAAGACTCCGGCGGCCGGCTGGAGATCGAAACCCTGGACATCAACGCGCCGGCGGAGATCGCCGCCCTGCGCCGCCGCCTGACGGGCCGGACACTCGACCTGCTCTTTGTCAACGCCGGCACCACCACGGACCCCGAGCACGTCCCGGTCGGCGGCGTGACCACGGAAGAGTTCACGCGCGTCATGGTCACCAACGCGCTCAGCCCCATGCGGGTGATCGAGGCCATGCAGGACCTCGTCCCCGCCACGGGCACGGTTGGCGTCATGTCTTCCGGCCAGGGCAGCGTCGCCAACAACGAGACGGGGATGCGCGAGGTTTATCGCAGCAGCAAGGCGGCGCTGAACCAGTTCATGCGCTCCTTTGCGGCGCGCGAGCCCAGGACCTCGCGCGCGTTGGTGGTGATGGCCCCCGGCTGGGTCCGCACGGAGCTGGGCGGACCGGACGCACGCCTGAGCATCGAGGAAAGCGTGCCGAACCTGGTCAACGTGCTGATCTCCAAGCAGGGTACGCCGGGTTTGCAGTATCTCGACTATCTCGGCCGGACCGTCCCATGGTAGGGTCATGGACGCGGCGAGAGCAAGCCGCGCGGGGTCGTGCTTGCGTCGGTCATGCTGGCGACCTGCCTGGTGGCGATGGAGGCGACGATTGACGCGACCGCCCTGCCGCGCATCGTCGGTCTGATCAGCATCACGAGCATCGTGCTGGTCCAGGAGAGTGTCGAACACCCGCTGCGGGGCAGCGCGACCTCGTCTCTCCTCTTTTGCGTTCCCTCGGCAACGCGCTCGGCGCGACCGTGGCCGGAGCGGCTCTCGCGCTCGGCCTGACGTACTCCGGCCGCGTGGCGCAGGGCGGCGACCTGCGCCGCCTGCTGGACGAACCGGCCGGGCTGGCGGAACTCGCCCACGACCCGGGTTTGCGGTCGGTGCTCGACGCCGCGCTGCACGGGAGCTTCGCGGGCATCCTCGTCGTGGCCGCGCTGGCCGTGGCGGCCGCCTGGCTGTTGCCGGCTTCGCCCGCGGAGAACGTGCGCGGAGCCTGACAAACACTTTCTGAGTTCTTGCTTGTTTTTTCGGTCAACGGCTCTTTGATAAAGACGCTGTCATTCCTCCCCATGATCAAAACCATCCTCCCCACCACGTTCCGTCTGCTGTGCCTGGCTGCCCTGTGCGGGTTCGTCGGCGCCAGCCAGACCGCCACCGGCGCCGACGCCGGCAAAAAACTCAAGATCGGCTTCGCGCAGGTCGGCGCGGAAAGCGCCTGGCGCACCGCCAACAGCGCGTCCATGCGCGGCGAGGCCGAGAAGCGCGGCGTCGACTTCAAGTTCTCTGACGCCCAGCAGAAGCAGGAGAACCAGATCAAGGCCCTGCGCGCCTTCATCGCGCAAAAAGTGGACGTCATCTTGCTCGCCCCGGTGGTGTCCGCCGGGTTTGAGCCGGTGCTCAAGGAAGCCAAGGCCGCCAAGATCCCCGTGATCCTCACGGACCGCACGGTCACCGTCAGCGAGCCGGACCTGTACGTCACCTTCATCGGCTCCGACTTCGTCGAGGAGGGCCGCCGCGTCGGCAAGTGGCTCGCCGACAAGACCGGCGGCAAGGCCAACATCGCCGAGTTGCAGGGCACCACGGGGGCCGCTCCGGCCATCGACCGCAAGAAAGGCTTCGAGGAAGCGATTTCCTCGCACCCCGACATGAAAATCGTCATGTCGCAGACCGGTGAGTTCACCCGCGCCAAGGGCAAGGAAGTCATGCAAGCGTTTATCAAATCGGCGCAGGGCAACGGCACCAAGATCGACGCGGTGTTCGCGCACAACGACGACATGGCGCTCGGGGCCATCCAGGCGCTGGAAGAAGCCGGCATGAAGCCCGGCACCGCGCCGCTGGTCGTTTCCATCGACGGCGTCAAGGGCGCGTTCGAGGCCATCGTGGCGGGCAAGCTCGACGCCACCTGCGAGTGCAACCCGCTCATCGGGCCGCTGGTGTTCGACACCGCGGAGAAGATCACCTCCGGCCAGGAAGTGCCCAAGAAGATCATCACCCACGACGATTTCTACGACGCGACCAACGCCAAGGAGGCGCTGCCCAGCCGCCAGTATTGATCGCCGTTGAGAACGGGAGCGCGGTTCGCGTGCGCAACGCCGGGCCGCGCTCCCTTTTATGTTGTGCCTTCCCGCCGCGCCAGCGGCGTTCCAACCAATAGGTCCTGATGGCTCTCCGAGCCGTCCCAAATGTTTCTGGGAAGCGCGTCGTCTGCCCGACGACCATCCAAGCCAAATTTGGGACGGCTCGGAGAGCCATCAGGACCCTGTAGACGACCGGCTGCTGCGCAGCCTGCCCCGAATCCATGCCCGACAACGACTCTCCGCTGCTGACGGCACGCGGGATCAGCAAGGTGTTCCCCGGCGTCAAGGCGCTGGACGCGGTGGATTTCACGCTGCGTGCCGGCGAGATCCACGCCGTGATGGGTGAGAACGGCGCGGGCAAATCCACGCTCATCAAGATCCTCTCCGGCGACCAACCCGCCGACGCGGGCGAGACGCTCCTGGACGGCCAGCCGTACCGGCCGCGCTCGCCGCTGGAGGCGCAGCGGCTCGGCATCAGCGCCGTGCACCAGGAGGTCAACCTCGTGCCAAGCCTGTCGGTGGCCGAAAACATCTGTCTGGGACGCGCGCCGACGCGTTTCGGCTTCCTGCGGCGCGGGGAGATGCGGAGGCGGGCCGACGCGGCGCTGCGGCGGCTGGACGTGCGGATCGACGTGGGCCGCTGGCTGGACCGCTACCCGGTCGCCATCCAGCAGATGGTCGCCATCGCCCGCGCGCTCGACACCGAGGCCAAGGTGCTCATCCTCGACGAACCCACCTCCAGCCTCGACGCGCACGAGGTCGAACAGCTTTTTGCCGCCATGCGCCGGCTCAAGGAGCAAGGCATCGGCATCCTCTTCGTCAGCCACTTCCTTGGCCAGGTCTACGAAATCTCCGACCGCATCACGGTGCTGCGCAACGGCCGGCTGGTCGGCGAGGGGGCGACGGCCGAGTTGCCCCGGCTCGAACTCATCGCCAAGATGATCGGCACCGACGCGCAAACGGCCGAGGCGCTGACCGCCAAACGCGCCGCGGCGATTTCCTCCGACGCCCCCCGCCCGGTGTACCTGCGCGCGGAGGGGCTGCGCCAGCGCGGGGTCGTCAACGGCGTCGACCTGGAACTGCGCGCGGGCGAAACCCTCGGCCTCGCCGGGCTGCTCGGCTCCGGGCGCACCGAAACCGCCAAACTCCTCTTCGGCGCGGGGCGGCGGCTGGAGGGCAAGTTCTGGATCGAGGACAAGCCGGTGAACCTGTCGTCGCCGCGTGCGGCCATCGCGCGCCACCTGGGCTTCTGCCCGGAGGAACGCAAGACGGAGGGCATCATCCCGAACCTGTCCGTACGCGAGAACATCGTCCTGGCGCTCCAGGCGAGCAAAGGCTGGTGGCGGCGGCTGAGCGGCAAGGCGCAGGCGGAAATCGCCGCGCGCTACATCAAGGCGTTGCGCATCAGCACGCCCGACAGCGAAAAAGCCATCCGCTTCCTGAGCGGCGGCAACCAGCAAAAAGCCATCCTCGCCCGCTGGCTGGCGGCGCAGCCCAGGCTCCTGCTGCTCGACGAGCCGACCCGCGGCATCGACGTGGGCGCGCGCGCGGAGATCGAGAAGCTGACCGTTTCCTTGTGCGCCGAGGGCATGTCCATCCTCTTCATCTCCTCCGAGCTGGAAGAACTCGGCCGCGTCTGCCAGCGCGTCGCCGTCTTGCGCGACGGACGCAAGCTCGACGAACTCACCGACGACGCCGTGCAGCCGGAAACCATCATGCAACTCATCGCCGCGCCCGCCGCGGACCCGGCCCATGGGTGAGCGCTTCCGGTTGCCCGCGGGTCTGCGCCGGCTGGTCTGGCCGCTGCTCACGCTCGGCGTGCTGCTGCTGTTCAACCTGTTCTTCACGCCGGGGTTCTTCCGGGTGGTGGTGCAGGACGGCCACCTCTACGGCAGTCTGATCGACGTGCTCAAGCAAGCCGCCCCCGTGGCGCTGATGTCCATCGGCATGAGCCTCGTCATCGCCACGGGCGGAGTCGACCTGTCCGTCGGCGCGGTGGCGGCCATCGCGGGCACCGTGGCCGCGCGGATCTTGAACGGCGGACATCCCTCGTTTGCGTTGGCCGTGCTGGCGGCGCTGGCGCTGAGCCTCGTGCTCGGCGCGGGCAACGGCGTGCTCGTGGCCGGCTTCGGCGTGCAGCCCATCGTGGCCACGCTCATCCTGATGGTCGCCGGCCGCGGCGTGGCCCAACTCATCAGCGAAGGGCAGATTTTGACGGTCGAAAACGATCCGTTCAGCTTCCTCGCCCTCGGACATTTCCTGGGTTTCCCGTTCCCGGTGACCATCGTTGCCGTGATGTTTATCCTCACCGCGCTGCTCACGCGCACGACCGCGCTGGGACTCTACATCGAAGCCGTGGGCGACAACGTCGTGGCCAGTCGCTACGCGGGTTTGCAGGTGCGCGGCGTGCAGGGATTCGTCTACGCGTTCAGCGGGCTGTGCGCGGGGGTGGCCGGGCTCATCATCGGCTCCGACATCAAGGCCGCCGACGCCAACAACGCCGGCCTGTACACCGAACTCGACGCCATCCTGGCCGTGGTCATCGGCGGTGGCAACCTGAGCGGCGGCCGCTTCTCCTTGGCCGGATCGCTCGTCGGCGCGCTGACGATCCAGAGCCTCGTGACGACGATCCTGACCAAGGGCGTGCCCGTGCAGTACACGCTGGTGGTCAAGGCCGTGGTGGTCGTGGTCGTCTGCCTGTTGCAGGCGGAGGAGTTTCGCCGGTTGCTGCATTTCCGCCGCCAGCCCGTTGCCGGATGAAATCGTTCCCGTTTTCCCGCACGCAGATTTCGCTGGGGGCGACGATCCTCGTCTTCGCGGCCCTGTTCGGGCTGGCCTCGTGGCGCTACGACGGCTTCGCCTCGCGCGGCGTGTTCGTGGCGCTGCTGGGCGACAACGCGTTTCTGGGCCTGGCGGCCATCGGCGCGACGTTCGTGATCCTCTCCGGCGGCATTGACCTGTCGGTGGGCGCGGTGATCGGCTTCGTGAACATTTTCGTGGCGGACCTCATCACGGCGCACGGCGTCCACCCGCTCGCGGCGTTCGCGCTCGCGCTGGTGGCCGGCGTCGCTTTGGGGGCGGGGATGGGGTTCCTCATCCACCGTTTCGCGATGCCGCCTTTTTTGGTGACGCTCGCCGGGATGTTCCTGGCGCGAGGGTTGGGTTTTGTGATCAGCCTGGACGCCATCCCCATCGACCACCCGTTTTTCCAATCGATCACGGGTTGGCAGTTCTTCCCGGCCACGGCGACGGTCTTCCTGACCGTGCTGGTCCTAGCGGCGTTGGTGGGACGCTACACGGCGTTTGGGCGCGCGGTGTTCGCCATCGGCGGCAACGAACAGTCTGCGCGCCTGATGGGCGTGCCGGTCGGGCGCATGAAGGTGGCGATCTACGCGCTCAGCGGCCTGTGCTCGGCGCTGGCGGGGATCGTCTACACGCTCTACACCTCGGCGGGCAACGCCAGTTCGGGCGTGGGCACGGAACTCGACGCCATCGCGGCGACCGTCATCGGCGGCACGCTGCTGACCGGCGGGGTGGGGTCGTTCTTCGGGACGTTCTTCGGCGTGCTGATCCTGGGCGTGATCCAGACGGCTATCACCTTCGAGGGTACGCTGAGTTCGTGGTACGCGCGCATCGCCATTGGCGGGTTGCTGTTGGTGTTCATTCTGTTGCAGCGCTTCATCCACAGCCGCGGGCTGCGTGCCTCGCACTAAAACGCCGACCAAATCATCTGCGACAGCCACAAGGAAGCTGTTCACAGCCGCCGTGATGCTGTTTGTTGGCGGTTGTATTACTTGATGGGCTTCCGGCAGCACCCATCCCCAATTTCCTGGGCTGAATGTTCCCGGGCAAGCCGTAGACGGAGAAGGGAAAGCTGTTATATTGTTACAAAGCTGTCATAATCCTCTTCCGATGCCCCCCATCCTCCCTCCACCTTCCCCGAAGTACCGCCGCGTTCTCGATGAACTCCGCGGGCAGATCGCACGCGGCGACTACGCCGACGGTGCCAAGCTGCCCAGCGAGGCCGACCTCGTGAAACGCTTCGGTGCGTCTCGCATCACCGTGGGCCGGGCGGTGCGTGAGCTGCGCGAGTTGGGGCTAGTCGAGCGCCGGGCAGGTTCGGGCACCTACGTGCGCCGGGCCGCGCCGCCGAGCCCGACCCAGGACGCGGAGTCCACCACGCGCCGGCTGGCGTTCGGCCTGTTGGTCCCCGACCTGGGCGAAACCGAGATCTTCGATCCGATCTGCCGCGGCTTGGCCGGTGCCCCGCAGGCGAGCCGCTTCGAGCTGCTGTGGGGGAACGCACCGTCCGCCAAAATCGATCTCGCCGCCCGCGAGGAACAGGTCTGGCACGTCTGCCAGCGGTTCATCGAGCGCAAGGTGGACGGGGTGTTCTTCGCGCCGTTCGCGCTGGTGAAGACCAGCGCGCCAACGAACGCCCGGCTGCTGGCGGCCCTGGACGCGGCGAAGATCCCCGTCGTGCTGCTTGACCGCGACATCCTGCCGCATCCGCGGCGTACCGCGCACGACCTCGTCGGCTTGGACAACCGCCACGCGGGCCACCTCGCCACCGAGTATCTGCTGCGACTCGGCCGGCGGCGGGTGACGTTCGTGGCCCGGCCCGACGCCGCCGCGTCGGTCGAGGCGCGGGTCGCCGGCTACCGTGAGGCGTTGTTCGTCGACGACGTGCAGACCGAGCCTGCGCAGGTGTACCGCCTCGACCCGGCGGACGTGGGAGCGGTCGGGCAGATGTTGGAAGCGGTCCGGCCGGAGGCGTTGGTTTGCGCCAGTGACCGGCTGGCGGGCGAACTCATGCACAGCCTCCTGGCCCTCGGCTGCCGGGTGCCGCAGGACGTGGCGCTCATCGGCATCGACGACGTGCGCTACGCCAGCCTTTTGCCCGTGCCGTTGACGACCGTGCACCAGCCTTGCCAGCAGATCGGCGAGGCGGCGGTCGGCGCGATGCTGGACCGGATCAGCCAGCCCTCGATGCCGCCGCGCAGCATCCAGCTCGAAGGCACGCTCGTCGTCCGGGCGTCGTGCCGGGCCGAGGCTTCCTGAGACCGGTTTTCCGCGCGCGAACCCACCAGATCACGCTCTGAACGGCACATGCGAACGAAAAAAACGGCACCGACAACAAGTTGTCGGCGCCGGCTGTGGTTAAGGTAGGGGCACTGGCGGGTGCCAAGCCCCGTCTTCAGGTGATGTTAGCGGTTGAACTGGAACAGTTCCGGGTGAGCGGAAGGCGTGCGCTCCTCGTGCGGGGCGTCGTTGCCGACTTCGCCGCCGGTCCAGCCGTGCGCGTCCTGCACTGGCTTGGCAGGAGTCTGGTCTTGGATGACCACGCGATCCACGTAGTTGATCTGGCGGGTCGTGGTGGTCTTCTTGGCGGTGGCTTTCGTGCCGGCATGCGCCAGAGGGGCGATGGCCAAAAGAAGGGCAGCGGTGCTCAGGGCGATGGATGTTTTCATGTGTTGTGTTCCGAGTCTCAGCTTGTTTGATTTGTTATGAATGACTGACACTTGGATATAACCATGTTGCCATAGCTGATATATCAATGCAAACGGAATCTTCGAATTATTTTCAAAATGCTACCCTTTCAGCGGCGTTGGCGGCGGGGCGAGGCCTTTGTTGACCTAGCTTTTCGCGAACCTGTTATGTCATTTCCTGGCCAAGCTGCGAGCGGCGGAGGGCAAGCATCCCGTTCCCGTCCGCCTATTTATTGATCATGCCCAGGAAGCGACGCAGGATCGGGTTCTGGTCGCCCTTGCGCCAGGCGGCCCCGACGGACCAAGCTGCCTCGGGGTCTTTGAGCAGGTGGAAGCGGACGCCCGGAATCCGAGTCACGCCGAACGATTGCGAGAACATCGACACCCCCATGCCGGCGCGCACCAGCGCGACCGCCGTGGTGTTTTCCGGCACCTCCTGCACGATCCGCGGGTGGAACCGGTACTTCGCGCACAGGTTGAGCACGTGCTGGCGCATACTCGGGGAGCGTTCCCGTGAGATCAGCACGAAGGGCAGTTCCCTGGCCGCCGCGAGGGAGGCGTCGGGCGGCAGGTTCAAGGAGGATCCGGAGATGAGCATCAGCCGATCCTCGATGACCGGCTGGGTCTCCAGGTCGGCGCCCTCCAGGGGTAGGCGGACGAAGCCGAGGTCGATGCGGCTTTCGCGCAAGCCCTCGACCTGTTCCCGGGTGGACATGTCGCGCAGGGTGATCTCGACCTCGGGCAGGCTGCGCCGCAGGCGCACGAGCAGGCGCGGCACGAGTTCGAGCGTGTGAAAGCCGAAGCCGATGCGCAGGCGGCCGATCTCGCCGTGCGCCGCGCGACGGGCGAGCGCCAGCAGTTTGTCGCCGTCGGCCACCAGCGCGCTCGCGCCGCGGTGGAACTGCCGGCCGAGGGAAGTCAGTTGCGCGCCCTGGCGTCCGCGCGTGAGCAGTTGGCCGCCGACTTCCTCTTCCAGTCGGTGGATCTGCTTGGTCAGCGCCGGCTGGCTGAGGTGCAGCAGCCGGGCAGCCCGGCCGAAGTTCAACTGCTCGGCGAGCATGAGGAAGGAGCGGAGAGCGTTCAGTTCCATTCCGTCAGGTTATCGGACCGATAAGAAGATGTCATTGGAGGAATGATTGTCATTCCGCCAACGTTCCGTATGAACCACAACGAAGTAATGGGAAGCCCGCTGGCGCACGCGGGCGCGTTTTTGTCCCGGCCGCCAGACCGGCCGGTGCGGATCAGGGAGGCCGCTTCCGCGCTTTTCTTGGTGGATGGGATGACCTTTGGCACTTGGGCCGCGCTGATCCCGACCTTCCAACAGCGGCTGGGACTTTCCACCGGACAACTCAGCGGCGTGCTGGTCGGTTTGGTCGTGGGTGCAATGAGTTCCATGACCTTGGCCGGGAAGATGACCGCACGGCACGGCAGCCACCGCGTGGGGTTCGCCGCAGGTCTCGCCTTTCCTGCTGCGCTGTTCGCCTTGTTGCTGGCACCGAGCTTCGGCTGGTTGGTCGTCGCGGGGACGTTGTTCGGTGCGTGCAAGGGGCTTCTCGACATCTCGGTTTCAGCGCAGGGGATTGCCGTCGAAAATGCCCTCGGCAAGCCCGTCATTTCTTCCTTCAATGGATTTTGGAGTTCCGGGGGACTCCTGGCAGCGGCTTTGGCCAGCTTTGCCTTGCACGCGGGGATCTCGGCTCCGCAGTTTCTAGCCGGCATGGCGACGCTGCTGATGGCCACGACTCTGGCCATCGGCAGATTTCTGCTGGTGGAAGCCCCCGTCGTCCCGTCCCGGGGAACGGCGACGCGGTTTGCCTTGCCGGACGCCCGCCTGCTGCGGCTCGGGGCGCTGGCGTTCCTGGCGTTGTTCAGCGAGGGCGTGCTGCTGGATTGGAGCGCAGCCTACGCGCACGTTGTGACTCACGTGTCGCTGGCCACGGCCCCCGTCGCGTTTGCCGCTTTCTCGATCTCGATGGCGGCCGGACGTTTTTCAGGTGACTGGCTGACGGCGCGTCGGGGGACGGGCGCGGTTCTGGGCGGCAGCGCGCTGCTGTTGGTGCTCGGCACGGCGCTGGCGGTTTTGGTGCACGTCTGGCCGGTCGTGCTGGGAGGATTCATGCTGGTCGGCCTGGGGATTTCCAATCTGGTGCCAACGATCTTCCGGGCGGCGGGCCGCGCCCACGCGGGCGGGGCGGGACCGGGCGTGGCGACCGTCAGCACGCTGGGTTACACCGGGTTCTTGTGTGGACCGCCCACGGTGGGCTTCGTGGCGGCGCTGGCGGGGTTGCCGGCGGCGTTCTGCCTCCTGGTCGCCGCCGGGCTGATCTTGGCCGTCACGGGGAAAGCAGCGTTGGCTTCCGTGTCCCCGAACCCCTTAACCGCTCTCCGATGAAATCACGCTTAGCAGTCATTGATTTGGACGACACCCTGCTCGGCGAAAACAAACGAGTCAGCCCTGCGAACGTGGCAGCGTTGGAGCGTCTGCGCGCCGTGGGCTGTGAAATTGCGATTGCCTCGGGACGGCACCACGACAACATCCGGTCCTACGAAAAGGAGATCGGCGCCTTGGGCTGGACAATCTCCTCGCAAGGGGCGGTGTTGCGCCACGCGGGTACGGGCGAACTGCTGCATGAGTGGACGGTGCCGGAGGCCGACGCGCTGGCGCTCTACGCCCTGGGCCGCAAAGCGGGATATACGTTGATTGTGTACCATCGCGACGGCGCTTTCGCGGAGGCAGAGTCCGAGTGGACCCGGTTGTACATCCGGCGATCCGGTTGGCAGCCACAGCGGGCAGACCTCGCGCACCTAGCCGCGACGGGTATCCAAAAGGTCTTTTTCATGCACTCCGCGGAGGAGATCGCCCGGATCGCTCCAGAGTTGAAGCGCGCCTACGACAAGCGTCTCTATGTCGTGGTGAGCGATCCCGAAGTGCTCGAA
>CAXTMD010000077.1:10891-13913 GCA_964245035.1 uncultured Chthoniobacterales bacterium
CAAGCTGGGCATCCGGCAAGAGGAGGTCGTGGCGTTCGGGGATGGGAACAACGATGTCGAGATGCTCTCGTGGGCGGGCTTTTCGGTGGCCATGGCGCACGGGCGTCTTTCTGCTCAGCAAGCGGCGAACGCGGTCAGTCCGCCCGGCGCGCCGGAAAACGCCTTCGCGCGAGCAGTGGACTTGGTTCTGGCGAGGAGCTGAACTAGTCGGGCGGCGTAGCCGCCGGTCGTCCAACCAAGGTCCTGATGGCTCCCCGAGCCAGTCCCCATCTTGGATTGGTAACCGCCGGGCGTAGGACACGCCTCGCCAGAGAATCTAGGGACTGGCTCGGAGAGCCATCAGGACCTTCGTTGGAACGATGCCGCTGACGCGGCGAAGGCTCACTTGCCCGCCCGCGCCGCGTTCTGGGCGTAGCGAGTGCGGTAGAAATCCACGATCACCGCGACGATGATCACGGCACCCGTGACCATTCGCTTCGCCGACTCCTGCGCACCGATCTGCGCGAGACCGGTTTCCAGCACCGCGATAATCAACACGCCGAAAAGCGAGTTGATAACCGATCCGCGCCCGCCCATCAAGCTCGTGCCGCCGATGACCACCGCCGCAATCGCCGCCAACTCGAAACCGCTGCCTGCGTTGGGGTCCGCCGAGGAGAGTTGCGCGCAGTACGAAATCCCGCCCACGGCCGCCAGCGCGCCGCTGAGCGTGAACACCCACAGCCGGATCGGCCGCGGGTCGATCCCGGAGAGCCGCACGGCTTCCTCGTTGGTGCCGAGCGCGATCATGTAGCGGCCAAACACGCTGCCCGAGAGCACGACCTGAGCGACCACCGCCAGCGCAACCGCCGCCAGAAACGGCAGTGAGAACCCGAACAGCGACACGTTGTTGATCGCCTCCGCCGCGGGGCCGATGTACATCGTCTGCGAGTTGGTGACGAGGTACGTGGCACCGCGCGCGGCTTCCAGCATCCCGAGCGTCACGATGAAGGACGGCAGTTGGAAGCGGACTGTCAGTACCCCGTTCAACAGTCCGCAGAGTGCGCCGGTGCCCACGCAGGCGAGCAGCGCGGCCCACAGCGGCCACTGCCACTGCACGATGGCGATGCCGAACACCCCCGCGCCGAGCGCGAGGATTGAGCCGACGGAAAGGTCGATCCCGCCGATGATCAGCACAAACGTCATGCCGACGGCGATGAAGATGGCCGTCGGGATCTCGTTGGCGATGGCCTCGAAGGTGGTCACCGAGAAGAAGTGCGTGGTCTTGAAGCTGAACAGGCCGATCAAGAGCGCCAGCACGGCGGCGAGGCCGAGGCTGTTTTCGACGATCTCACGAAACTTCCCGGAGCGGCGTACCCGTGTCGCGGTGGCCACGGATGGCGTCGAGGCGGCGGGAGCGGAAGTAGCGTCGGTTGGCATGGAGATTTCCTCAGGGGGCAGCGGCCGGCACGGCGGCGCGGGTGAACTCACTGAAGGCCGCCGCCATGATGCCGTCCTCCGTCCACTCGCCGCGGTTGAAAGTCGCCGCCAGCTTGCCCGCCGACAGCACGGCGATGCGGTCGCTGACGGCGAGGAGTTCGTGCAGGTCCGAGGACACGACGACCAGCGCCTTGCCCGCGTCCGCCAGTTCGCGTAAAAGGCGGTAGATTTCCTGGCGTGCGCCCACGTCGATGCCGCGCGTCGGTTCGTCGCAGATGAGCACCTTGCAATCCCGGTAGAGCCAGCGGGCCAGGACAACCTTTTGCTGGTTGCCACCGCTGAGATTCACGGCGTTTTGCTCGGAGGACGAGCAGCGCACACGCAGACGCTCGATCCAATCCTCTGCCACACGCGTCTCCTCGGACGAATTGATCCAACCCACCCGCGCGGCAATCTCATCCCGCATCCGCGCGAGGGTGATGTTGATCCGCAGAGGCTTCGGCAGCAGGAGACCTTGGGCCTTGCGGTCTTCGGTCAGAAAACCGATGCCTAGCCGCACCGCGTCGGCCGGCTGGCGGATGCGGACTTCCCGGCCGTCGAGGAACACCTGGCCCGCCGCCCGCGGGTCCGCGCCGAAGATCGCCCGCATCGTCTCGGTGCGCCCCGCGCCCATCAATCCCGCAAAGCCGAGGATTTCCCCGGCACGCACCTCAAAGCTCACGTCGCGCACGGCCGGCGGCGCGCGCAGGCCCTCCACACGCAAGACGACGTGCTCCGACGCGGCCGCGGCGGAGCGGGCGACGGGTTCTTCTAAGTGGCGGCCGACCATCAGGCTGATGATCTCGTCGATGCGGTACGCGCCGCGCTCCTTGACGGCCACGAGCTTGCCGTTGCGCAGGACCGAGACGCGGTCGGCGATTTCTTGCACCTCGTCGAGGTGGTGGGAGATGAAGACGATCCCCACGCCGGTGGCGCGGAGTTTTTCGACCTGGGCAAAAAGCCGGCGCGCGTCGGTGGCCGTCAGCGCCGCGGTTGGTTCGTCGAGGATGAGTACCCGGCACTCGCGCGAGAGCCCGGCGGCGATCTCGACGAGTTGCTTTTGCCCGATGCCAAGTCCGCTGACGGGCGTGGCGGGGTCCAATTCGCTCAACCCGACCCGGTCCAGCGCCGTGCGCGCCGCGTCGGCCAGCGCCCGGCCGCGGATCCAGCCCCAGCGGTTCGGCAGACCATCGAGAAATAAGTTCTCCGCGACGGTGAGGGTGTTGATCAGACTGAGTTCCTGCAGGACGATGCGGACACCCTGGTGCTCGGCGGCTTTTTTGTCCGCTGGACGGTAGGGGTGGCCGTCGAGGGTCATCTCGCCGCCGTCGGCCTGTCGCAGACCGGCGACGATGTTGCAGAGCGTGCTCTTGCCCGCACCGTTCTCGCCGACGAGCGCGTGGACCTCGCCCGCGCGCAGGTCGAAGTCCACGCCCGAGAGCACCGGACCCGCGTAGCTCTTGGCGAGTCCGCGCGTTTGCAGGAGCGTTGTGGCCATGGGGAGTAGCTTCCCGCCGCGTCAGCGGCATCGTTCCAACGAAGGTCCTGATGGCTCTCCGAGCCAGTC
>CAXTMD010000078.1:0-13912 GCA_964245035.1 uncultured Chthoniobacterales bacterium
CCTTCCGTCGAGGTCCTTCGACTCGTAAAACTCGCCTCAGGATGACAGAGGGATTTCAGGCACGGTGGCAAGATGGAGGGCGCACGTGTGCCTGCGCCGCAAACCGTCAGGCCGCGCCAGCCAAACGAACAGTAAAAACGGCTCTCAGGCCTCCCCGCGCACAAACGCCAGCACCTTCTGCTCGTCACCATTGGCTGCCCAGACCACGCGCAGGAAGTCCGCCCCGTTGAGCCCATGCTCGCGGAAGAAGTTCCGGTCTCCGGCGCAGCCGTACATCAACTCCGGCGGCATCTCGCCGCGCAGCTTGGCTTCTGCTTTCTTGATCAGGCGCGGCAGCCACGGAATGCCGTCGAGCTTGGCGTCCTTGGCTGGCAGGCCGGCCACCGGGACGAGGTTGGTGGACCACTGGCCCTTCTGGATGGTCAGAAAATAGTCCCGGCGCACCGCGTTGATGAGCAGCACGTTCTCCCACTCCGGGTCGTTGTCGTAGCGCACGTGGTCGTCCACGAAGTCGAAAAACTCGTGCGCGTTCAGCCCGACCGACCCCAAGAAGGTACGTTCCTGTTCGTTGAAGTGCTTCTCCGGGGTGAGTTCGCCGGAGCGATGACGCTCGATGCCGATCACCCAGAGTTGCTTGAGTTCGTGAAACCAGCGGTACTGGCTGGCGGGGTTCTTCGTGGTCGTCATCGGGCAGGATAACGCGGAGGCGCGGCCTTGCCAAACCGCGCGGCCTTTATAGTCTGCCGGGATGCACGCCGACGCACCCCAACCGCACGGCCCCGGCTCGCCGGCCGTCCACGGCCCCATCGTCAGCAAGAACATCACCTGGAGCGAAGGGCAGATCACCGCCGCCCAGCGCGCCCGCCGCGACGGCCACCGCGGCGCGGTCGTCTGGCTGACCGGCCTCAGCGGCTCGGGAAAGTCGACCCTCGCGCGGCTCTTGGAACGCGAACTGTTCGACCGGCGGGTCCACGTCTACGTGCTCGACGGCGACAACATCCGCTACGGCCTCAACGCCAACTTGGGCTTCTCCCCCGAGGACCGGCTCGAAAACATCCGCCGCGTCGGCGAGGTCGCCCGGCTGATGGCCGACGCCGGCATCGTCACCGTGTCGGCGTTCATCTCGCCGTACCGCGCCGACCGCCGCCGGGCGCGGGGGATCGCCCAGGAGGGTGGGTGCGAGTTTGTCGAGGTTTACGTCAACGCGCCGCTGGAAGTCTGCGAGCGCCGTGATCCCAAAAACCTCTACAAGAAGGCGCGGGCGGGCGAGATCAAGCAGTTCACCGGCATCGACGCGCCCTACGAGGCGCCCGAGGCACCGGAGGTCGTCGTCCACACGGACGCGCAGTCCGAGGCGGAGTCGGTGATGGCCGTTCTCGACCACCTGTTGCCCCGGTTGGTGTCAGGGGAGCGAGTCGATTCTTTTTCGACGAAGAAATCTTGATTAATTCCTTTCGGGGAGCTTCTTGTGTAAGCTTGTGAAATTTTTCACAAATAGAACTTGCCAGCGGCGGCATCCAGATATTTCCTTCTGTGCGATCCTCCTTGCCGCCCTCCCCCGCGCGCCGCTTGGAACCAGGACCCCCGGCCGGCGGCCGTGCTGTTGACTAGGGATGTCCGTCGCCGCCATTTGATCGCCCCTAAACCTTTGCCGTCATGTTATCCCTCCTGGCCCAGATTCCTCTGAACGCCGAGCGCCTGGGTGCGCCGGAGTCTGCGAGTTTCTTCAGCCGCGTTTTCACCAACTCGCTCATCGTCGCGGCCATCGTCGCGGCCATCGTGCTCATCTTCGCCCGTCGAGCGACGGCGCGGATGGAACTGGTGCCCACGCGCGCGAGCCAGAACATCTTCGAGTCCATGATCGAGGCTCTGTACGACATGCTCGAAGGCATCGTCGGCTCGCACATGGTCGCGCGGGCGTTCCCGCTGCTGGCGACGCTGTTCTTGTTCATCCTCGCTTCCAATTGGTTTGGCCTGCTGCCGGGGGTTGGCACGATTGGCTTCGGCACGGGCCGCGGGCCGCTGTTGTCACTCTCCGAGTTGACTGCACCGCTGCTGCGCCCGGCCAACGCCGACCTGAACCTCACGCTCGGCATGGCGCTGGTGTTCATGGTGTTTTGGGCGATCTGGAGCTACCAGGAACTCGGCGTGGGTGGGTTCTTCAGCCACACCTTTGGACCCAAGGGCGACGTCCAAGGCCTCCTCAAATATCCGCTCATCGCGATCTTTGCGTTCGTCGGCGTGATCGAGGTGATTTCCATCGCGTTTCGCCCCGTGTCCTTGTCGCTGCGTCTTTTCGGCAACATCTACGCCGGCGAAAACCTCATGCACACGATGTCTGACCTCGGTGAAACGATGGGCTTTCCTGCACCGCTGGCTTACCTGATGAAGGTCATCGTGCCAATCCCGTTCTACTTCTTGGAATTGCTCGTCGGTGTCGTGCAGGCCCTGGTGTTCACGCTGCTGTGCGCGGTCTACATCAAGCTGACCACCTCGCACGACGAAGCCCACGACGCGGCGCATGATGATGCGGCCCACGCCACCCCGGGCGCGCACCCGATCCCGGCCCATTGATCCGAACCTTTTTCCTGCCGGGACCATCCAAAGAGAGTGGGCGGCAGGAACACACCACAAACCAGACAGAAAGACCGTAACACCATGATGCTCGACACCCTCAACCTCCTCGCGCAGGCCGCGCCCGCCGCCACCGACACTACCCGCTACCTCGGGCCGACGTTCGCCCTCGGTGCCGCCGGCCTCGGCAGCGCCATCGGCGTCGGTATGGTCGGCGCGAAGGCTGCCGAAGCCGTCGGCCGCAACCCCGGCGCGTTCGGCAACATCCTGACGATTTCCATCATCGGCATGGCGCTCGCGGAAGCTATCGCCATTTACGCGCTGATCGCGTTCTTCCTTTACAAGTAAGAAGGCGCTTTCCCTGCGCGCATCCATCTCCGGCCGACCTGCTTTCGGGCGGCCGGAGACCATGAACCAACCAATCGGAAGCCAGCCAAACCCCGCCATGTCCCTTCTCCTGCTCGCCGACCAGCAAAGCATCCCGGAAATCTTCGGCCTGAACTGGCCCGCCTTCTTTGCACAGGTGGTGGCGTTCAGCATCGTGCTCTGGGTGCTGAAGACGTACGCCTTCGGCCCCATCATCAACGTTCTGGAAGAACGCCGCCGCCGCATCGCCGAGGGGCAGGCCAACGCCGATAAAATCAAGCAGCAACTCGCCGAGTCCGAGGTTCGCTACCGCGAGATGCTCGACAAGGCTAACTCCCAGGCGCAAAAACTCATCGAGGAGGCACGCCAGAGCGGCGAGGCTGTCCGCCAGCGCACCGTGGAGGAAGCCGCCGCCGAAGCGCAACGTATTTCTGCCCGCGCCCGCGAGCAGACCATGCTGGAACACGACCGTGTTCTCAGCGAGGTCAAGCGCGAACTCGGCCGCCTCGTCATCGAAACTACCGCCAAGGTCACCGGCAAAGTCCTCACGCCTGAAGACCAGCAGCGCCTCGGCGAAGAAACCGTCCGCCAACTCGGCTGACCCGCACATTTCCTCATTGCCCAATGCCAGTTTCTAAACGATAAAACCGGCCCTCGCCCGCCGCGGCCGGTCTGAAGACCCTACCCCGCCGCTGCCGTATCTCACTTCTGTTAAACCATCACCGTCCAAATGAAAATCACCAAGGAAGCCCGCAACCTCTCCCGCCAGCTCTTTCAGCTGAGCCTGACCGACGGCCGTCTCGACCGCGCCAAGGTCAACTCGCTGGTGCAGTCGGTTCTCGCCGAAAAGCCGCGCCACTACCAGGGAGCGTTGGAGGCCTACCAGCGGCTCATGCGGTTGGAGATGGAGAAGCGGCACGCGGTGATCGAGAGCGCAGCCCCGCTCAATGACGGCACGGCGAACGCCATTGTCAGCAGCCTCAAGCAGAAATACGGCGACGACCTGACCATCGAGTTTTCCGTGAACCCGGAGCTCATCGGCGGCATGCGTATCAAGATCGGCAGCGACGTGTGGGACGGCAGCGTGCGCCAGCGCCTTTCCAAGCTCGAAAACCAGCTTTAATTTTCCCTCTTCCCTCCGCAGATCCTTGCACCGCCCATGAGCACGATTCTCCAAGACATCGAAACGCAGATCGCCAGCCTCAAGACGACTACCACCAAGAGCAACGTCGGTGTGGTGCGCGAGGTCGGCGACGGCGTGGCCCGCATCGAGGGCTTGAGCGACGTGATGCTCAACGAAGCCATCGAGTTCCCGAACGGCGTCGTCGGTATCGCCCTCAACCTCGAAGAAACCGAGGTCGGCGCGATCCTGCTCGGCGACTACTCCGGCATCACCGAAGGCACCGAGGTCCGCACGACGGGCCGGTTGCTCTCCGTACCGGTGGGCAAGGGACTGCTCGGCCGCGTGGTCAACGCCATCGGCCAGCCCATCGATGGCAAGGGGCCGATCAAGAGTGACGCGACCTACCCGGTGGAGAAGATCGCGCCGGGCGTCATCAAGCGCAAAGCGGTCAGTCAGCCCGTGCAGACGGGCATCATGGCCGTGGACGCGATGATCCCCATCGGCCGCGGCCAGCGTGAGTTGATCATCGGTGATCGCGCCACGGGCAAGACGGCGGTCGCATTGGACGCCATCATCTCACAGGCCAAGATCAACATGGCGGCCGAGAAAGCAGGTACGAAGGACTTCCGTCCCATTTACTCGATCTATGTGGCCATTGGTCAGAAGAACGCCAATGTCGCCCGCGCCGTGGCCATCCTCGAACAGTCTGGCGCGCTTCAGTACACGACGGTCATTTCCGCACCCGCTTCTGAGACAGCGGCCAACCAGTACCTCGCCCCGTTTGCCGGGGCGGCGATGGGTGAGTGGTACATGGACAACGACATGGACGCGCTGATCGTCTATGACGATCTTTCCAAGCATGCCGTGGCTTACCGGCAGGTGTCGCTGGTGCTCAAGCGTCCGTCGGGCCGCGAGGCGTACCCGGGCGACGTGTTCTATTTGCACTCGCGCCTGCTGGAGCGTTCGGCGCGCGTGGAAAAAGAGTTCGGTGGTGGTTCGCTAACGGCTCTGCCCATCATTGAGACCCAGGCGGGCGACGTGTCGGCGTACATCCCGACGAACGTGATCTCCATTACCGACGGCCAGATCTACCTGGAAACGGATCTGTTTTACCAGGGCGTGCGTCCGGCGATCTCGGTCGGTCTGTCGGTGAGTCGCGTGGGCTCCTCGGCACAGATCAAGGCCGTCAAGCAGGTGGCCGGTTCCATCAAGCTCGACTTGGCGCAGTACCGCGAGTTGGCAGCGTTTGCGCAGTTCGGCAGCGACCTAGACGCGGGCACCAAATCCCGTCTGGACCGCGGCGCGCGTGTCGTGGAACTCTTCAAACAGGGCCAGTATTCGCCGCTGCCGGTCGAGGAACAGGTTGCCGTGTTGTGGGCGATGAAGAACGGCTACATGGACGACGTGCCGGTGGATCGCATCAAGGAGTTCCAGAGCAAACTCCAGGAGTACCTGACCACCCGCAAAGCCGATGTGCTCCAGGCCGTGCGCGATAAGAAGGCGGTCGACAAAGACACCGAGCCGCTGATTAAGAGCGCGGTCGAGGAGTTCAAGCAGACGTTCCGTTAACCTTCCCTTTCTCCCGTGGCCAACACCCGCGAAATCCGCCGACGCATCAAGTCGGTCAAGAATACGCAGCAGATCACCCGTGCGCTGCAGACCGTGTCCGCCTCCAAGATGGGCAAGGCCCAGGCGGCGGCGCGGGCGGGACGCGAGTATTCGTCTTTGCTCAACCGCGTGCTGGTTTCCCTGCGCGAGCGCGTGGAGCGGGAGAGCCATCCGCTGCTGGAGGAACGTCCACTCAAAACCGAGTTGATCATTCTCATCAGCACGGACAAAGGTCTTTGTGGCGCGCTGAACACAAATTTGTTTCGCGAAGCGACTTTGCGCGACCAAAACCGGTCTGCAGCCTACGTGGCCAGTGGTCGCAAGGGCACGCAGTACCTCGCGCGTACCAAGCGCAACCTGCTGGCCGACTTCCCCGCCAAGGACAACCCGACCCTGGCCGAGACGCGGCAAATCTCCAAGTTTGCCCTGGATCGTTTTCTGTCTGGCGAGGTGCAGAAAGTAAGTGTGGCATACACGAAGTTCGTCAACACGCTCAACCAGAAGCCCACGATCCAAACGCTGCTGCCGATCAGCCCGGCGGACCTGCCCGCAGAGGAGCAGAAAGCCGCCCGGCCAGCCAACGTGCCGAAGGGCGATGCCGCCGATCCGGAAAACGGTTTCGGCTACCTTTTTGCGCCGAGCAAGGAGGAAGTGCTGGATGCCGTTTTGCCTGAGTACGTGCACTTCCAGGTGCACCAGATGACGCTCGACGCACGCGCCAGCGAGCACAGCGCGCGCATGGTGGCGATGAAGAACGCTACCGACAATGCCAAGTCTCTGATCAAGGACCTGACTCTGGAGTACAACAAGGTTCGCCAAGCCAGCATCACCACCGAACTTTTGGAAATCACCACCGCCCAGATGGCGATGGGCTAAACAACCCCCGCAAATCTTATGGAAACTGCCACCGCACACCACACCGGCACCATTGTGCAGGTCATCGGTCCCGTTCTCGACGTGGACTTTTCTGAAGGCGGCGACCTGCCGAAAATTTACGACGCCCTCGAAATCGAATTCGACGTGGCCGGCGTACCGACCAAGTTGACCCTCGAAGTGCAGCAGCACCTCGGCGGTGGGTTGGTGCGTGCCATCGCGATGAGTTCCACCGAGGGACTCAAGCGCGGTATGACGGTCACCAACACCGGCGCGCCGATCTCCGTGCCGGTCGGTGAGGCGGTGCTCGGGCGGGTGTTCAACGTCACTGGTGACCCTGTAGACAACAAGGGTCCGGTCAACGCGACCAAGCGTTACGCGATCCACCGCCGGGCTCCGGCGCTAGTCGATCAGGATACGCAGGCGACCGTGCTGGAAACTGGCATCAAGGTCATCGATCTGATTTGCCCCTTCACGAAGGGAGGCAAGGTGGGTGCCTTCGGTGGTGCCGGTGTCGGCAAAACGGTCGTTATCATGGAGTTGATCAACAACATCGCCAAGGGACATGGTGGATACTCCGTGTTTGCTGGGGTGGGAGAGCGTACCCGTGAGGGCAACGATCTCTACCATGAGATGAGCGAGTCCAAAGTCATCAACCAGGATAACCTCAGTGAGTCGAAGGTGGCACTCGTCTATGGCCAGATGAACGAACCGCCTGGCGCACGCCTGCGCGTGGCTCTGTCCGCGCTGTCGATGGCGGAGTACTTCCGCGACGAAAAAAACCAGGATGTGCTGCTTTTCATCGACAACATCTTCCGCTTCAGCCAGGCGGGCGCGGAGGTGAGTGCACTGCTCGGCCGTACGCCCTCGGCAGTCGGTTACCAGCCGACGTTGTCGGCCGAGATGGGTGACTTGCAGGAGCGCATCACCTCGACCACGAAAGGTTCGGTGACGAGCTTCCAAGCGGTGTACGTCCCGGCGGACGATCTGACCGACCCGGCCCCGGCCAACACGTTCGCGCACTTGGATTCGACCATCGTGCTGGAGCGTTCCATCGCGGAGTTGGGCATCTACCCGGCGGTTGATCCGCTTGCGTCCACTTCCAAGGCGCTCGCGCCCGACGTGGTCGGCAACGATCACTACCAGGTGGCCCGCGGCGTGCAGCGCACACTTCAGCGGTACAAGGATCTCCAAGACATCATCGCCATTCTTGGATTGGACGAACTCAGCCCTGAGGACAAGCAGGTGGTCGCCCGCGCCCGCAAGATCCAGAAGTTCCTCAGTCAGCCCTTCCACGTGGGCGAGGTGTTCACGAACATTCCCGGCGTGTATGTCAAGCTCTCGGACACGATCAAGGGCTTCAAGGAAATTCTCGACGGCAAGCACGACGACCGCAACGAGAACGACTTCTACATGAAGGGCGGCATCGAAACGATCGGAGGCAAGTAAACCGTATGGCAACGCTGCGCTTGGAAATCGTCACTCCGGAAGCGAAGACGTACTCCGAGGATGTGGATGGGGTGACGATCCCAGGCATCGACGGCGAGTATGGCATCTTGCCGCTGCACGTCCCGTTAATCACGGCGCTCAAGCCCGGTCCGCTGAAGGTGCAGAAGGGTGGGCAGGAATTTCTTCTGGCCACCGGTGGCGGCTTTGCGGAAGTGATGCCGGACCGGGTGTCGGTGTTAACCGACATGGCCGTGCGCGGTACGGATGTCGACGAGGCGGCGGCGCAGGCCGCCATCGACCGAGCCAAGGCGGCGCTGGCGGACAAGACGCTGAGTTCGGAGGTGCAAGCGGAGGCGGAAGCCGCGCTAGCGCGCTCGCTGGCGCAGTTGCATGTGAAGCGGAATCACCATGCACCGAGCAGCCCCGGTGTCAGGTAGGGTTTGCGCCGAACCGGTGCTGCAAACAGTGAAACAAACGCGCGTCTTGGATGACGCGCGTTTTTTGTTGCTGACTGCTTGGGAACAAAACAAGCGCTGGCAATGCGCCTTGCCGCCACGGTAGAACGAGGGATGAATCAAGCTCCACCTGCGGGATCAAGCGTTTTACCCCTGCTGCGTGCTGCCACGGGCGAGGCGCACCAGCAACTGGAGGACGCGGTTGGCATCGAGCGCCGCATCGGCGATCCGGCAGCGTACCGCCAACTGCTCGAAATCTTCCTGGGGTTCTACCGGCCGCTGGAAACCCGGCTTGCCAGCCTCCAAGGTTGGGCACAGAGCGGCATCGACCTCGCCACCCGGCGCAAAACGCCTTGGCTCGAAGCGGACCTGTCCGCCCTTGGCCTGACCACGCCCGCCGTCGCCGCCCTGCCCGACTGCGCCGAACTTCCCTCCGTCGCCGGCTCGCTTGACCGCGGCTTTGGCTGCCTCTACGTGCTGGAAGGAGCCACGCTCGGCGGACGGCACATCACGGCCGCCCTGCAAAACAGCCCCGTGCCCGCGGACGCCCGGCGGTTCTTTGCCAGCTACGGCGCGGAGACCGGCACGCGGTGGCGGGAGTTCCTCTCTGCGCTGGAGAGTCGCCAACCGGTCGATCCCTCGGACGTCGTGCTGGCTGCCCGGGAAACTTTCACCTGCCTGCACCGTTGGTTTGTGAGACAGTGTCAGGGCCATGAGCAGTCTCCCGGCTGACCCCCAGACGCTGGACCGCGACACTTGCGCCCGCGAACCCATCCACATCCCTGGGGCGATCCAGCCGCATGGTTTGCTGCTCGCTGTCCGCGAGCCGGGCCTCGTCTGCACGCAGGCCAGCGACAACGCCTCGGCCCTGCTGGGTCGACCCGCCACGGAACTGCTCGGGCAGACCCTCGGCGTGAGTTTGGGGGAAGCGTTTGGAGCGCAGATCGCCTCCGCCCTCGCCGGAGGCGATCCGCGGGACGCTTCCCCGTTGCCAGTGGAGGCCGGCGGGCGGCCGTTTGATGCCCTGCTGCACCGCCGCGATGGCGTGCTGATCATCGAGCTGGAACCGTCCGGCCGCGACGCCGCGTCAACGGCCTTCGCTCAGGGCCACCGCCGTCTGCAAAACGCCCTGGCAGCCATGCGCGCTGCCCCGAACCTGCCCGCGCTCTACCCGATCATTGCGCAGACGATTGCCGACCTTTCGGGCTTCGAGCGGGTGATGGTCTATCGCTTCGACGCCGATTGGCACGGCGCAGTCGTCGGGGAGGCGCTGACCTCGCCCGACGTGGATTCGTATCTGGGTCTGCATTATCCCGCCTCCGACATCCCGGCGCAGGCCCGCGCCCTCTACGAACAAAACTGGCTGCGCCTCATCCCGACGGTCACCTACCGCCCATCCGCGCTGGAGCCGGCGCTCAACCCGCAGACCGGCCGTCCGCTGGACCTGAGCTTCGCCGCGCTGCGCAGCGTGTCGCCCATTCACCTTGAATACCTGCGCAACATGGGCGTCGGAGCCTCCATGTCGGTGTCGCTGCTCGTGGACGGCAAGCTGTGGGGACTCGTGGCGTGCCACCACCGGCAGCCCCGCTTGGTGCCCGCCGCGGCGCGCGCCGCGTGTGAACTCTTCGGCCAGGCCGCGTCCACGGAAATCGCCGCCAAGCAGGAAGCCGGCCGCCTGGCCGAACTCGCCCGCGCGGGGGCTGTCCAGGGGCGGTTCTTCGACGTGATCAGCGACGCCAAGGACGTGTTCGCCGCCCTGGTGCAGTACACCCCGCAACTGCTGGAGTTCATGGGGGCGGGCGGCGCGGCCGTCTGGGTGGATGGACGCTGCGACCTCCTGGGCGAAACGCCGGGGCAGGAAGCCGTTGAGACGCTCGTGCAGGCGCTGGAAATCCTGGAGTTGAACCCGCTTTTTGTCACCGACCACCTGGCCGGCTTCCTGCCGGAGGCCGCCGCTTGGAGTGCCCAAGCCAGCGGCCTGCTCGCCGTGCGGCTCTCGCGGGTCGAGCCCCACTTCGTGCTGTGGTTCCGCCCCGAGGCGCTGCAAACCGTCCACTGGGCTGGCAACCCGCACAAGGCGGTGGAAAGCGACGGCCGCCTGCACCCGCGCAAATCGTTCGCCGACTGGCAGGAAATCGTCCGCGGCCATTCGCTGCCCTGGGGCGAACCCGAGATCGCCGGCGCGCGCGAACTCCACCAGGCGCTCAACGCCCTCGTCCTGCGCCGCTCCGAGGGGCTGCACCGGCAAAACCTCGAACTCGAACGCAAGAACACCGACCTCAATTCCTTCGCCCACATCGCCGCGCACGACCTGCGCGAGCCGTTGCGCGGCATCCACAACTTCTCGGTCTTCCTGCGCGAGGACTACGGCGAGAAGATGGACTCGGAGGCCCTGCGCAAGCTCGACACGATCACGTCGCTCTCCGACCGGATCGACCACCTGCTCGAAGCCCTCCTGCGCTACTCCGACACCGGCCGCATCGATCTGAAGACGGCTTTGACGAACCTCGACGCGACCGTGGACAACGTGTTGGAAGGACTTGCCGCCCGGATCGCCGCCGAGGAGGTGGAGGTGCGCCGCCCCCGACCCCTGCCGGCGGTGCGCTGCGACCCGGTGATGGTCCGGGAGGTGTTCAGCAACCTGATCACCAACGCCATCAAGTACTCGCCCGGTCCGCAGAAGTGGGTGGAGATCGGCTGGCGCGACGGCCGGCCGGAGGCGGGCGAGCGCGGTCCGGTGTTTTGCGTGCGCGACGGCGGCATCGGGGTGAGGCCTCGCCACCACGCGGAAATTTTCCAGATCTTCCGCCGCCTGCACGCGCGCGACGAATATGGCGGCGGCAGCGGCGTGGGGCTTGCCACGGTGAAAAGCGTGGTGGAAAGACACGGCGGCCGGGTTTGGATCGAGTCCGACCGTGGCCGGGGAAGTGCTTTCTTTTTCACCCTCCGCTAAATCTTCCCGTGAGTTTGCCCAGCCGTAAAATCCTCATCGTTGACGATAGTCCCGAGGACCGGGAGACGTGGCGGCGTTTCCTCGCGGCCGATCCGGCGGTGCAGTACGTGTTCATCGAACGCGGCTCGGTGGACAGCGGGCTAGCCGCCTGCGAGCAGGAACGGCCGGACTGCATCCTGCTCGACCATAATCTGCCCGACGGCACGGGGGTGGATTTCATCGGAGACCTGCGCGCGCTCGGCGGCACGCAGGCCTTCCCGACCGTGATGCTCACCGGCACCGGCAGCGAGGTCGTCGCCGTCGAGGCGATGAAGGCGGGCGCGCAGGACTACCTCGTCAAGAACCGGCTCAACCCCGACGTGCTCCACCGCACGCTCAACGCCGCGATCTACAAGGCGCAGACCGAGCGGCTGCTCGCCCGGCAGCGCACCGAACTCGAAGAAGCCTACCGCCAGGCCAAGGAGGCCAACGCGCGCAAGGACCAGTTCCTCGCCCGCCTCTCGCACGAACTGCGCACGCCGCTGACCCCGATCCTCGCCGCCGTCAGCGAACCGGACGCCGGGCGGGCCGGCGGGCCGGAACTGGAGGAAACCTTCCGCCTGATCCGCCGTAACGTTGAGCTGGAGGCGCGGCTCATCGACGACCTGCTCGACATCACCCGCATCGTCCACGGCAAGCTCGAACTGGACCTGCGGCCCGTCGACCTCCACGAGCTGATCGGCCACGCGCTCGCCATCTGCCGGCCCACCGCGCAGGCGAAAGGCGTGACGCTGTCGCAGGATCTGCATGCGGCGCGGTACCGTGTGAGCGGCGACGCCGCCCGGCTCCAGCAGGTGTTTTGGAACCTGCTCAACAACGCGATCAAGTTCACCCCGGCGGGTGGACGGGTGGGCATCCGCACCCGCGACGTGGCCGACGACCGGCTGGAGGTGGAGGTCACCGACAGCGGCATGGGGATCACGCCCGAGCGGTTGGAAAAGATTTTCGACGCCTTCGAGCAGGGCGACGCCCGGGTGACCCGGGAGTACGGCGGACTAGGGCTGGGCCTGGCGATCTGCAAGGCGTTGGTCGAGGCGCACGGCGGGGAGATCAGCGCGCGCAGCCCGGGGTTGGGCCAGGGGGCGGTTTTCCGCGTCGCGCTCGCGTCGAGCCCCGTGGAGGCACCCGCCAAGGCCGAGGCACCGGCACCCGCCGCGGCCAAGGCCGGCGCCGAGGCCGCCGTCGCCTGGTCGGTGCTGCTCGTCGAGGATCACGCCGACAGCGCGCGTGTGCTGGTGCGGCTAATGACCCGGCGGGGCTACAAGGTGTTCCATGCCGCCAGCGTGGCCGAGGCGGAGGCCCTGTACCGCAGCGAGCCGGTGGACGTGATCGTCAGCGACCTGGGGCTGCCGGACGGCAACGGGCTGGATTTGATCAAGCGCCTCCAGACGATCCATCCGGCCCCGAGCATCGTGCTGAGCGGATACGGCGAGGCGGAAGCCCAGGCCAGCAGCCTCGGTGCGGGCGTGCTGGAACACCTCACCAAGCCGGTGGAATGGACCCGGCTCGAAGCGGTGCTCCAACGGGTGCTCGGGCAATCGCGGCCGGGTGGGTAAAAACCTGGAGCCGCCGCTCACGTTTGCAGGCGGGAGACGAGGTAGGCACTCAGCGCGACCTGGAACTCGGCGAAAATCGCGTCCTGCTGCCCGGGCGCGGCGTTGATCAGCAGCGCGTGCATGCCTTTGATGATCTGGACGGTGACATTGGCCACCAGGAACGCTTCGGCGGGGTCTAGCGAGGGCCGCTTCTGACGGAACAGGGTGGCGTAGTACTCCCGTAGACGGTGGCGCGCCTTGGCCTCGCGCCGGTACTCCAGCGGGCCGCTCAGCAGCGGGATGAACGCGGGGCGCGCCCGGATGAAATTGGCCATGAGCGTGACGACCTGCCCGGCCAGCGCGGGCACGCTCAGGCGCGCGGCCGCCGCGGTGAAATCCGCCGTGTGCGCGTCCAGTTCATCGAAGTAGCGTGCGAGCAGCGCCTGGACGACGGCTTCCTTGTCGGGGAAGTACTGGTAGGCAGCGCCGACCGAGGCGCCCGCACGCCGGGCGATGGCCTTCATGGTGGCGGCCTCGTAGCCGACGAGAGCGATCTCCTGCGCGGTGGCCGCGAGCAGTTCCTCGACGCGGCGCGCGCCGTTCGCGCGCTGGGGAACACGCCGCGGCGGAGGTGGCTTCTCTGGCGGCGTGTTCATGCCGTGACGCTTCATCCGCCCCCGGCTCCGGGCCACGCGGCCATCGCCCGCGCCACCACCTGAAGAAGTTCCTTCGCCGATGCCCCGTCGCGCGCCTGCACCGAGAGCCCTTGCAGCACGGCGACGTAAAACCGGGCCAGCGCCGCGGCCGACGTGCCCGGAGGAAGCTCTCCCGCGCGCAGACCCCGGGCGATGCGCCGTCGGAACTCCCTGGCCATGGCAGCCCGCAGGCGGCGGTGTTCCCGCGCCAGCGGGGCGGCAGCGGCCGCGCAGGCCAGCAG
>CAXTMD010000079.1:0-13867 GCA_964245035.1 uncultured Chthoniobacterales bacterium
GCGGTGTGGTGGAGGTGGTCGGGGAGTTCGACCCGGAGCTTGGCGCGGGGGCGCTGGGCTTTTGCGAGGAAACGCTTTTTGCGTTCCAAATCATGGCGGCGGGCCTGCGCATCTGCGCGGCGTTTGACGTCAGCGTGGCGCACCATTTTGACCTGGCGAGGATCACGCCGGAGACGCTTCTGGACATGGCGGCGCGCATGGGCCGCTCGGCGGCCTACATCGATTACCACTGGAAGCATCAAGACACGTCGGGCGCACGACCAAAAGCGCGCGCGGCGGCGGCTTTCCTGTTCCTGGAACGCTGCAAGCGACGTGTCGTGGGTGGCTCGGTTCTCCCGGAGGCGCAACGCGTGCAAAACTTCTCCTACTGGCGAAAACTTGCCGAACTTTGCGGGCAGCCGCACCGCTACCAAGGTTAAAAACCGCGCCGCCGGAGGAGGTGGGATTCGAACCCACGGATCCTTGCGGATCTCCGGTTTTCAAGACCGGTGCAATAAACCGCTCTACCACTCCTCCTGCGGTTGCGCGGGAGCCATCCTAACATGTGAGCGCGCCCGGTCAATGGCCGTTGCCGACGCCTGCGCCCCCGCCCGAGACGCCCGCGCCATTGGCGGCGCCGCCGCCGATGGTCGGCACGACGTTGCCCGGGATCGTGGGACCAGTGGAATCCGCCCCGGGGCCGGGTGCGGCAGTCGGTTCCGTCGGGTTGCCAGAGATATCGGTGCCGGTGCAGGCTGCCAGGACCAACGCCGCGAGGAGCGCGGCCGAGGAAAGAAAAACGTGGCGCAAGGCTGTGGTTGCCGTCATGCCCGTTGATTCGCGCCTCGGTCCTCAGACGCTTGTACCAGAGCGGTCTCGCAAGACAGCGCCCAGAGTTCGCCGAAGACTTTTCGCGCGCGATCCGCAAGCAACTCAACATCAACGGCGAAAGAATCCAGCACGGCGAGCACCGTCGAGCCCGAGCCGGAAAGCAGTGACCCGGCGACTCCGGGCTGCGCCAGCAGCCAGGTTTTGAGTTCGGCGAGCAGCAGATACTTTTCGAAGACCGGACGTTCGAGGTCGTTCACCAGTTCACCCCAGCCGAATTGCTGAGGCGCGTAGCGGATGCCCGGCAGTTCGCGCGCGTCGCGCCAGCGTTTGTACGCCCACGGAGTCGGGACAGGGAAGGGGGGTTTGAGCAACAGCAGCGGCAGCCGTCCGCCGAATGCCACCGGCTCGACCGTTTCACCGCGTCCCCGGCAAACCGCCGCGCTCCGATAGACGAAGAACGGGACGTCCGACCCGAGTTCGGCGGCCAAAGCGGCGAGTTGAGCCGGCGTTTGTCGGAAGTCGCCGAGGGTGTTCAGCGCCAGCAGGACGGCCGCCGCGTCGCTGCTGCCGCCGCCGAGCCCTGCGCCGTGCGGCACGTGCTTGGTCAGTTCGATCCGCACGGGCGGCATCTCCGGGGCCAGGTCGCGCCGGAAGATTTCCGCGGCGCGGTAGGCGAGGTTTTCCGGGCCGGTGGGCAGAGAGGGGTCGCTGCAAACCAGTTCGACGGGCGCGCCGCCGGGTTGCCAGGCGACCTCCAACTCGTCGGACAGCGAGAGCGGCACCATCAACGTTTCAATCTCGTGAAACCCGTCCTCGCGGCGGCTGAGCACGCGCAAAGAAAGGTTGATTTTAGCCGGCGCGAACCATTTCATGGGGTCAAAGACCCGCACCTTGTGACATCTCCAGCCCTGGCGAAAGACAAAATCATCCTCCCGCTTGACGTGCCCGACGCGGCATCGGCGCTGCGCCTCGTGGAACGTCTCGCCGGTACGATCTCCTTCTACAAAGTAGGACTCGAGCTTTTCACCCGATGCGGCCCGGCGATCATCGCGCAGATCCGGAGGGCCGCGCCGGGCACGCGCATTTTCCTCGACCTAAAGCTGCACGACATCCCCAACACCGTCGCGGGAGCCGTACGCGCGGCGGCGGCGTTGGAGGTGGAATTCCTCACCGTGCATCTCTCCGGCGGCGCGGCGATGCTGCGGTCGGCCGCCGGGGCGGCGGGTGACCGTCTGACGCTGCTCGGCGTCAGCGTGCTGACCAGCAGCGACGAGGACACCCTACGCGAAACCGGCGTGGCTGCCGGCGTTGCCGACCAGGTGCTACGTCTCGCCGCGCTCGGTGCGGCCAACGGACTGCGGGGCGTGGTGGCCAGTCCCCACGAGGTCGGCGCGTTGCGGTCGCGCTTTGGGCCGGAGCTGACGATGGTCATTCCCGGCGTGCGGCCACTTTCCTCGGCGGCGACGCCCGATGACCAGCGCCGCGTGCTGACTCCGCGGCAGGCGCTGGACGCCGGGGCAGATTACCTCGTGATCGGGCGGCCGATCACCGCGCAGCCCGATCCGCGCGCCGCCGCCGAGGCAATCGTCCGCGAGATGTCCGACCCTGCCTGAGCGCATGGAAGCGGACCGCCCGCCCTTCGCCTCCTTGTGCGTCGTTTGCGATCCGGTTGCACGCACCGGGCCCATGAACATGGCGTTGGACGAGATCTTGCTCGGTTCGGCTGACGCCGCCATCCTGCGGTTCTATGATTGGGCGGAGCCGACGGTGTCGTTCGGCTACTTCGAGCGATCCGCTTCGGCCCGCGGCATCGCGCAAGGGCGGCCGGTGGTCCGCCGGTGGACGGGTGGGGGGATCGTCGAACACGGCGATGATTTGACGTACTCGCTCTGCGTGCCGCGGCCGTGTCCGTTTGCCGCCCTCCGGAGCGAGGAATCCTACCGACGCATCCACGCCGCCGTCGCCCTGGCACTCGCCGACTGCGGGGTGCCGGCCGAAGCGCACGGCGCGGCGTCGGTGGGGCCGGCCGTCGGCGAGTTGAACGCGTGTTTTGAGCGGCCGGTGCTCCACGACCTCGTCGCGGCCGGCCGCAAGGTCGCCGGAGGCGCGCAACGCCGCCACCGCACCGGCCTGTTGCACCAGGGAAGCATCCGGCTCAATTTAGCCACGGCTGCGGCCCTGGCGGAATGGAAGCAAGCCATGCGCCGAGCGCTTCCCGCCGCGCTGGGCACACGGCAGGAGGAAGGGGCTCTGACTTCCCGCGATCTCGCGCTGGCCGGCGAGTTGTCCAGTGCCAAATACGCCGCGGCCGCCTGGACGGATCGCTTCTAACCTCGCGGCGTCAGCGGTGCAGCGGCAGGACACGGCGCACGCTCGTGCGCGGGGTGACGACAAAGGCCGAGGCAGCCGGCCGGTAGTCCACCATCTCCAGACAGCGGAAGCGGAACAGCAGCCCATACGCGTGTTCGGGCGTGACGCCGAGCGTCTTGGCAATCGTCGTCAGATCGCGCCGGTAGTCGGCTTGGCGGACAAACGCTTGTTCTTGCTCGTTGAGGTCGAGCGCGCGCAGGGCCTCTTCGCTCTCGCGGCGCAAACTCACGCTGCCGGTCAACCCCTCGTGTCGCGCGTGGGCGGCAACCTCCTCGGCTTGCACGTGACGCAACGTGCCGAGCAGCCATTGGTCGATCGACTCGCGCCGCACCTCCAGGCGGAGCGCGAAGCCCGGCAGCGCGTCGGTGTCGACGAATCCAAACTCCAGCGTGCCAGCCGGCACGGTCCACAAGCGCGCGAAATGTTGCTGGCCGAAGCGGTGCAGCAAGGTGACCGCTGTCGACTTGGACAGCAATCCCCGGGAGCCCAGCGACAGGAAAAACGGCACGCCGGTCTGCGCCTGTTCCGCCACGGCGTCCTCCAGGATCGCCGGGCTGACCTTCGGCGGCACGACCCCACTGGCGTCTTCGCTGTAGCCCTCGGCATCCCGGGTGGCCACCACGACCACCTGGCCGTCGTCGAGGTAAAGCTCGGTGGCCGACGTGGGGTCCGTCCACGCCCGGAAAACGCCGGTTCGCCGCATGGCCGCCACGTCGCGCAAGACGGCGCGCAGACGAGCCCGTTCGAACCCCGGCCGGGGCGACGCACCGCCACGCGTCGGCGCGGTCAACCGCACCTTGGCGTTCGCGGCCGTCCGGGCCGAGTCGACCAGGTTGGTTTCCCTTCTCGCCGCTGCGGCGGCCGAGACGGCGGCCATCTCGCGTTGGTCGGCCAACGTGGTGGTGCGCACCGAGTAGGGCGGGGGAGCAGACTCGCGCAGGTTGCGGACCGGCGCCGCCGCCTCCGCCGGGCGGGAGATGCGTTCCACCGTGCAAACGAGCTGTTCGGGGGTGAACGGCTTGACCAGAAAATCAACGACGTTGGGCGGCAGCGTGCCCGGTGCAGGCGGGGTCATCCCCCGACCGAGGAGCAGCACGACCGGGATGTCCCGGGTGCGGCCCTCGCGGTGCAGCCGCTGGCAAAGGTCAGCGTCGGGTTGGCCGGCGAGCTGATAATCCACCAAGATCAGCCGGACACCCGATGCACACGCACGCGCGAAGCCCTCGTTGGCACGCGTGGCCGTGATCACCTCGCCGCAGCCAGCCTGGGCGCTGAGCACGTTGGTGGCGATCCGGCGCAGGATCACGCTGTCGTCGATCAGCAGGATTTTCTGGTCCATCGCTTCGGTCGTGGGCAAAGTCGGCGCACAAGGGGGAGAGAAACCGTTAGAACAGCTTGCATGCCACCGTTCCCGGAGGAGAACCGCCCCTGAAATGTCCGTAACAGGGATGGGGTAATTTCCTCAGAGAAAAACCTCGCTCCAAGACCGGCCGAGCGACTCATGAAGAGCGTCTGCGATATTTTCTCAGATGCGACTTTCTCCGTTTTGCGCATCAACTCTCCAAGTTGACGACAAACGCGAACTCCTCCACCGCCTCCTGCACGCTGGTGGTCAGCTCGAAGCTTTCCACCTCGCAGACGCCGCTGGGGACAAATTCCAGGCTGACATCCACCCCGAAGCGGGCCGCTTCCAAGATCTCCGCCCACGGGATCACCCCCTCCGAAAGCCGGCAGAACTTTCCGTCGGCAGTGCGGTTTTGCAGGTGGATGTGCCGGACGTGGGCTTGCTGGACTTCCCATTGGGCACGGGCGGCATCCGGTTCAAAAATCGTGGGCTGCCACAACAGGCCGATGTTGGGAGCGCCGCCCGCTTCGACCAGGGCCACCGCACACGCCGGATCGTCGGCCAGCGAACCTTCGTGGGTTTCCAGCAGAAACTCCACGCCGGGCCGCCGCCCGGCCAGGTCATGCAGACGCTCGCCGACCGCGCGGATCGTCGCGGCCGTTTGGGCAGCGTCGGGGCTCTGGCCGGGGAACAGCCGGACCTTGCTGAACCCGAAGCGGTCCACCCGAGCGAGCAATTCGTCCGCCTGTCGGAGGTAGGAGGCGTCGGGGTTCCGATGCGGCGAGACTTCGAGGTAGGAGCTGAGGACGGTCGGGACGAGGTGGTGGCGCTCGAACAGTGCGACCATCACCCCTTCGTCCGGCAGCAGCGAGAGGTGCGGTTCAAACACTTCGAGCTTGTAAAAACCTGCCCCGGCGATGACCGGCAGGATCTCGGCCAAGGGTCGGGACACCCGCTGCGGCGTCCAGCGGGCGGGTTCGAGGGCGATGGTGTGCAGCAGGATGTTCACGGGTCAGATGCCGATTCGCTCCAGCAGCGAACGGAGGACGGTCTCGGCCCCGAAGAACTCGCGCGCGATCTCGCCGGCGGCGCGGCTGTGCCGGTCGTAGTCCGCGTTGATCGCAGCCACCGCGTCGACGATGTCCGCCATGGTCTCGAAGGCAAACAGTCCCTCGCTCCCGCCGTAGAAGCGCGTGAAGCCGGTCTGCTGGGTCACCACCGGCCGGCCGGCGGCCAGGTAGCACGCGCTGCGGTCGCTGAACCAGCCGGTGTGCAACCGCACGTATTGATCCTTTGCGACGGTGAATTCGCCCTTCGACGCGCGGACGTAGTCGACGTAGCGGTGCGGGTCGAGGCTGATCTCGTCGGGTGGGACCACCTGCCAGCGGGCGGCGCGGAAAGATTCTTCCAGGATCCGGTCCTTGAAGTGGGTGGCCAGTTCGAAGTCCTCGCCGCAGAGCGTCGGCGCGAGGCGGAACTTCTCGAACTCCGGCAGCTTGCTCCACAGGTAACGCTCGCCGCGCCAGGCGATGTCCTTCTTGCCGCCGGTGGCCAGGTTGGCGACCGAAGTGAACCGCGCCCCGCGCCCGTGCGCGCCGGAGGTCTCCTGCCAGAAGTCGCACACCACCGGTTGACGCGTCGGCAGCCACGCGAGGCCGTGCAGCGGCACCGGGAACTCAGGGCCGCCGATGCTCTCGCCGAAGGTGAAACGGGCGCAGTGCCGCGCCAGGAACTCGGCCGTGACGCGGTTGCCCTGATCCACCTTGATCTGCTCGACGGCCGGGTCGCTCTCGACGTACACGATGCGTTCGCTGCGCAGCAGGTCGTCGTGAAGTTCGTGCGAGCCGCAGATGTTCAGCAGGGCGTCGGCTTCCGTATAAAGATCATCAAGGAACGCGCGGTCCAGGCCGGCGGTTTCGTCGGGCGTTTTGTAACGTGGGCTGAACGCCCACCGTCCTTCGAAGCCGAACTCCGCGGCCAGACGGGCAAGGATCGCCGCCGCGTAGGAATAATCTTCCGTCGGCGTCCCTTGAACCGGGTCGTAGGGGATGCGCGAGGTGTCTTCGATGTAGTAGACCTCGTGGCCCAATCGTTGCAAGCCGACGACGTAGTGCAGATGCTGCCAGATGACCCCGGCAATGGGGCAGTTCGCCATGAACCCGAGCACCGCAATTTTTTTACTCATCGAACGGAGAATGATTTCTAACGTGCCGCCGATGCGAAGTTTGCTCCCACGTCGTACCTGCCGGCGTGGAAGAGTCGTGCGTAGGGGCCACCGGCTTGGAGAAGTTCGTCGCCGGTGCCACGTTCGGCGATGCGGCCGTGTTCGAGGACGATGATTTGGTCGAGATGATGCACCGTCGCCAGGCGATGGGTGATGATCAGGGTGGTGCGTCCAACCATCAGTTCTTCGAGGGTGTCCATGATCGCACGCTCGGTGGCAGGGTCCAGTGCGCTGGTCGGTTCGTCGAGCAGCAGGACAGGAGAGTTTTTCAGGAACGCGCGCGCGATACCGATACGCTGGCGTTGTCCGACGCTCAGGTGGCCGCCGCGCTCGCCGACCGGGCTGTCGAAGCCCTGCGGCAGCCGGCGGATGAACTCGGCCGCCTGCGCGCGCTCGGCCGCCTGCACGATCTCGGCCTCGGTCGCGTCCGGCCGCCCGTAGGCAATGTTTTCCCGCACCGTGGTGGAAAAAAGCAACGTGTCCTGCAACACGAGGCTGAACTGCGCACGCAGCGACTTCTTGGTGACCGTCCGCAGGTCGCGGCCGTCCAGCGACACCCGGCCGGCCGACGGATCGTAGAACCGCGGCACGAGGGAAAGCAGCGTGCTCTTGCCCGCGCCGGTGCCGCCGACGAATGCCACCCTCTGGCCCGGACGCACGTCGAAGTCGATGCCGCGCAAGATGGGGTGCGCCGGATCGTACGCGAAATTGACCCCCTCAAAGCAGATTGCGCCGCGTGCCGCCGCGAGGACGGCCGCACCCGGGGCGTCCTGCACGTCGTCGGCGTGGTCGAGCACCTCGAAGCAGCGTTGCGCGCCGGCCGCGGCGCCCTCCAGCGCCCAGGCCGTCTGGGTCAGCGCCTCGATGGGCGCGTAGAGCATCGCCAGGTAGCTGATGAACATCCACAGATCACCCAGGGAAATCCGCCCGGCGAGGACGTGCAGCGAGCCCAGGTAGATCATCCCGGCGGTGCCCAGAGCCATGAGCGTGTTGATGACCAGGGCGCTTTTCACGTTGGTCATGGTCAGGCGCAGATTCGCCGCGAGGCTCTTGCGGGCGTGCGCCTGGAACTGGTCCACGGCGGCCTGCTCCCCGCCAAAGGCGTGGACGACCTTGATGGAACTCAAGCCCTCCTGCACCGTGGTGAGCACGGCGCTTTCCAACTCCTGGATGGAAGTCGATTGCTGCCGGATGCGGGCCGAAAAATGGTGGATGGCCCAGACGACCGCCGGCACGATGGCCACCGACAGGACCGTCAGCGGCCCGTCAAGGCGCAGCATGATCACGAAGATTGCCACGAGGGTCACCGCCGAGTTGAAGATGTTGGTGAACCCCCGGTTGTAGACGGTCTGGATGCTCTGGGAGTCGTACGCCACGCGGAACGACGAATCGCTGGACCGGCGCGCGTCGTGGAACTTCAGCGGCAGGATCTGGAGGTAGGCGAACAGGTCGGTCCTCAGCTTGAGCAACGCTTGGAGTCCCACGCGCACGAAGACGAAGTTGCCCCACAATCCCAGCAGCCCCGACAGCAGCGTGACCAGCACGAGAAAGACGCACAACGCCAGCACTTGGACTGACGGCGAAGCGTGCCAGGCATCGGCCTTGCCAGGCAGGACCCGGTCGATGATGAGTTTGAACGGCAGCGGCTTGAGCAGGTTCAGACCGATCGTGGACAAGGAGATCGCGAGCGCCAGCAGCGTCGGTCCGACGAACGGCCGGTAGTAGAGCAGGACGCGCCGGTAGATGGACATGGCTCGGAGGAGAGGCAGGAGCTTTGCGGTTTTTGCGGGGTCTGGCGAGCGACAATTTTGCGCGCGGGGTTGCCTGGGAGCCGCTTCGCTGCTAGGAGTCGGCCGCAAAACAGGTCGGACGCGAAGCGCCCGGCATTCCTTCAAACCTCATGCTGCATCATCTCGTCGAAGTCTGGTACGGTTGGGTCCGCGACGGCGGTTACTGGGCGATCTTTGCGCTCATGGCGATGGAGAGTTCCATCATCCCGGTGCCCAGCGAAATCGTCATCCCGCCGGCGGCGTTCCTGGCGGCGCAGGGCAACCTGAGCTTTGCCGGTGTCATCGCCGCCGGCACGGCGGGCTCGTACCTGGGCTCCGCCGTTTCCTACTGGGCGTCGCTCTGGATCGGCCGCCCGCTGCTGGCGCGCTACGGCCGGTACTTCCTGCTCGGCGAGGACAAGATCGCCCGGGCCGAGATCTGGCTGGCGCGCTACGAGGCCGGCGGGATTTTCTTTGCCCGCTTGCTGCCGGTGATCCGGCATTTGATCTCGATCCCCGCGGGGATCGTACGGATGAACTTTGCCACGTTTTCGCTGATGACCACGCTCGGGGCCGGCGTCTGGTGCACCGTGCTGGCCTATCTCGGCTACCTCGCGCACCGGGTGGAGCCGGACCTGTTCAACCAGAGCCCGGAAGCCTGGGAGCATTTTATCAAGAGCCATTCGGTTTGGGTCGCCGTCGGGGCGCTGGTGCTGGCCGCGTTGTACATGCTGGTTCTGAAGCTGACCGCACAGCGCCAGACCACCGCAGTGTAAGTGTCAGAGGAGCGTAATGTAGTGTCAGCCAATTGACACTTCTGTCACATACCTATGCGTGTTTTGGGCGGGAGAGATGCGTTGCCGTGCGGCGGCGGACTCTGAAAGTCGGGCGGTGAAGCGACGTGGCATCGTGGTTGCTATTGAACGCCGCACAAAATTCGCTGTCCCAACAAAACACGCTACTCCGACTTTCCATGAAAAAGACCGACCGCAAGTCCCTCCGCCAGACCATGAACCTTGGCGACCTCATCATGACCGTTTCCTCCTGCGCGAAGAACAACCGCGAGACGGTTGCCGCCGTCGTTGATCTGCTGGAAAGCGGCCGCGTGCTCGTGCAGGCCAACGGCCACATGTCCCGCGCCCACGTGACGCGCTGATCCGAGCCACCTCGCTCCTTCCCAACGCCAGTTGCATCGCCCCGGCGGCGGTCAACTGGCGTTTGCATTTTCCGGGGCGTGCGTCTTCTCTTCCGGCTCGATGATTAACCGTTACTCACGCCCCAAGATGCGCGCCCTCTGGTCCGAGGAGCGCAAGTTTTCGATCTGGTTGGAGATCGAAGTTCTCGCCTGCGAAGCCCTCGCCGAAGCCGGGTCGATTCCGAAGGAGGACGCCGAGACGATCCGCGCCAAGGCCCGGTTTTCCATCGAGGAGATCAACGAGATCGAAAAGCGCACGCAGCACGACGTGATCGCGTTTTTGGAAAACGTCGCGTCCTACGTCGGTCCCGCCGCGCGCTGGATCCACCAGGGACTGACCTCCTCGGACATCCTCGACACCACGCTCGCCGTGCAGATGACGGCCGCGTGCGACCTCCTCCTGGAAGACCTCGCGGCGTTGCGCACGGCGGTCGCCGACCGTGCCCGGGCGTTCAAGGACACCCCGATGATCGGCCGCAGCCACGGCATCCACGCCGAGCCGATCACCTTCGGGCTAAAACTCGCGCTGATGTACGACGAGTTCGGCCGCGCGGAGGAGCGTTTGCGCCAGACCCGCGAGCGCGTGGCGGTGGGCAAGCTGAGCGGCGCGGTCGGCACGCACGCGCACCTTGACCCTGCCGTGGAAGAATCAGTTTGCCGCCGCCTCGGGTTGCGTCCCGCGGTGCTGAGCACGCAGGTGATCCAACGCGACCGGCACGCGGAGTTTTCGACCACTCTCGCGCTGATCGCCTCCAGCATCGACCGCTGGGCGACCGAGTTCCGGCATCTCCAGCGCACGGAGGTGCTCGAAGTGGAGGAGTTTTTCGGCGAGGGGCAGAAAGGCAGCAGCGCCATGCCGCACAAGCGCAACCCGATCACCGGCGAGCGCCTGAGCGGGTTGGCGCGCGTGCTGCGCGGCAACGCCGTCGCCGCCTTGGAAAACGTCGCGCTCTGGCACGAGCGCGACATCAGCCACTCCAGCGTGGAGCGCATCATCCTGCCCGATTCCTGCACCCTGCTCGACTACATGCTGACCAAGCTGCGTGGTCTCGTCGCCGACCTGATCGTCTACCCCGAGCACATGCAGCGGAACATGGACCTGACGAAGGGCCTCTACCACAGCCAGACCATCCTCCTCGAACTGACCCGTCGCGGCCTGGAACGCAAAACCGCCTACGAGGCCGTGCAACGCGCCGCCATGAAGACCTGGCGCGGCACCGTGCCGCTCGCCGAGAACCTCCGCGCCGAGCCGGCGGTCGCCGCGGTGCTCACCGCCGAGGAAATCGACCGCCTCTGCTCGCTCGAACCGCATCTGCGGCACGTGGACGACACCTTCCGGCGGCTCGGCCTGCTTTGAACCGTCTTGACACCCCGCCGCCGCGTGAGACCATCGGTTGGCTCTCTATTCCGGCCGTTGAGACGGTCATCTGACGATTCCGTATGTCTCCTTTTCCCACGATGAAAAATTTGCGTTTTCGCGCCGCGCTCTGCGCTTCGCTGCTGGCGGCGGGCACGTTCAGCCTGACGGGTTGCAGCAAGGTCAAAGGACTGCTTTCCAAGAAGAACGGCCCGCCGCCGGTCAAAGCGGCGGAAACCTCCGACCAGGCCCAAGCGCCCGCTGACGCGGGCAACGGCGAGCGCACGAACCCGGCCGCACCGGCAGCCGCGGCAACCCCGCAGCGGGTGAGCGCCCCGGCGATCAACAAGAGCGCCGCCGTCATGGTGCTCTGCTACCACCGCCTGGAGGAGAAGCCCAAACCCAACGACACCCTGGCCATGACCCCGGCCGAGTTCGACAAGGAGATGGGACAGGTCAAGGATGCCGGCTTCTCGGTGATCCCGATGCAGGACTTTCTCGCGTGGCGGCGTGGGGACAAGGACATCCCGCCGAAGGCCTGCGTCATCACCATCGACGACGGTTACGTGTCCGGCTACGACACGGCGTGGCCGATCCTCAAGAAGTACGGCTTTCCGTTCACGATGTTCGTCTACATCAACTACATCAACTCCGGCGGCAAATCGATCTCGTGGGACCAGTTGGCGGAGATGCGCGACGCCGGCGTGGACATCGAGTCCCACACGTACTCGCACGGCGACCTGCGCAACCCCACCGACAAATACGCCGTGGACAAGCACACCTACGAGCTGATCCAAAACGACGTGAAGACGCTGGGCGTTGACGGCTGGATGCGCAAGGAGATCGTCGATTCCAAGAAGGTTTTGGAGCAGCAGCTCGGCATCAAGGTCAACGCGATTGCCTACCCGTTCGGCAAGTACGACCAGAAGGTGCGCGACCTCGTCAAGGAGGCGGGCTACGAGGCGGGCTTCACCGTGTATGGGCAGCGCATCAGCTACAGCGCGCCGGCGTTTGATCTGCTGGGCCGCTATGCGGTCGAGACCCAGAACCCGAAGATCTTTCAGGACGCGCTCTCCATGACCGGCGGCGGATCGGGCGGCGCACCGGCTGGCCCGCCGGCGGTGGCGCAGCTTGCCGCCGCAGGGATGGTGACCGTCCCGGCGCAGGACGAAACGGTGTCCGACCCCCGGCCGACGATCAAGGCCAACCTTGCCGCACTTGGTGAGGTGGACCCCAAATCGGTGGAGATGCGCGTCAGCGGCTTCGGCCTGGTGCCGGCGACCTACGACGCGGCCACGAAGAACATCACCTTCAAGCCGACGCAGGACCTGCGCGACAAGAATTACACCGTGCTGCTGACCGCCATGGTGTCGGGCAAGCGCGCGGAAACGCGCTGGACCTTTAACTTCGACCCCAAGGGTGCCAAACCCGCGCCGCCTAAACCTTAATCCGCCATGTTCTCCCAACTCGGCGACAAGCTCCAGGACATCTTCAAGGACCTGCGCGGGCATGGGTCCATCAGCGAAACCAACGTCACCGACGCGATGCGGCAGGTGCGCCTCGCGTTGCTGGAAGCGGACGTGCACTTCCAGGTGGCCAAGACATTCATCGCGCGGGTGCGCGAGAAGGCGCTGGGCCAGGAGGTGCTGCGCAGCGTCACGCCTGGCCAGCAGATCGTCAAAATCTTCCATGACGAACTGACGACCCTGCTCGGCGGCGACGCCGCGCCGCTGAACCTCGACAAACCGGGCCGGATCATGATGGTCGGCCTCAACGGCGCGGGCAAGACGACCTCGTCGGCCAAGCTGGCCAAGCTGCTCAAGAAGCAGGGGCGCAGCCCCGTGCTGATCGCGTGCGACTTGCACCGGCCAGCGGCGGGCGAGCAGCGGGCGACGCTGGCCGGGCAGATCGGCGTGCCGATCTTCCGGCCGCAACCCGGAGAGACGGACCTCGTCAAGGTTGGCCGCGAGGCCGCGGCGTGGGCGGCCGAACAGCCCGGCGCGAACGTGCAAATCTACGATACCGCCGGCCGACAGGAGATCGATGAGCCGCTCGTGCAGGAACTGAAAAAATTGCGTGATTTCCTCCGACCCCAGGAAGTTTTGCTCGTCGCCGACGCCGCCACGGGCCAGCAGGCGGTCAGCGTCGCCACGCACTTCAACGACGCGCTCGGCATCACCGGACTGGTGCTCACGAAGCTCGACGGTGACGCGCGCGGCGGCGCGGCGCTTTCGATGCGCGAGGTCACGCACCAGCCCATCAAGTTCGCGGGCGTTGGTGAAAAGCTCGACCAGTTCGAACCGTTCTACCCCGAGCGCTTGGCCGGGCGCATCCTCGGCATGGGCGACATCCTCGGGTTGGTGGAGAAAGCCGCCGAGGCTATCGACGAGGCGGAAGCCAAGCGCATGGAGGAAAAGCTGCGCACCGCCAGCTTCAACTTCGAGGATTTTCTCCAGCAGATGCGTTTCATCAAGAAGCTCGGGCCGTTGGAAAACCTCTTGGCCATGATGCCGGGCATGGGCAACGTCAAGGACCTGCCCACCGACGGCAAGGAGATGGGCCGCACGGAAGCGATCATCCTGTCCATGACCCCGGACGAGCGCCGCAAGCCGGACATCCTCGACGCCCGCCGGCGCCGCCGGATCGCCGCGGGCAGCGGCACGAGTGTCACGCAAGTCAACGAGTTGCTCCAACGCTTCCAGCAGATGCGCAAGATGATGAAGAACATGGGCAAGATGAAAAAGATGTTCGGACGCATGGGCGGCATGCCCGGGATGCCGGCCGGCGGCGGGCTGCG
>CAXTMD010000080.1:0-2023 GCA_964245035.1 uncultured Chthoniobacterales bacterium
TCAAACCGACCTGGGCCTGCCCGGGCTTCGGCTACATCGAGGTTGGCGATCCCGTCGCGCTGCACGACATGCCCGCGGGCACGCCGCCCGTCTTTAACGTCAAGCGCTTCCGCGAGAAGCCCGCCCCGGAACTCGCCCAGGTGTTCTACGACCAAGGCGACTACCGCTGGAACGCGGGGATGTTCGCGTGGACGCTGCCGGCCGTCCTGCGGGAGCTGAGCGGGCAGATCCCGGCGCTGGCGGACTTCGTCGCGCAGGTGCGGGGCGCCCGGGATTTTGCAGCGACGCTGGACGAAAAGTTCCCGCACCTGCCCAAGATTTCCATCGACTACGCCATCATGGAAAACGCCGCCCGCGTGCTCGTGCTGGAGGCCGGCTTTGACTGGGACGACGTGGGCAGCTGGATCGCCGTCGCCGGCTACCTGCCCAAGGACGAACACGAGAACGCCGCCAACTGCCAGATCACCACGCTCGACGCGCGCGAGAACATCGTGTTCAGCGACCGTCCGGGGGCGATCACGCTGCTGGGCGTCAACGACTTGATCGTCGTCCAGACGCACGACGCGACGCTCATTTGCAGCCGGCACGAGGCCGAGCGCATCAAGCAGCTCACCGCCAAGGTGGCCACGCACCTCCAGTGACATGACCGGGCCGCGCGCGATGGGCATCGACTACGGGGACGCCCGCGTGGGGGTCGCCGTGGCGGACACGCTGGGGATGTTCGCCCATCCACGCGAGACGGTGAAGGTCGGCCCCAAAGGCGACAAGGCGGTCGTCGCGCGGCTCGCGGAGATTGCCAAAGCCGAAAAAATCGGCGTGATCGTCGTCGGCCTGCCCCGCAACATGAGCGGCACGGAAGGTCCGGCGGCGGCCAAGGCGCGGGCGTTCGCCGAGCTGGTGCGCAAGGCCACCGGTTGCGAGGTGCGCCTGCAAGACGAACGGCTGACGACCGTGGCCGCGCAGAAGGCGCTGCACGCGAGCGGCCGCGACGCGAAGAAAAGCCGTGCGGTGATCGACCAAGCCGCCGCGCAGTTGATCCTCCAGACCTACCTCGACGCCGTGGCGTTGCGTGGGGAGGAGCCGGGTTGACCCTCCGACGGCTGAGAATGGTCGTGGCCTACGACGGCCGGCCGTTCCAAGGCTGGCAGAGCCAGGCGCACCACGACACCGTGCAGGACCGGCTCGAAGGAGCGTTCGCCAAACTCTGCGGCGGCGAACACATCACGGTCCACGGCTCCGGCCGCACCGACGCCGGTGTGCACGCGCGCGGACAGGTCGCGCACGCCGACGTGCCGGACTCCTGGCGGCACGACGCCGTGCGCTCGTGCGCGGCGCTCAACGCCTACCTGCCGCCCGAGATCCGCGTGCGGGCGGCGCGGTTCGTCGCCACGACCTTCCACGCACGGTTTTCCGCCCGCGGCAAAGTGTACCGCTACCGGATCTGGAACGATCCGGTGCTCGACCCGTTTGAGATCGGCCGGGCGTGGCATTTTCCCGGCGGTTTGGACGACGCGAGCCTGCAAGCGGGAGCGCAGCGGATGATCGGCCGACACGATTTCGCCGGGTTCGCCGCCAACCGCGGCAAGCCGGAGGCGAGCACCGTGCGCACGGTCCGGCGCGTGGACGTGCGGCGGCGCGGGGCGCTGCTCACGCTCGACTTCGAGGGCGACGGCTTCCTGTACAAGATGGTTCGCCTGCTGACCGGCTCGCTCGTGCGCTGCGCGCAGGGCCGCGCCGAGTTGTCGTGGCTCGACGGCTTGCTGGCTGGCCACGGCAAAACGTCGTTCGCCGCACCCGCCGAGGGGTTATACCTGGTGCGCGTTCTCTATCGGGAGATTACGGAGCCGGCGACGGTGCCGCCGAGCCTGCCGGAACCACCATCACCGCGTATTGCTCCATCTTGAAATCGACTCCGGCGAGGCTGCCCATGTAGCGCATGGCCTCCGTGGCCGGCACGTGGTCGAGTTGTAGGGAAATCTTTTTGTTCGCCAGTTCGGGCGGCAGCTTGAGGACGAAATTCACC
>CAXTMD010000080.1:2033-13406 GCA_964245035.1 uncultured Chthoniobacterales bacterium
AAATTCACCTCCACCTTGCCGCCGCTTTTCTCGGAGACACGCTGCCGCAACACTTCGATGGCTGTTTGCAGGCTCGTATCCTTGAAGTCCACCGGCACGACGATCTTCGACAACGCCTGCGGCGAGGAGCCAACCAGCAGCGGGCCAGCCTGCTTTTCGTCACGACCGATTTTGATGAGCATCGCCTCGGCAGGGCGGAAGTTCGGGTCCACTTCCAAAGCCAGCCGCAGCTTCTGCTTGGCCCCGGCGATGTCCCCGGCGTTGTAGGTCTGGACGCCCTCCGTGTAGAGTTGCGACGCGCTCTGCGCTCTCGCCAAGTTCGGCAAAAGGAGCAACGCCGCCGTGAGGCAAGCGGCGCGGAGAAGGGAGATGTTCATAGAGGTTGGGCGAGTCTAACCATGTCACGCCACCGCGTCGCGCGTGAACTCGCGGTACATGCGCGCGTACGCCCCGCCGTGTGCCAGCAGCGCCGCGTGGTCCCCGCGTTCGATGATCCGCCCGTTCTCCAGCACGAGCACAAGATCGGCGTGGCGAACCGTCGAGAGCCGGTGCGCCACCACGAAACTCGTGCGGCCAGCCACCAGCCGCGCGAGCGCGGTTTGCAGGCGCTGTTCGGTGAGGGCGTCGATGGCGCTGGTCGCCTCGTCGAGGATCAAGACCCGTGGGTCGGCCAGCAGCGCGCGGGCAAAGCAGACGAGTTGACGCTGACCGCCGCTCAGGTTCCCGCCGGCCTCGCCGACGGGCGTTTGCAGCCCGCCGGAGAGCCCCTCTAGGATGTCCAGGCAGTCGAGGCGTGCGCAGACCGTCCGTAGTTCGTCGTCGGTTGCCCCGGGTCGACCGAAGCGGATGTTGTCGGCCACGGTGCCATCGAAGAGGAAATTTTGCTGGTTCACGACGGCCATTTGCCGGTGCAGGCTGTCGGCGGTCACCGTGCGGATTTCCTGTCCGTCGATGAACACCTCTCCCTCCGTGGGCAGGTAGAACTTCGTCACCAGGTTGATGATCGAGCTTTTGCCGCTGCCGGTATGGCCCACGAGCGCGACCGTCCGGCCGGGTTCCGCGACGAACGAGATTCCGTGCAGGACCGGCTTGCCCGGCTCGTAGGCGAAGCCGGTTCCGCGAAACTCCACCCGCCCTGCCGTGCGCGCTCCCAGCGGCCGGGCGTCGGGCGCATCCTGCCAGTCCGGCGGCCGGTCAAGGAGCTTGAACACCCGCTCCGCCCCGGCCATGGCCGTCAGGGCCGCGTTGTACTGCATGCCGATGATCTGCACCGGCCCGAAGAACAACCCCGCCAGGAAGAAAAACTGGATCAGGTCTCCCACCGGTGTGGCCACGGCCGGGTTGAGCGCGCGGTAGCCCCCGAGCAGCAGAAGGATCGAGATGAAGAACTGGCTGTTGAGTTCCAGCAGCGGCAAAAACATCGCCGCCAGCCGCGCCGCACCGAAGGCGATCTGGAAGTGGTCCGCCACCAGTTCGCGGAACATCCCGGCGTTGACCTGCTGGCGCACGAAGCCCTGCGTGACCCGGATGCCGTTGACCGACTCCGCCAGGGTCGCCGTGATGCGGCTGAAACTTTCCTGCTGCTCGCGGTAGGCGTGGCTCAGGCGGGCGCGAAAGTACCGGTTGATGAGCCAGACCACCGGGGCCAGCGCCAGCACCGTGCTGAAAAGCACCGGGTCCGTGTAGAGCATCATCAACCCGGCGACGAGCATCTGCACCGCGCTGACCAGGCTGACGAAGAGCACGTCCTGCACGCCCAGGCGCACCGCGTCGATGTCGCTCGTCATGCGGCTGAGAATCCGCCCGAGCTTGGTGCGGTGGTAGAACCCCATCGTCATCCGCTGGAGGTGGGCGAACACCTCCGCACGCAGGTCGTGGATGACGGCCTCACCCAGCTTGAGCACCAGGCGCAGGCGGAAATGGAAGGTCGCCGCGGTCCACAGCGCCAACGCGCCGAACGCCGCCGCGCCCCACAGCGTGCCGCGCAGGTCGCCGCGGGTGATCGGCCCCTGGACGATGCGGCCGATCATCCACGCGCCGGCGGGCAGTTGCACCGCGCGCAGGAGCACGGCCGCCAACAGCCAGCCCAGCGTCCGCCGGTGCAGGCGCGTGTACGAGAACAGCCGCCGGATCAGCGCGAGGTCGAGCGGATGCTGCGCCGGTTCGAGGTCCCCGTCGCCCAAGCCGCCGTCCGGCTCGTGCGGACGGACCACCAGTGCCGGGGCCCGCTGGTGGGGCGTGGCGGAGGCATTCATGCGCGGCGTCGGACGCCGGAGTTGGCAGCAGAATTCATTTGCGTTTTGGTGGCAGTCGTGGGATAGAACGCCCCTTCCGGCCCCTGGGGGCAACCCGCGATCTGCCATGAACATTCTCACCGCCATCGAAAACGAACAGAAGAAATCCGACGTGCCTTCCTTCAAGGTCGGCGACAGCGTGCGCGTCCACACGAAGGTCATCGAAGGCGACAAGGAGCGCGTGCAGCTTTTCACCGGCATCGTCATCGGCCGCAAGGGCACGGGCTTGAACGAGAATTTCACCGTGCGCCGCATCTCCTACGGCGAGGGCGTCGAGCGCGTGTTCCCGATCCACTCGCCGCGCATCGCCAAGATCGAGGTCGAGAAACAGGGCACCGCCCGCCGCGCCAAGCTCAACTACCTGCGCGGCCGCAAGGGCAAGCAGGCGATGGCCGTGCGCGAGGCGAAGTAAACGCCAAGCCGATCTCCCCCGATGCCGCGCGCCGCGTCCCCTTCCCGGCCGGCCCGGCCGACGTTGGAACACGAGACCCGGCTGCGCGAGGCCGGGACGGCGCAGATCATCGCCGGCATCGACGAGGCAGGGCGCGGCCCGCTGGCGGGTCCCGTCGTCGCGGCGGCCGTCATCCTGCCGGATAACTTCCGGCACCGGCACCTGCACGATTCCAAGAAGCTGACGCCGGCCCGTCGGCAGGAAATCTACCGCGAACTGACCACCTCGCTGGACGTGGTCTGGGCCTGCGCGGCCCTCGACGCGGGCGAGGTGGACCGCCTCAACATCCTGCGCGCCACGCACGAGGCCATGCGCCGGGCGTTTCTGGCGCTCGACCGGCGGGCCGACCACGCGCTGATCGACGGCCTGCCGGTGCACCCGTTTCCCGTCGCGCACACGGCGCTGGTGGAAGGCGACGCGTTGAGCCTGAGCATCGCCGCGGCCAGCGTCATCGCCAAGGTCACCCGCGACCGGATGATGGATGAGTTCGACCGGCAGTTCCCGGCCTATGGATTTTCGCGCCACAAAGGCTATTCGACGAGCCGGCACCTTGCTATCCTGGCCCGCGATGGCCCTTGCCCGATCCATCGCTACTCGTTTCGCCCGGTGGCGGAGCCGCATCTGGCCTTCGCAGCCTACGGATCCGAGGCAGCGGCTGGGCTGGGTCGGCGAAAAGGAGGCGGCGAAGTTTCTGCGGCGCTCGGGCTACCGGGTGCTCTACCGACGGTTCCGCCCGCGGGACCGCAAGGGTGAGGTCGACCTTGTCTGCCGCCACGGCGGCACGCTGGTGTTCGTCGAGGTGAAAACCCGCTCCAGCCTCGCGTACGGGCGGCCCGCCGACGCCGTGGACGCCGACAAGGAGAGGCTCGTCATCCTGGGCGCACGCGCCTGGCTGCGCATGCTCCACCGGCCCGAAACGCCCGTGCGCTTCGACATCGTCGAGGTGCTGATGCCGCCGGACGCCGCGCCGCGCTGCACGCTGATCGAAAACGCCTTTCATCTCCCGACGCCGTCCACCTTTTGATCTACGAGACCACCCCGCCGCGGCCTGCGCTGGGCGGTCCGGAGAGCGGCGATCATTTTACGAACCCATGAATCGGACAAAAATCGGCATCATCGGCTGCGGCAACATCAGCAAAATCTATTGTCTCAACGCGGCGCGCTTCCCGCACACCGAGGTCGTCGCCTGCGCGGACCTCGACCTGGACCGCGCCCGCGCCCGGGCCGCCGAGCACGGCATCCCCAAAGCCCTCGCCGTAGAGGAGTTGCTCGCCGACCCGGAGGTCCAGATCGCCGTCAACCTGACGGTGCCCGCCGTCCACGCCGAAGTCTCCCGGCGGATCCTGGAAGCCGGCAAGCACGTCTACAGCGAGAAGCCGCTCGCCACCAACCGCGACGATGCCGCCGCCTTGCTGGCGCTCGCGCGGTCCAAGGGGCTGCGCGTGGGCTGCGCGCCGGACACCTTCCTGGGCGCGGGGTTGCAGACGTGCCGTCGGTTGATCGACGAAGGAGTCATCGGTGAACCGGTCGGCGCGGCCGGCTGGATGCTCAGCCGCGGACCGGAGGGCTGGCACCCCGACCCGGAGTTTTTCTACCAACCCGGGGCGGGGCCGATGTTCGACATGGGGCCCTATTACCTGACGGCGTTCACGAGCCTGCTCGGCCCCGTGCGCCGGGTCACGGGCTCGGCCCGGGTCTCGTTCCCCGAAAGGATCATCGGCAGCGCGGCCAAGCGTGGCCAGACCATCCGGGTCAACACCGCCACCCACATCGCCGGCGTGCTGGATTTCGCTGGCGGCGCGGTGGGCACGCTGACCACGAGCTTCGACGTGCACGCGACCAACGCCCAGCACATCGAAGTCTACGGTTCGGAGGGCACGTTGATGGTCCCCGATCCGAACACCTTCGGCGGCACCGTGGGCCTGCGCCGCGCCGGGGAGAAGACGTTTACCGAGCAGGCGCTTCAGTTCCCGTACGAGGACAACGTGCGCGGCATCGGCGTCGCCGAGATGGCCGCCGCCATCATCGCGGACCGCCCGCACCGCGCCAGCGGCGCGATGGCCATGCACGTGCTCGATCTGATGATCGCTTTCCACGAATCGTCGGCGGCCGGCCGCCACGTCGAACTCGGCAGTTCCATGCAACGGCCGGCAGCGTTCCCGGCGGGCATGCAGGCGGGCAGCCTCGGCTAGACGGAGAGTTCAACCAACCGCGCGGTGACCCCGCCCGCGCCGTCGATCTCCAGACGCGCGACGCTCAACGGCAGCTTGAAGCGGCGCGGCCCCGCGCTGCCCGGGTTCAGGTAGAGCACGCCGTCTTCTTCGCGGACCGAAGCCTGGTGCGAGTGGCCGCTGATGACGACCCGGATCGACGCCGCGCGTGGATTGAGGTCGAGTTCTTTCACGTCGTGGATGACGTACAAAAGCGCGCCGCCGGCCTGCACCGTTTCGGTCAACGGCAGGCGCTCCGCCCACTCGCCGCGGTCCACGTTACCTCGCACCGCCACGACCGGCGCGAGGGCGGCGAGTTCCGCGAGCAACGCTTCCTTGCCCACATCCCCCGCGTGCACGAGCCGGTCCACCCCACGCAGAGCCTCGACCGCCTCCGGCCGCAGGAGGCCGTGCGTGTCGGAGATCACGCCGAGCGTCAGGGCGGCCGTTTTCAGTGGATCACCGCGGAGTTTGCCTTGTCGAAGAGCCACAGCCAATCGGTGTACGTCCCGGCGTTTGGCGGCCGTTGCGTGTTGTAAGCGGCCGAATCGTTGTTGCAGGCCAGCACCCGCGACGAGCCGTCGCAAAACATGTAGACCGTCCTGCCGCCGTCGAACGCCTGCTTGTTGAGCACGACGTCATTGTCGCGGTCGTTGAAGTCCATGTAGAACTGCGTCATCTGCGGGTTAGGAATGCCGAGCAGGATTGTTTCGCTGGCTTCGCTGAGGATGTTCAAGCGAACGGTGACCGTCGGATCGTCGCGCGCGCCCAGATCGTTCATGCCGTTGTAGATGTAACTCGTATAGTTTTTGTCGTTGTTCAGGAAGTCATTCGGGTTAGTCACCCGGTAAGACTTGCCTTGCGCGTCCGGGATGGGCGACGCGTACACGCTGGTACCTTGCAGGTAGGGCAGCAGCAGCGTGGGCCACTTGGCGTCAGCCGCGCCGTCTGTCACGCGGTTGGGCAGGAGGTAGTTGTGGTCGTTGGCGTACGAGAGCAGCGCCACGCCGATCTGCTTCATGTTGCTCATCGTCTTGAGGACGTTGGCCTGCTCCCTGGTGCGTCCGAAGACGGGTAGCAGGAAGGAAGCGAGCACCGCCACGATGACGAGGACGACGAGCAGTTCCACCAGCGTGAACGCCCTCCGACCACGCACGGAAGACCCTGACCGTAAACCCATGAACCGCCCATGCTAGCAGGCCAACCCGTCCTTGCACAACCTTTTCACGCACTTTGCCGGTCGGCCGCGAGGCTGACGATGGATTCGAGGGCTCCTTGACGCTCGCGCTCGCGCGCGAACAGGCGGGCGTACTGGGCGCGTGGACGTACGGATCGGCCGGTCAGCAGGCGCAGGTTGGCATGCGCCTCGGCAGCTAGCCCCGTTTTCTCCAGCGCGTAGATCGCCGCCCCGCGAAGGGAAGCCTCCGGCTCCAGGCTGGGCCGCACGGACCGGCCGAGCACGTCGGCGAGCCGTTGCAGCAAGCCGGCGGACTTCAGGACGCCTCCCGAGACGATGATCTCGGTCTCGCCCGCGCCGGCCAGACTCTGGTCGGCGATGAGCGCCAGCCGGTGATAGACGGCCTCGGTGGTCGCCTGGAGGAGGTCGAGAGCGGTGGTGTTCTGGCTGAAGCCCTGCACGACGCCAGCCAGGTCCTCGCGCCAGGTCGGGGCACGTTCCGCCGACCAGAAGGGCAAGGTGACCAGGCTCGTGACGGGTCCGGGCCGCGCGGCCAGCGCGCGGTCGAGAGCCCGTTCGTCGGAGGGCAGCTTCAGTTCCCGGCGGCACCACGCCCTCAGGTTGCCGGCGTTGCTGACCGCCCCGCCGACGACGTACCGCCGCGCGTCCACGCGGTAGCAGAACAGACCGAACGGACCCTGCGCATCCGCGCCGCTGTTCATCACGCGAAAGGCCGCGCTGGTGCCGACGTTGATCGCCGCACGTCCGGGCCGGGTGGCCCCGGAACCGAGGTTGCTCGCTGCGCCATCACCGACCGCCGGCCACCAGAGCGCATCCGCCAGCGCCGGGAACTGCCGGGCGAGGCGGCGGTCGAGCCGGACGGCCGTTTCTCCGACGGCCGCCAGTTGCGCCGGGCGTACCCCGCAGAGATCGAGGACGCTTTGGTCCCAGGTCAGCGTGGCGGGGTTGAAGAGGCCGGTGGCCGTCGCCATGCCCGGCGCGGTGGTTTGCGCACCGTCCTCACAGAACCGCCCCCGCAACCAGTCGGAGGCCGATTGCCACATCGCCGCCCGCCGGAAGGACGACGCGCGCGTCCGCGCCAGCCAGCGCAGCTTGGCCGGCCAGTACGACGCGCGCAGCATGCAGCCGGTCGCGGCGTGGTAGCGTTCCTCGCTCGTTTCCGCGCGCAGTTGTGCGGCGTCCGGGCGGCAGCGCGAGTCCGCCCAGGTGTAGACCGGCGTCAGCGGTTTACCCTGCGCGTCCGTCGCCAGCAGGCTGTGCCAGAAGCAGGACACGCCGATGGCCACGACCGGCCTCCGTGGCGCGCGTGCCAGGGTCTTGCGCAGACACGCGAGCAGGCCGCGTTCGAGGGCCATGGCGTCGAACTCCGCCGCGCCATCCGCCGAGTGGGTGACGGTGTGCGGCTGCTGCGCCGTGGAACTCTTCAGCCGGCGCGCGTCCGCGTCGAACAACGCCGTCCGCACGGAGGAAGTGCCAATGTCAATGGCGAGGACCAGCGGAGAGGCCTTGGTGGGCATGATCGGGCTTGTGATCAGACGGCACGCCAGTATATTTCTGACATGGCTACGCTACAACCTGCCGTCCAGCCCGTCGCTTACGACTCCAAAGTGGAGGGTAACGTGATCTTCACCACGATGGATGCGGCCATGAACTGGATGCGCAAAAATTCACTCTGGCCGATGCCGATGGGCCTGGCGTGCTGTGCGATCGAGCTGATGGCGGCGGCGAGTTCGCGCTTCGACATCTCGCGCTTCGGCGCAGAGGTCATGCGGTTTTCCCCGCGGCAGAGCGACGTGATGATCGTCGCAGGCACGGTCACCTACAAGATGGCGCTCGCCGTGCGCCGCATCTACGAGCAGATGCCCGAGCCGAAGTGGGTCATCGCCATGGGCGCGTGCGCCTCGAGCGGCGGCATGTATCGCTCTTACGCGGTGCTCCAGGGGGTGGACCGCATCATCCCGGTGGACGTTTACATCTCCGGTTGCCCGCCCCGCCCCGAGGCGCTCCTCGAAGGGTTGATGCGCCTGCAGCGCAAGATCCAGGGGGAACATTCGTTCGTCGAACAAAAACGCGAGTTACTGTCTTCCCTGCGCTGAAACGTCTCCTATCCCATGACGCGCGCTGACCTTGTCCAAAAACTTGAAGGAAAGTTTGGTTCCGACCTGTCGAAGAAGACGGAGTTTCGCGATGAGTTATCCTACCAGTTTTCGGTCGACCGACTCACCGACATCGCCACCTTCTGCAAGGATGGGTTGGGTTTCGACTACCTGACGGACATCACCAGCGTGGATAACTTCGGCGACGAGCCCCGTTTTGAGCTGGTCTACGAACTGTACTCGATGACCGACAACGTGCACCTGCGGCTCAAGACCACCGTCAGCGAGGACGACATCGAAGCCGCCCCGACGGTTTGCACGATCTGGCCGACGGCGGAATGGCATGAGCGTGAAATCTACGACATGATGGGTTTGCGCTTCGCCGGACACCCGGATCTGCGCCGCATTTTGATGTGGGAAGGCTTTCCATTTTTTCCGTTGCGCAAGGATTTCCCGCTGGAGGGTAAACCGAGTGACATGCCCGACGTGGGATTCTCTAACATCGCGCCGTTGGAGGGCGGTCCCTTTGTCACGTCGCCGTCGAGCGCCACCGCCAAAGACCGCGAGCCCCGCGCCAGGCATCCAGACATTCTCGACCAGCCACGTCCGGCCTACGAGAAGGACTCAGAACCGGCCTGAGATTATATCGCGGGGCAGGCGCTCCGCCTGCCCTACAACCAGAACTCAGTCTGCCGCCATGTAGCCCCGGGTTGTCGCGTCTTTGAGCAGGTGGTGAATCGCTTCCCAGAGTTGGGTTGACCCGCGCTCGATTTTTGCGTTGCGGGCGATCACCTCGTCGGCGTGGATGCCGTGTTCCCGCCACGCGCCGCCCTGCGTGTGGTAGTTGCACAAAAGCGGCTGCACGCGGTCGATGGCGGCGGCGAACCGCGCTTCCGGCGTCTCCTCGGCCTCGAACTCCTCCCAGGCGGCCCGCATCTCTTCGCGTTGGTCGTCTGGCAACAGGCCAAAGATGCGCTCGGCGGCGGCTTCCTCGCGCTCGCGTTTGCCGACCAGCGCCTGCGCGTCGTAGATGAACGCGTCGCCTGCGTCGATCTCGACGATGTCGTGGACGAGGATCATTTGCAGCACGCGCAGCAGGTTGACCGATGCGTCGGCGTACTCGGCCAAGACCATGGCCATGACGGCAAAGTGATACATGTGCTCGGCGTCGTTTTCCCGGCGTTCGGGATCGGACACGACGCGGTTGCGCCGCAGGATCGTCTTGACCTTGTCGATCTCCATCAAGAACCGGACCTGGCGTTCGAGGCGAGCGGGCAAAAGTCCGGGCGGCGGCGCGCTGGTGGCTTCCATGGACGAGTGTACCATAGTTTCACAACGACATGGAACGCCTGGAAGGTCTGGTCGAACGCGTGACGTTCTTCAACGAGCAGAACGGTTTCGCCGTCCTGCGCGTGAAGGTGCGCGGCCAGCGCGACCTTGTGACCGTGCTGGGCTCGCTGCCAGCGGTCAACGGCGGCGAGTGGCTCGTCGCGACGGGCGACTGGACGCGCGACCCGCAGCACGGCCTCCAGTTTCGTGCCGATAGCCTCCAAGCCAGTCAGCCGACCTCACGCGAGGGCATCGAAAAGTACCTCGGCAGCGGCATGATCAAGGGCATCGGCCCCGTGCTGGCGAAGAAGCTCGTGGCCAAGTTCGGCGAGGGGGTGTTCGACATCATCGACTCCCACAGCGCCCGGCTCGAAGAAGTGGACAAGGTCGGTCCGGAACGCCGCCGCCGGATCAAAACGGCCTGGGCCGAGCAGAAGATCGTGCGCGAGATCATGGTGTTCCTCCACGCGCACGGGGCGGGCGCGAGCCGGGCGGTGCGCATCTACAAGACCTACGGCGACCAGGCCATCGAGAAGGTCCGCGTCAATCCTTACCAACTCGCCCGCGACATCCACGGCATCGGCTTCAAGACCGCTGACGGCATCGCGCGCAAGCTCGGCGTAGCGGCCGACTCCGCGCAACGCGCTGCCGCCGGGCTGCGGCACACGCTTTTCGAGGCCACGGGCGACGGCCACTGCGCCTTACCCGCGGAAGTGTTAGTGCCGCACACGGCTTCGATGCTGGAGGTGGATGAGGGCATCGTCTCAGCCGCGCTGACGCAAGCCCTCGCCGACAAGGAACTCGAACAGGACGACGCGACCGGCCAAGCCCTCGTTTACCTGCCCGGGATGCTCGGCGCGGAGGAAGCCGTCGCCCGGCGCATGGCGCACCTCGCCGCACAGGGTTCCCCCTACCCCGACATCGACCTGGAGCGCGCCGTCGGCTGGTACGAGACGACGAAGAACCGCAGCCTCTCGCCGACCCAACGAGAGGCCTTGGAGAAGGCTCTGGCGTCGCGCGCGTTTATCATCACCGGTGGCCCGGGCGTGGGCAAGACCACGCTGCTAGACGCGCTGTTGTCCATCGTGCGCGCCAAGAAACTGCGCTGCCTGCTGTGCGCGCCGACCGGCCGCGCCGCGCAACGCCTCGCTGAGGCCACCGGCCAGGAAGCGCGCACGATCCACCGGCTGCTGGGCTTCGGCGCTCAGGGCGGCGGGTTCCAGCACAACGAGGCGCAGCCGCTCAGCGGCGATTTGCTGGTGGTGGACGAGTGTTCCATGGTCGACCTGCCGCTCATGCACGCGCTGTTGCGCGCGATGCCGCCGGGCGCGGGCCTGCTGCTCGTCGGCGATGTGGACCAGCTTCCTTCCGTCGGCCCCGGGCTGGTGCTGCGCAACCTGATCGACAGCGGCACGGTGCCCACCGCCCGGCTCACGGAAATCTTCCGACAGGCGGCCGAGAGCCAAATCATCCTCAACGCCCACCGCATCAACGCGGGCGAAATCCCCGAGTTGCGCCCCCCAGCCGGCGACGCCGCGGCGGCCGACTTCTTTTTCATCGAGCGCGACGAGCCCGAGCGTATCGCCGCCACGCTGGCCGAACTCGCCGCCGTGCGCATCCCGCGGCGGTGGGGCTTCGACCCGACCCGCGACATCCAGGTGCTCTGCCCGACCAACCGCGGCCCGGTCGGCGCGAGGCAGCTCAACCAGCACTTGCAGGAGACGCTGAACCCCGTCCGCGAAAACGAGCCGAAGGCGGAAAAGTTCGGCTGGCCGTTCCGCCTGCGCGACAAGGT
>CAXTMD010000081.1:0-1324 GCA_964245035.1 uncultured Chthoniobacterales bacterium
GTACTCGACCCGGCCGTCCGGCGTGGTGATCGGCAGGTGGTCGCCGGCACCCACATGGTAGCGGTGCGCAAACGGCTCGCTGACCAGCACGGTGTCCGGCCGGTAAAAGGCCGCGAGCTTCTCTGCCGCGCCGCCACCGACAAACGCGAGCCGGTTCTGGTTGTCGCCTTCCACCACGGCCATGGAGATCCGGTCCCCGCGCACGTTGATGCCGACTTCGCGCACGGTGTCCACGGTGCGGATAGTCGGTTCGCGCCGCAGGGCGGCGAGCACGTCGGCCGGGAAGAACGCGCCGTTGCCGAGCGTTTCGTTGGCGGCGGGCGTCATGAAGATGTCGGCGACGATGGCGCGGTCGATCCACGTTTCGACGGTCTGGCGAAACGCGAAAATCATGACCGAGATGCCCACGGTCATCGCCACGGCGGCCATCAGCGCGGCGACGATGACGGCGGTGCGGTGCAGGCTGCGGTGGAGGTTCTGCGACGCGAGGCCAAGCAGGGTCCGGAAACTGGCGGCACCCGCAGATTTTCCGATGGCGGCACGGCCCATCACCCAACGGATCACGGCTGACGCGGCCGAGATGAGGGTGGGGGTCGTGAACGCAAAGCCGAGCAGGACGCAGAACGCGCTCCCAAAGCCGAGCCAGGGCGGCCCGCTCGTGAGCGAGAGCACCGAGCAACCGAGCGCGAGCAGGAGGGTGCCCGCGCCGGCCAGCAGCCAGCGCGACGCGTGGAGGCGGCTGCGTTCGCGCGTCAGGCCGAGGCCGAGGCTGAGCGCGGCCACCGGATCGGCCCGTGCCCCCTCCCAAGCCGGCAGCCACGCGGCCGTCAGCACCGAGCCGAGCCCGAAGAAAAACGCGCTGCCCACCAGCAGCGGCGTCAGGAAGTACCGGTCCACGCTGACGAGCAGGTACAGCGTGCTGATCACCCGGGCGATCTCGCGTCCCAGGAGGAACCGCGCCAGACAAACGCCGCCGATGATCCCCAGCACCACCCCGAGCACCCCGAAGAGCACCGCCTCGCCGAGGAACAACGCCTGCACCTCCGCGCGCGTGACGCCCATCGAGCGCAGGATGCCGGTCTCCACGCGGCGGCGGACCACGCTGGCCGCGATGGTGTTATAAATCAAAAACATGCCCACCAGCAAGGAGATGAGCGAGAGCGCGCCGAGGTTCAGCTCGAAGCCGGCCAGCATCCGCTCGACCTGTCCGTTGCGCTGACCGGGCGGGGAGATCGTCACGTCGGCCGGCACGAGTGGCGCGAGGGCTTTGGCCACAGGTTCGGCGTCGCGCGGCCGGTCGAGCAGCAGTTGCACGCTGGAGAGC
>CAXTMD010000081.1:1334-13307 GCA_964245035.1 uncultured Chthoniobacterales bacterium
CTCGAAAGCTTGCCCTGCCTGCCGAAGAGTTCTTGCGCCCAGCCGATGTCCAGGGCGCCAACGCGCGAGTTGCCCTTGCCCGCCACGGTGTCGGTCATGCGCATCAGGAAACGCACGGTCATCGTCACCTGCCGGCCGTTGATCTGCAACGCCAGCGGGCTGCCGACCTTCAGGTCGTGCTGCTGTGCGAACTCGTCGGTGACCGCCAGCCCATGCGGGTCGCCCAGCCAGCTGTCCAGGTCCAGGTCGAGCACGTCCTGGGCGGACTGCCCGCCGATGGCAAACGTGGCGAAAGGCAGGTTGGTGAACACGTCCACGCCGAGCAGTTGGAGGTAGTCTCCGGGGAAGTCCGGCAGCGTGGCGTAGCCTTCGACGAGTGGCGTGGCCGCCTTGACGCCCGGTGCGTGCGCGAGCTTGGGGAACACCGTCTCGTCGAACCCGCCGCTGGGTGCGCGGACTTCGAGGTTCGCCTTGCCGGCCACGAGGTCGATGCTGGCCGCAAAAGATTGGTTGGCGCTGTGGTTGGCGATCTGGATCGCCAGGTAGACCGACACCCCGAGCGCGACGCTGAGGACGTTCAAGCCGGCGAGCAGCGGATGCCGCCGCGTGTACCGCACGACGTGCCAAAAGAAGAGGTATCCGAACTGCCGGGTCATGACGTTGGTCCGACAAGTACGGCTGCCCGGTGCCTGCCGGGTGCATGCCCACCCTCGCAGCCACGCGCTGATACGAAGGGCGGAGCATCAAAACCCACGCTCCCCCTCTCAAAGCTCTGTCCTCCAGAGCCGAGTGCAACGAAGTGAAGGACCTTCGCCGGAAGGTACCCGCGCGCTGCTCGCTGAAAGCCGGAGCAGAGGACGACTGCCGGAGTAGATCGAAGCCGGCAGTCGGACGAGTACCCCGCGGCGAGGTCCTTCGACTCGTTGCACTCGGCTCAGGAGGACAGAAGGAAAAGAAGGCGCACTCGCGTCCGCACGCCACGCTTCCATCTTCTTTGCCAGCCGGTGGGCAGATAAGCTATCCTCCACGCACGCTATGCCCGAGACTTCCCCCGCCGTCCGTCCCGCCAGCGCGACCTTGCCGCCCGCGGACGATTGGCGCACGTCGGACCAGGACGAGGTCAACCGCCGCCGGCTGCGCGCGCAGGAGGAATCACCGCAGGTCGTCAACCGCGACGAACGGTTCCCGATCTTCTCCAACTTCGAGGTCCATTCCCCGAGCGGGGTCACCTACGCGGTGGAAATCGAGGACGTGCGGACACGGCAGTTCAGTTGCGAATGCGTGGACTTCCGAGTCAACGGGCTGGGCACCTGCAAGCACGTCGAGGCAGTGCTCATCGCCCTGGAACGCGACTGGCCAGCAGACTACGCGGCCGCGCGTACCGGCGTGTCGCCGCGGATCGACCTCGTGCCCGACCGTCCCGCGCAGACGCTGCGCGTGGCGCGCAACCTAGATCGGTTGCCCAAGGGGCTGCGCCGGCTCTTTGACCGCGACGGCCGGCTGGCCGCCGGGTACCTGCCGGACATGGCGCTCGAACTCTGGAAATCTGCCGCCTCCCAGGAGATGCGCGCCTCGCTGCAAGTCAACCAGTGGCTGGAATGCCGCCGTCAGGAAGCAGAGGCCCTCGCCCTACGCCGCGCCTACGAGCACAACGTGCACGCTGGTGTCTGGCCCGCGCAGGAAACGCTCCTGCCGCTGTTTCCCTACCAGCGCGAGGGGATGCTGCACCTCGTCTGCGCCGAGCGCGCGCTGCTGGCCGACGAGATGGGTCTCGGCAAGACGATCCAGGCCATCGCCGCGTGCGCGCTCCTGCGCCGCCTCGGCCGCGCCGAGCGCGTGCTGATCGTCACGCCCGCTTCCCTGCAGGGCGAGTGGGAGGAGCACATCCGGCAGTTCACGGGGCTGGGACTGCAAACCCTCGAAGGCAGCCGCGCCGAACGCCTCGCGGCCTACGAGCGCGCCACCGCGCCGTTTTTCACGGTGGTCAACTACGACGCGATGCTCACTGATTCGCTGGAGGTCAACGACCGGCTCAAGCCGGAGGTCGTCATCCTCGACGAGGCGCAACGCATCAAGAACTGGAACACGAAAACGGCCATCGCCGTCAAGCGGCTGAAAAGCCGTTACGCCTGGGTGCTCACCGGCACGCCGCTGGAAAACCGCATCGACGAGTTGTACTCGCTCGTGAGCTTTTTGGACCCGTCGATTTTCGGACCGCTGTTCCGCTTCAACCGCGAGTTCTACGACTTCGACGAACGCGGCCGTCCGCGCGGCTACCGCAACCTGGAAACCCTGCGCGAGCGCATTCGCCCGATCCTGCTGCGCCGCCGCAAGGCGGACGTGGAAACCGAGCTGCCCAACCGGATGGAGCGCACCTTCCTGGTGCCGCTCAGCGAGAGCCAGCGGTCCGCCTACCAGGCGCATGAGGCCGTCGTCGGCCGGCTGATGGCGACGCACCGGCGCAAGGGACTCTCCGAGGAGCAGCGCGAGCGGCTGATCCGCGAACTGAACATGCTGCGCATGATCTGCGATAGCCCGTACATCCTCAACAGCAACGACCGCACCTGCCCGAAGCTGGACGAGCTTTCGCGCATCCTCGCCGAGTGCATGGCCAACCCGGAGGTGAAGGTGCTCGTCTTCAGCGAATGGGAGCGGATGCTCGAACTCGTCGGCGACCTCTGCCGCCGGCTGCGGATCGACTTTGCCACCCACAGTGGCAGCCTGACCACGGCCCAGCGCCGGCAGGAGATCGCCCGCTTCCGCACGGAGGCGGACTGCCGCGTGCTGCTCAGCACGGACACCGGCGGCATCGGGCTCAACCTGCAGCACGCGAGCGTGGTCATCAATTGCGACCAGCCCTGGAACCCGGCCCGGCTCGAACAGCGCGTCGCCCGCGCGTGGCGCAAGGACCAGACGCACGCCGTCACCGTGCTCAACCTCGTGAGCGAGCGGACGGTCGAGCAGCGCATGCTCGGCGCCCTGGCCAACAAGCAGGCGCTCAGCGACGGTGTGCTCGACCCGCGGGGCGACCTCGCGGCGATCAAGCTGGCCGGCGGCCGGGAGGCGTTCATGCAGCGGCTCGAAGCGTTGCTGCCCGCGCCGGAGGTCGCCTCTGCCAAGGCGCCCGCGCGCGGACGGACCCTGCCGGTCTACGTGGCGAACCTGCAACCGCCCGCGACGCCAGCGGAGCGCCACGCGCCGTCTGACCGGCCGCGCGAGTTCTGCCGGGCGGCGGCGGACCTGCTCAAGAGCGCGCTGGTCTCCTGCGAGGAGCGGTTTCCCAACCACGGCGACGTGTCCGTGCTGTTGACCGTGGTCGAGAGCGACGCCGACGGCTGGCGCGAGCGGCTGCGCCCGCTGGAACGTCGGTACTTCGCCGAAGCGCGTGACGGCGAAGCGCCACCGGCCGTGCACCTGGAGATCATCGACCGGGCCACCGCCGAGTTGCTGCGCCGACTGGCCGAGAGCGGGGTGGTCAGCCCGTCGCTGCGTTCGAGCCGGGTGCTGTTTCCGTTCGCCAACGCCGGCGGCACGGCTCCGCTCAGCCCGCAGGAGCAGATTCGCTCACGGCGGGCCCGGGACCTGCATGCCCGCAAGCTGAAGATGGCGCGCGTGCTGGCAACGGAGGAGATGGTCGAGGAAGCGCGGACGGCGGTCACGGCGGCGATCCACGAGATGGGACGCGCGCTCGCCGTCGAACACCGCTTGCCCGAGCCGGCCAACGCCCGCGGGGCGGTCGCGCCGCCGCTGGACACGTTCTGGCCCGGTGGGGAGGGGCTTCTTTCCACGTTGCGCGGCTTCCTGGCGGACGAGAACGCCGCGGTGCAGCCGACCATCGCCGCGCTCGGCCATCCCAGCGAGACCGGCGCGCGGCAGGCCAAGGACTTCTTCGCCGGCATCAAGGCCAAGCTGGCGACGATCGGGAGTTAGGCGGGTTGATGCTCATGGCTGTACTCCGGGCATCGTGTATCTTCGCCGCATGAACTTCGACTATGCGCGGCATCTCGAACGCCGTCCGGACGTGTGCGGGGGAGCACTGGTGGTCAAAGGCACCAGGGTGCCCGTGCGCACGCTGCTCGCCAGCTTCGCGGAAGGTGCGACCGGGACCGAAGTGCTGGCAGACTATCCTACTGTGACCGAAGACGCCTTGCGGGCGGTGATTGCCTTTGCCGCCGTTGCCGCCGCCGACGATTTGCCGGTCCCGCCGGTTCCTGCCGTGGCGGCATGAAGCTCAAGCTGGACGAAAACCTGCCGGAGTCACTGGCTGCCGAACTCGCAGTACTCGGCCACGACGTTGATACGGTGCGGCGAGAAGGACTGGCAGGACGTGCCGACCCTGACGTGTGGGCTGCCGCGCAAACCGCAGGCCGTTTTCTTATCACACAGGACCTGGACTTTTCCGATGCGCGCAAGTTCCGACCGGGAACACACCATGGTTTGCTGCTGGTGCGCATTCTTGATGCCGGACGTTTGGCATTAACCCAACGCATCACCGGAGTATTTCGCACTGAAAATACCGAGGCTTGGCAGAACTGCTTTGTGGTATTAAGCGGACACAAGCTCCGTGTAATTCGGCCGGCAAGCAGTTCGTAGGAGTGTTCTGCCCTGCACGTTCCCCGTCACCCGCCCTTCACCGCCGCCTGCTGCACGGCTCCCTGGATCTTTTCCTGCAACGCGGGATCGGCGATCCGCCCGCCTTCCTCGTCGGTCACGTAGAAGCTGTCGATAGCCGCGCCCTTCTCGGTGGCGATGCGCGAGAGCACCACGTTGACCCGCAGCCGGCCCAGCGCCCGCAGCAGGTCGTAGAGCAACCCGAGGCGGTCGGGCGTCTGCACTTCAAGCAGCGTGTAAAGGTCCGTCGCCTCGTTGGTGATGACCGTACGCGTCGGGAAGTCAATTTCCTGCATCCGCGGGGGCGGCAGCCGGCGGCGGCGCGCCTTCTGCAGCAGCGGCCCGAAGTCGAACGGCTCCGGCTGGAGCGCCTGCCGCAGCACGCTCTCCATGGCGGCGAGGTCGCGCGGTTCCATCACGGCGCGGCGCGAAGGATCGGAAACGCGGAAGATGTCGACCGCCAGGTTGTCGGCACGGGTGAAGATGTCGGCGCTCAGGATGTTCAAACCCGAGGCCGCGAACGCGCCGGCGATCCGCGCGAACAGCCCCTTGCGCTCCCACGTGCAAACGCGGCATTCCGTGTGGCCGCGTTCGGGCTGCGGCTTCCACGAAATCGCGGGTGCCAGCGCGGCCGAAGACTGGTCGTGCTCCTGCCGGTAGGCGAGGAACTGCCGGATGACGCGCAGGTGATCGACGACGGCCTCCGGGCCGAACGTCTCGAAGTAGCGCGCGGGCATCCCGTGGAAGTGCGCCTCGATCTCGTCGCCGTAGCCCGGGTCCAGCGCCGCCGTGACCGCCTGGCGCTGGGTCTCGCGCTGCTGGCGTTCAGCCAGGTAGCCCGCCTCGCCCTCGGCCAGGTAGCGCGCCGTCGCGTGGTAGAGCTGCCAGACGAGCGACTCCTTCCAATCGCTCCACGCGTCGTCGCTCGTGCCCTGGCCGTCGGCCAGCGTCAGGAGCATCAAGGCGTCGAGGTTGGCGCGGTCCTTCACGTTGTTGGCGAACTCCACGATCGTCGCCGGGTCGTCCAGGTTCCGCCGCTGGGCCGTGGACGACATCGTGATGTGGTGGTCCACCAGCAGGATGAGCGAACGCCGCCGCTCCGCGGGTAACTGGAGCCGCGCGGCGACCTTCTGCGCGAACAACGCGCTGGCCTCGGAGTGGTGCCGCGCGCTCGTCGCCTTGCCGGTGTCGTGCAGCAGCAGCGCGAGGTACAGCACGGACGGGTCGGCCAGTTCCTCGAGCAGTTTCCGGTAGCCGGCGAAGCGCGTGTTGCCGGGTTCGAGCAGGGCGTCGAGTTTTTCGATGCACACGAGGGTGTGTTCGTCGGCCGAGTACCGGTGGAAAAACTCGTGCTGCACCAGGCAGGTCAGTTCGCCGAACTCCGGCAGGTATGCGCCGAGCAGGTCCACCTCGTGCATCGCCCGCAAGGTACGGCCCACCTGCCCCCGCCGTGAGAGGATCCCGAGGAAGACCTCCCTGGCGACCCGCGAGTACTGGAAGGTCCGGTTTACCAGCCACAGCCGGCGGCGGATGAGCCCCTGCAACTCGGAGGAAATCCGCAGTCCCCGCGTCTGCGCGTGTGCGAACACCCGCAGCAGCCGGACCGGGTCCTGGTTGAACACGTCGCGCGTTTCCGAGTAGATCAATCCATCCTGGCTCAGGAACCCGTCGAAACGCTCGATGGGTCCGCCGGCGTGCTGGCCGAAGAGCCGCAGCAGACCCGTGGCCGGGTTTTCCGGCGTGATCGGCCCGGCCTGGATCAGCCGTTGGAAGAGGGTTTCCGTGATCAGCAAAATCGCGCGGGCGTGGTGGTAATAATCCCGCATGAACGCTTCGCTGCGCCGCAGGGTGTTCTTCTGCGGGTACTGGAAGCGGTCGGCGATCTGGCCCTGGAAGTTAAGGGTCAACGCATCCGTGGAGCGCCGGGTCAAATAATGGAGGTCGGTGCGCACGCGCAGCAGGAAATCGTAGGCACGCTCCAGCGTGCGGCGTTCGCTCCCGTTGATGAGTCGCTGCTCGGAAAGCTCGCCGAGGTTGCGCACCCGCTTCTTGAAATACAGGCTCCAGAGCAGGTTGTGGTAGTCGCGCAAGCCGCCGGGACTGGCCTTGATGTTGGGCTCCTGCAAAAAGACCGTTGGCCCGTATTTCTGGTGCCGCACGCGCTGGTCCTCCAGCCGCCAGGTGAGGTAGTCGACCTCTTTGCCCTGCACGCATCCCTCCTCGAACCGCTGCCGGAACTCGGCGAACAGCGTGTAGGGTCCGGCGAGGTGGCGCGACTCGACGAGCGCCGTTTTGCTGACGTTGTCGCGGTTGGCGTGTTCGCACGCTTCGCCGATGGAGCGGGTCGCGTGGCCGACCTTGAAACCGATGTCCCACAAGGCGTAGAGAACCTGCTTGATCAGGTCGTTGACCTCCTCCGAAATCTCGTCCGGCGGGAAGTCGTGCAGGAACAGGATGTCCACGTCGCTGTACGGGTTCAGTTCGCCGCGGCCGTAGCCGCCGATGGCGAGGATGCTCAGCGCGGGCGGCTCCGCTCCCGCCGGCAGGCACGCGGTCACCGCGTCGGCGTAGAGCCGGCGCAGGAACACGTCCATCAACTGCACGCGCCGCCGGCAGATCTCCCGGCCGCCGCCGCCCGCCTGGTGGGCCAAGCGCAGACGGTGGTTTTCGATCTTGAGGAACTTGCGGTAGTGCGGCAGCCGCTCGGCCAAGGGGCCGACGGACTGGCGCGGGGCCAGTTCGCGCGCTTCGTGGGCGATGACTTTTTCTAGATGCGGCATGAAAGAAACTCCCGGGGCGACCCGGCGACGATGGCAGCGGTTTTCGTGCCCCGCGGGCACGCGGACCTTCAGACGGCGATCCCGTAGCGCTTCATCTTGTTGTAAAGCGTCGGCCGGTGGATGCCCAAGATCTTGGCGGCTTTGAGTTTGTTGCCGTGCGTCTGGGCGAGTGCCTGGAGGATGGCCTGGCGCTCGCGGTCGTCGAGGTTGAGGCTGTCGGCGAGATCGGGCACCGGGTCTGCCGCCGGGTTGCTCGCTCCGCGCGACGCCGATGGACCGGCGGAGGAAAAGACCGTGATCTGGTCGCGCAGCATCGGCGGCAGCAGCAATTCGGACGGCAGGCTTTCCTCGGCGATCACGTTTTCCTTCGCCAGCACGACGGCATACTCGATGGTGTTTTGCAGTTGCCGCACGTTGCCGGGCCAGGGGAAATCGCGCAAGCGGGCCAGCGCCTCGGCGGTGAGCTGCGGCTCGGGACGGCCCATCTGCTGCGAGTAGCGCTTGATGAACAGCGCCACCAACGGCGCGATGTCCTCGCGCCGGTCGCGCAGGGGAGGGATCTCGATCTGGAAGGTGTTGATGCGGTAGTACAGGTCAGGCCGCAGCACCCCCTCGCGCAACGCACGGGTCATCTGCTGGTTGGTAGCGGCGACGAGGCGGAAGTCGGCCTTGAGCGTCTTGGTGCTGCCGAGCGGACGGAACTCGCGCTCCTGGAGCACCCGCAAAAAACGCGTCTGGAGCGTCGCGGGCATCTCCGCGATCTCGTCGAGAAAGAGCGTTCCGCCCGCCGCGGCGGCGAGCATGCCGGGGAAATCGTTAACCGCGCCGGTGAAGGCGCCCTTCACGTAGCCGAACAACTCGCCCTCGATGAGGTGCTGCGGCAGCGCGGCGCAGTTGAGCTTGACCAGTGGCCCGGCCGCACGGCGGCTGCGGGAGTGGATCAGGTTAGCCACCACCTCCTTGCCGACGCCGCTCTCGCCGGTGACGAGCACGTTGGCCTCCGACGGCGCGATCTGGTGGATGAACTCCTCGATCTCGACCATGCGTCGGTTCTTGAACACGGGGGCCAACCGGGCCTCGGCCTTGCTCAGGCGTGCTTTGAGTTCCTTGGTCTCCTCGCGCAGGATGGCCGTCTCGCGGGTGAGTTCCTGCTGCTCGAACGCGCGCTGCATCAAGGAGAGCAACTCTTCAGGCACGTGGGGCTTCCCGATGAAGTGGAACGCGCCAAGCTTGATGGATTCGATGGCGTTGCTGAGCGTGGTGTCGCCGGTGAGCACGATGATCTGGGTATGCGGCGCGGCCTGCTTGACCTTGGTGAGCACTTCCAGGCCGCTGGCGTCGGGCAGGCCGAGGTCGAGCAGGATCAGGTCCGGGCGGTCAGCATCGCGGATGGCCAACTCCAATCCCTGCGCCGCGGTGCGCGCCACCTCGACGCTGTAGTGATGGCGGGAAAGCAGGGCCTCGAGCGTCATCAGGATCGGCCGCTCGTCGTCGATAACGAGCACCTTCCGGGAGGTGCCATTGATCATGGACGGTTTTCGGTTGCGGCCGGCAGCGTCATGACCGTCGCCAGCGATTGTTTGGCCGCGTCGTACGCAAATTGCAGCGAGCCGCCCTGGCTCTCAATGATGCGCCGCGCGCGGAATACGCCGAGACCATAGCCGTTGCGCCGCGAGGAGGACAACGGCGTGCGGCCCCAATCCTCCGGCGGGTCATCGGGCGGCGTGGCAAGCGACTGCTGGATCGTCAAAGTCAGACCCGCCGCGCCGCCGGCCGCACGCACGAGGACCGCGGAGTCCTTGACGGCGTGGTGCAGGGCGTTGGCCAGCAATTCGAGCAGCGCCGTCATCGAGAGTTCCGGGTCCACCGCGACCGAGGCCACGCCGGGTTCCACCTCCCACCGGACCCGCGGCGAAACGTCCGCCTGCTGACGCTCGAAGCGTTCCCGTACGTCCTCCACGAAGTCGGCGGACGGGTACGTGAAAGGGTGTGGGCTCGGCGCGCCGGTGGATGTCCGCACCGCCTGCAGCTGGCGCGTGATCTCGGCGACCGAGCCGCGCATCCGCTTGACCTCCGCCTTGGCCTCGGGATCATCCGAGATTTCGCCGAGGAAGGTCAGCTGCAACTCCAACGCATTGAGTCCATTACGAATGTCGTGGGTGAACAGACCCATGAACCGTTCCACCCGCGGCCACGGCACGGCGAGGGCGGCAACCGGATCAGGAGAAGCGGAGTGGTCAGCCATCAGGTCAGAAGTCAGGCGGCGCGGCGGCCGACGATACACAGACAATCCGGGCCGCCATCCGTTCTAAAAAACATCGGCCCGGCTGTAAAGAATCTTTACAGCCGGGCCGGCCCCGTCGCGGCGGCGGTTTTTATTTGTGGTGCCGGTAGCGGCGGATCAGCGTGTTGGTCGAGCTGTCGTGCTTCAGGTCGGGTTCGCCCGCCCCTTCCAACTCGGGGATGATACGTTGGGCGAGCACCTTGCCCAACTCCACGCCCCACTGGTCGAACGAGTCGATGTTCCAGATGACTCCCTGCGTGAAAACGCTGTGTTCGTAGAGCGCCACCAGTTTGCCAAGCACTTCGGGCGTGAGTCGGTCCGCAAAGATCACGTTGGAGGGACGGTTGCCCTCGAACACCCGGTGCGGCACCAGTTCGTCCTTGGTGCCCTCGGCCTTGACCTCCTCGGCCGTCTTGCCGAACGCCAGCGCCTCCGCCTGGGCCAGCACGTTGGCGATGAGGATGTCGTGGTGGCGGCCCAGCGGGGCGAGCGCGTGCGAGAACGCGATGAAGTCGCACGGGATCAGCCGCGTGCCCTGGTGGATGAGTTGGTAAAACGAGTGCTGGCCGTTGGTGCCCGGCTCGCCCCAGTAGATCGGTCCAGTCTGGTAATCCACTTCCGCGCCGGTCAGCGTGACGTGCTTGCCGTTGCTCTCCATCGTCAACTGCTGCAAGTAGGCTGGGAAGCGCTTCAGGTACTGCTCGTAGGGCAGTACGGCCACGGTCTGCGCGCCGAAGAAATCGTTGTACCAGATCGACAGCAAACCCAGCAGCACGGGCAGGTTGCTCTCAAAGGGTGCGGTGCGGAAGTGTTCGTCCATCTGGTGAAACCCGTCGAGCATCGCGCGGAAGCTCTCCGGTCCGACCGCCAGCATCGTCGAGAGCCCGATGGCCGAGTCCATCGAATAACGCCCGCCGACCCAGTCGCTGAACTCGAACATGTTCGCCTCGTCGATGCCGAACGCCTTGACCTTCTCGGCGTTGGTGGACACCGCGACGAAGTGCTTGGCGATGGCGGCCTGGTCCCCGCCCAACCCGGCCAGGAGCCAGTCGCGCGCGCTCTGCGCGTTGGTCATGGTTTCCAGCGTCGTGAACGTCTTCGAGGAGATGATGAACAGCGTCTCGGTCGGGTCGAGGTCGAGCGTGGCTTCCACGAAGTCGATGCCGTCCACGTTCGACACGAAGCGGAACGTCATGTCACGCCGGGTGTAGTGGCGCAACGCCTCGTAGGCCATCACGGGACCGAGGTCGGAGCCACCGATGCCGACGTTGACCACGTTCTTGATGGGCTTTCCGGTGAAACCTTTCCAGTCGCCCGAGCGCACGCGGTCGCAGAACGCGCTCATCTTGTCCAGGACCGCGTGCACGCCGGGGACGACGTTCTTGCCGTCGACGAGGATCGTCTCGTCCTTCGGCGCGCGTAGGGCGACGTGCAGGACGGCGCGATCCTCGGTGATGTTGATCTTCTCCCCGCTGAACATCGCCCGGATGCGCCCGCTCAGGTCGCAATCCTTGGCCAGTTGAACCAGCAGCTTGAGCGTCTCGTCCGTGACGCGGTTCTTGGAGTAATCGAGGTAGAGTCCCACCGCCTCGGCTTTGAGGCGTTCGCCGCGCTGCGGGTCCTGGGCAAAGAGGTTGCGGAGGTGCAGCCCTTGGATTTCTTGGTGGTGGGCGGCAAGCTTCTGCCAGGCGGGCTGTTGGGTGAGCGGGGTGGTGTTCATCGTCCTAGATTCGGTTGGACCGACGCATCTAGGCGTGCCGAACGTCCGCGCTCAGTACTGCTTGCGCATGTTGCTGGGCAGGATGCTCAGCTCGTTGCGGTACTTCGCCACCGTGCGCCGGGCGATAGGGATGCCGCGCTCACTCAGGATGGAGACGATGTCCTTGTCGCTAAGGGGATTGGTCGGCGTCTCACCCTTGATGAGGTCCAGGATGGCGTCCTTGACGCTCGTGTTGCTCATCGACTCGCCGTTGGCCGTCTGGTAGCCGGGCGTGAAGAAGTACCGCATCTCGAACACTCCCTGTGGCGTGGAGATGTACTTGCCCGAGATCGCGCGGCTGACGGTCGTTTCGTGCACGCCGACCGCCTCCGCGATCTGCACCATCGTCATCGGCCGCAGAAACGCCGTGCCGCTATCCAGAAATTCCTGCTGCCGGCTGACAATCTGGTTGGCAATGTTGGAAATCGTCTGCTGGCGCTGGTGGATGCTCTTGATGAGGAACTTGCCGCTGCGGATCTTTTCCCGGATGTAATCCTTCACGTCGCCGCCGCTGCCGTTTTGCGCCATCAGGTCCTTGT
>CAXTMD010000082.1:0-3748 GCA_964245035.1 uncultured Chthoniobacterales bacterium
CTCTTGCGCATCGCCGCGTGCGCGGTCGGGTCCGCGAGGAACTGGAGCTGGTCGAGCAGCACGCGATTGTACGCGGCGCGCAGCGCCCAATGGGTCGATAGCAGCGGCGTGTTGTTCTGGAGGAGCTGGCGGGCGCCGGCGACCGTGTCGCTGTACGCCTTGCCGGGCGGGACCGGCTTGCGCGGGGTCGACCCCAGCTTCTCCACCGCGCCGCGCGCCAGGCCGTAGGCGTCGAGCGCCGATGTGACGACCGGGCCGGCGATCGTTTCGAGCGGACCGTGCCCGTAGCTCGACCGGTCGGAGGCGAGGAAGTCGCCGAAGATCGACAGGGCGCCGGACGTCAACATGCCGTGCAGCAGCGTCGCCACGTAGCGCGCGAAGTCGGCCGGGTGCCGCCCCGCCGGCCGGTCGCCGTAGGCGCGCGCCCGTTCCCGGCGGCAGCGCAGGAGCGCCTGGGTGTCGGCGCGGCGCGCGGCGAGTTCCCGGCGGACGCCCTCCGCTTCCTCGCCGCCGGCCAACCCCGCGCTGACCATCAGGCAGCCGCGCGGCTCCAGCGGACAATCTGGTACGTCTGCCGCCTTGCGCAGAACGCTCGCCACGGCCTCGCGCGCGCTGGGCACGGCAAGTGAGCACTGGACGGACCGGTGCGCCATCTCCGCGTAGAGATCCAGGGCCTTGCGGAAGAGCGCTTCCTTGTTGCCGTAGGCCGCGTAGAGGCTCGGCCGGTTGATGCCCATCGCCGCCGTCAGGTCGGACAGCGAAGTGCCTTCGTAGCCCTTGCGCCAGAACACCTGCAGGGCGCGTTCGAGCGCCGCGTCGGCGTCAAACGCTCGTGGCCGGCCGAGCGTGCATGCGTTTTTCATACCCATCAGTACATTAATCGCTTGACGATATTTTGCCAGCGTTTACAGATGTGTACCAAACGATACAAAAATATGAGCACCTCTTCCAAGAAGCTTGACGGCAAGATCACCCTCATCACCGGAGGCAACAGCGGCATCGGTCTGGCCACCGCCAAGCGTTTCGTCGCGGAGGGCGCGGCGCGGGTCTTCGTCACCGGCCGCCGCCAAAAGGAACTCGACGCCGCCGTAGCCGAGATCGGCGAGCGCGCCGTCGGCGTGCAGGGCGACGTGTCCAACCTCGCCGACCTCGACCGGCTCTACGCCACGATCAAGGACCAAGCGGGCAAGCTCGACGTGGTCTTCGCCAACGCGGGCCTGGGGGAGTTTTTGCCCTTGGGCGAGATCACCGAGGAGCACTACGACAAGGTTTTCAACGCCAACGTGAAGGGCCTGCTCTTCACCGTGCAGAAAGCCCTGCCGCTCCTGGGCAAGAACAGCTCGGTGGTCCTCAATGCCTCCATCGTCGGCTCCAAGGGTACCCCGGCGATGAGCGTGTACAGCGCGACCAAGGCGGCGGTGCGCAACTTCGCCCGCTCCTGGGTCCTCGACCTCAAGGGACGCGACATTCGTGTCAACGTCGTCAGCCCCGGCCCAATCCGGACGCCCGGCTACGAGAATCTCATCAACCAGGAGGTCGAAGCCCAGATGACCGCCGGCATCCCGCTCAGCCGCATCGGCGACTCCGACGAGATCGCCAAGGCGGTGGTTTTCCTGGCTTCCGACGATAGCAGCTTCGTCACCGGCACCGAACTCTTCGTCGACGGTGGTTCCGCGCAGATATAACCCTACACCTAAATTCTCTTGCCCATGAGCACCTCCCACAAACCACTTTCCGGCAAAGCCGCCCTCGTCACCGGGGCCTCGCGCGGCATCGGCGCGGCCATCGCCCGCAAACTCGCCGCCGACGGCGCGGACGTGGCACTTTCCTACGTGGCGTCCGCCGACCAGGCCGAAGCCCTCGCCCGCGAACTCGCCGACACCCACGGTGTGCGCGCGACGGCGTTCCAGGCCGACCAGGCCGACGCCGGGCAGGTGGCGGCACTCGTCAAGAAGGCCGCCGACGGGTTCGGCGGCCGGCTCGACATCTTGGTGAACAACGCGGGCGTGTTCGTCATGGGACCGGTCGACGACCCAGCGTGCGATGTGGCTGAACTGGCCCGCCAGCAGGCCGTCAACGTCGGCGGGGTCGTGGCGGCGACCCGCGCGGCGGTGCCGTTCTTGCCTTCGGGTGGACGGATCATCACCATCGGCTCGATCATCAGCAAGGACACCATGCTGCCCGGTCTGGCGGACTACAGCGCGACCAAGGCCGCCGTCGCCGCGTACACGCGCGGCTGGGCGCGGGACTTGGGGTCGAAGCACATCACCGTCAACACGGTCCAGCCGGGGCCGATCCAGACCGGCAACAACCCCGAGGAGGGCGAGCAGGCCGACTCCGTGAAGAAAAAAGTCTGCCTGGGCCGCTATGGCAGGCCGGAGGAGGTCGCCGCGGCGGTGGCGTTCCTGGCGAGCCCGGAAGCGTCGTTCATCACGGGCACAACGTTGGACGTGGACGGCGGGTTCACGGTCTGAGCGGGCCTTGCGGAGCGGGCGGGTCCGCGTGTATGTTCGCGCCCTTCCGCGAGATGGCCAAAGTCTTTCTCAAAACCTACGGCTGCCAGATGAACGAGCGCGACAGCGAGCAGGTCGCCCGTCAACTGCTCGCCCGCGGCTACGAGCTGACCCCGTCCGAGGCCGACGCCGACGTGGTGCTGCTCAACACGTGCAGCGTGCGCGACCAGGCCGAGCAAAAGGCCATCGGCAAGATGGGCATGCTCAACGCCCTGCACCGCGACCGTCCCGAGACCGTCTTCGGGTTCCTGGGCTGCATGGCGCAGTCGCGCGGCGCGAGCTTGGTGGCCGAGATGCCCCGGCTCGACCTCGTGGTGGGCACGCAGAAGTTCCACCGCGTCGCCGACTACGTGGACGAGGCCGTCGCCCGCCGCCGGGCGCGCCAGACCGAGGCCCCGCGCCGCGACGACCTGCGGTTTTCCATCGTCGACGTCGAGGAGGAGGCGGGTTCGCAGGAGACGATCCGCGAACACGTCCTGCGTCCCGGGCAGCCGAGCGCGTTTGTGTCGATCATGCAGGGCTGCAACATGCGGTGCACGTTTTGCATCGTGCCCGATACGCGCGGGGCGGAGCGTTCGCGCGGGACGGCGGAGATCGTCGCCGAGGTCCGCGCGCTCGTCGCGCAAGGAGTGAAGGAGGTCACGCTGCTCGGGCAGATCGTCAATCTTTACGGGCGGCACGAGTTCGAGAAAAGCGCCGACGGCCGCAGCCCGTTCGTGCAGTTGCTCGACGCCGTGCATGCGGTCGAGGGCCTGGAGCGGCTGCGCTTCACCTCGCCGCATCCCATCGGCTTCCGGCGCGACCTGGTGGACGCCTTCGCGCGGCTGCCCCGGTTGATGCCGCACGTCCATTTCCCGATGCAGAGCGGCAGCGACCGAGTCCTGCGCGCGATGCACCGGCCGTACAAGTCGGCGGTCTACGAAGGATTGATCGCCCAACTCCGCGCCGCTCGGCCCGACATCGCCATCACGACGGACATCATCGTCGGCTTCCCCGGCGAGACGGAGGAAGATTACCAGGAAACCCGCGCGCTGACGGACCGGATCGGCTTCGACAACGCGTTCGTCTTCCGGTACTCGCCGCGCAAGGACACGCCCGCCGCCACGCTGGCCGAGCAGGTGCCCGAGTCCGTCAAGGAAGCCCGCAACCACGACCTCCTTTCCGTGGTCAACGCGCACGCCAAGGCCCGGCACGCCGCGCTCGTCGGCCGGCAGGTGGAGATCCTCTGCGAAGGC
>CAXTMD010000082.1:3758-6711 GCA_964245035.1 uncultured Chthoniobacterales bacterium
CGCCACGATGGCCGGGCAGGTGCCCGAGGAGGTCAAGGAAGCGCGCAACCAGGACCTGCTCAACCAAGTGGTCAACGTCCACGCCCGCGCGAAGCACGCGGCGCTGGTCGGCCAAGGGGTCGAGATCCTCTGCGAAGGCCCGAGCAAGACCAATCCCCGCCGCCTGACCGGACGCACGCCGGGCAACAAGATCGTCGTCTTCGAGGGGCACCCGCGTCAGGTGGGGCAGATCTTCGACGTGCACGTGGCGCACTCCAGCGGGTTCACGCTCTACGGCGAGTGCGACGCGTTGGTCCCCGCAACTCTATGAACCCTCCCTTGTTGAGTCTGAAAGCGGTCGGCCTGCTCATCGGTCTGGTGTGGACGGCGGCGCATGTGCTGATGATGCTGCGCTCCACTGAGACCCGCGGCTGGTTGCAGAAGTTCCCGCGTTCGCGGCTGGCCGGGCTGGTGCTGCTGACGGTCGACTTCCTGTGGACGTACGCGCTGGCCTACACGATGGACTGGGGCGAGTTCTACTACCTCCAGACGCCGGTGATGTTCGCGCTGCCGGTGTTTTTCTACTTGGTGATCCGCTACGTGGACGACTTCCTGTCCGTGCGCGCGTTGGGCATCCTCGGGCTGCTGGCGGCAGCCCCGGTGCTGGACGCGGCGTTTTTGCGTCCGCCGCTGAGCCGGCTGCTGGTGGTGGCGCTGGCGTACGCCTGGGTGGTCATGGGCATGGTCTACGTGAGCATGCCGCACGTGCTGCGCGACCAGATCGGCTGGCTGAACAAATCGGCCGTCCGCTGGCAAGCGGCGGCGGTTGCCGGGGTCGCCTACGGGGTCGTCGTGCTGCTGTGCGCGGTGGCGTGGTACTGAGCGGACGCGCCATCCACTCATCAGCGGCGGACGTATTATTTAGGTGGCCGCCGATCTCCTTCAAGAACTGACTGAACCCCAGACGCTCACCGCCGGGGAACGGCCGCTTTCGCCCGCCCGGCGCTGGACGCCGCGCCGGGTCGTCTTCACCCCGGCGGCGCTCGCCGAGGCTCATGGCCAGGCCATCCGCGAGCGCGTGGAGGCGATGGGGCTGCCCGTGGAGGTGCTGCCGCGTCTCACCGGCACGCGGGGCGCGGACGAGCGCGAGACCTACCGCCTCGGCAAATCCACTCTCGCCGTCGTCAACGCGCCCGCCGGAGCATTTCGCTTGCAACCGATCCCGCCCTCGGCGGACTGGCAATTTCACCTCGCGGAAGGCTGCCCGGCGCATTGCCAGTATTGCTATCTGGCCGGCAGCCTGACCGGGCCGCCGGTGGTGCGGGTGTTCGCCAACCTGCCCGCCATCCTGGCCAACCTCACCCAGTACGTGCGCGCGGACCGGCCGGAGACGAGCTTCGAGGTGTCGTGCTACACCGACCCGCTGGGCATCGAACACCTCACGGGCAGCCTCGCGGAGTGCGTGCGGTGGTTTGGCGCGCAGGGGGACGACAGCCGGGCGCGGCTGCGCTGGGTGAGCAAGTTTGACGCGGTCGAGCCGCTGCTCGGGCTGGCGCACGGCGGCCGGACGCGCTGCCGGGCGAGCGTCAACGCGCGGCCGGTTTCGCAAAAGCTGGAAGGCGGCACGGCGTCCGTGTCGGCGCGGCTGGCAGGGCTGCGGCGGCTGGCGACGGAGGCTGGTTACCCGGTGGGTTTGGTGATCGCGCCGATCATGCCGATCGAAGGGTGGGAAACGCACTACGGTGCGCTGCTCGACGAGGCGGCGCAGGCGCTCGACGGCGCGCGGGATGTGACGGTGGAACTCATCACGCACCGGTTCACGCCCGGCAGCAAGGAAGTGCTGCAGGGCTGGTATCCCAAGACGACGCTGGACCTCGACGAGGAGAAGCGCGCCCGGAAGTTCAACAAGTTCGGCGGCGTGAAGTACGTTTACCCGAAGGACATGATGGGCACGCTGCGGACGTTCTTTGAGCGCGAGATCGCCGCGAAGCTGCCGCAGGCGCGGATTTTGTACTGGACGTAAACAGGCCGTCGTGGCCGTTCTTTCCAAGGTAGGGTTGCCTCTCCGAGGCAATCCTAGATTTTCTGGAACAGGAGCGTCAAAGGACGGGCACAGTCATCCAGAAACAACAGGGTTGCCTCGGAGAGGCAACCCTACCTTGACACGACGCCTCCGGCGAGGAGTTCTCCCGCCGCTTCCTCGCCGCCGGGCGGTGGGTTGCTCCCCACCAACCGGTCAAAGATCGGCGATGCCATCAGCGTCGTCACGATGGCCATGATCACCAGCGTCGCGAACAGTTCCGGCGAGATGATCCCGCGCTGCAAACCGATGTTGATGATGATCAGCTCCATCAACCCGCGCGCGTTCATCAGCACGCCGATACCCAGCGCCTCGCGCGGCGAAACGCCCGTCGCCCGTGCCGCCAGCCAGCAGGCCACACCCTTGCCCACGACCGCCGCCGCCAGCACCGCCGCGCAGGTCGCCCACAGAAAGCCGGTGTTGAGCAGGGTGATCGTCGTGTTCAGGCCCGAGTAGGTGAAAAACAGCGGCAGCAAGAGCGCCACCGTCAGCGGCTGGATGCGTCCAACCAGGTCGCGCGACACGACCCCGCGTGGCATCGCCGCCCCCATGACAAACGCGCCGAACACCGCGTGCAGCCCGACGAAATCCGTCCACCATGCCCCCAGCGCCATCAACGCCAGCGCCACGACCAGTCCGGAATCAGTCAGCGTGCCGCCGCGTACCAGCACCGCTTTCCCGCGCGCCAGCAGCGGGCGCACCACCCCCAGCACGACCGCCACGTAGACTGCCCCCCCGCCGATGTTCAGCCACGCGCGGCTCCACTGCTGGTCGAAGCTTGCGAGCACCACCGCCAGCAGACACCACGCGGTCGCGTCGTCCAGCGCGCCCGCGCCGAGCGCCACCGTGCCCATCGTCGTGTCCGCGAGCCCCTTGAAATGGATGATGCGCGCG
>CAXTMD010000082.1:6721-13289 GCA_964245035.1 uncultured Chthoniobacterales bacterium
GAAACGCCGTGATGCACATCGACGCACCCAAAAACAACATCGCCTCCGCCAGGGAAGTGCGGGTGGGGGAAAAGGTGCGTGGACCGGAAGAACACCCAGCCCAACCCCGCGCCGAGCACGAACGGCGCGGCCATCCCCGCGGCCGACACCGCCACCGAGGAGCGCAACTGCCGCCGCACGATGTCCACGCGGAACTCCAGCCCGACGACAAACATGTAGAGCGCCAGCCCGAGCTGCGACGCCGGGAACAGGTAGCTCTGGGTGTCGCGCGCCTTCTGCGCGGCGTCCCAGGGAAACAGCGCGTGCTGCCAGCCCGGCAGCAACCACCCGAAAAGCGACGGTCCCAGCAGCACGCCCGCGATCATCTCGGCGACGACCTGCGGCTGGCCGCAGCGCCTAGCCAGGGCGCCGACCACCCGGCAAAACAGCAGGACGACGGCAAGCTGCAAGAAGAACTGGACGGCGAGGGACAGGTTGTTCATTTACGCTTGCCTTTTGGAACGCGGCGTGGAGTTTGCGGGCCTGCCGAATTCTATGTTCAAAGCGACGGACATTTTCCAGAAACTTCCCGCCTCCACGGTGGATGGCATCCTCTCGCACCTCCAAGGTGCGGACAAGCCGACCTACCGCGTGGCCATCCAGACCCTCGCCACCGCGCGCAAGCTGCGGCCCGTGTTCGTCGAGCGCAAACCCCGGCCCGAACGCCACGCCTGGATGCAAAACGCCCTCGCCCGCCCGCAGAACGAGCAGATCTCGGCCAATCTCTTGCAGATGTGGCTGATGGGTTCGCAGGCCCCGATGCTCTGTGATTTCCTCGATTCCCTCGGCATCGCCCACGACGAACAGGGCGGCATCGAGAACTTACCTCCTTGCCCCGAACCGGAGAAGCTGCGCGCGGCCATCGACGCCCTGCTCGCAAAGTACCCGGCGGAAACCGTGGCCGTGTACCTGCACAGTTTTCAGGGGATGGACATCGCCGGCTGGCCACCCCTGGCGGAGATCCTCGACACCGACGAACGCCTGCGGTTCGCGCCCGCTACACCCGCGCCAGCTTCTTCGTAGCCGAGCGGCTCGACGGCGGCTTGAAGCCCGGCGGCTTGGTCCGCAGCCACGACACGAATTTCTCCACCTCCGGGTGCGCCCGTAGGCTGGGCAGGTCGTGGAAGCGGCGTTCGAGTTCCTTTTCGCTGAAGAGCGCGTGCAGGTGCCGGTGGCAGCCGTGGCAGAGCAGCAGGAGGTCAGTCTTGATGGCGCGCCGGTCGAAGTTTTTCTTGTTCCACTTGTTGTGGTGGCGGCACTGCGGAACGAGGTGGTGTCGCGTGAGCGCCGTTTCGCGTTCGCACAACTGGCAGGGGCCAATCATCCTGCTGCCAACTTACACCCTTTTGCCCGCTACGGAAAGCGGCGGGCCTCGACCATCAGGCGGACCACGTCGTCCATCTTGTGCTGCGCTTGCCAGCCGAGTTCGCGGGCGGCCTTGGCCGGGTTGCCCCAGCCGCGCTTCAGGTCGGTGGGACGCAAAAGCGCCTTGTCGCCCTCGACGTGTTCGCGCCAGTCCAGCCCCACGCACGCGAACGCCCGCGCGACGAAATCCTCCAGCGGCCGGGTCTCGCCCGTGGCGATGACGTAGTCGCTCGCCGTGTCGCGCTGGAGCATGCGCCACATGGCGTCGACGTACTCCGGCGCCCAGCCCCAGTCGCGTTCCACGCTCAGGTTGCCCAGGCGCAGCTTGCCGCGGTCCTCGCCGCTGGCGAGGCGGCAGGCAGCGGCCACGATCTTTTGCGTGACGAAGCGCTCCGGCCGCAGGGGCGATTCGTGGTTGAAGAGGATGCCCGAGCAGGCGAACAGCCCGTAGGCCTCGCGGTAGTTGGCCACGGCCCAGAACGCCGTCGCCTTGGCCACCGCGTAGGGGCTGCGCGGGCGGAAGGGGGTTTCCTCGTCGGCGGGAGCTTCGCCGCTCTCGCCGAAGCACTCGCTCGACGCCGCGTTGTAGAAGCGCACCGGCCGGCCGAGGAAGCGCAGGGCTTCGAGGATGTTGAGCGTGCCGGTAGCGACGGATTCGAGCGTTTCGACGGGCTGCTCGAAGGACAGGCCCACGCTGGTCTGGCCGGCGAGGTTGTAGATTTCATCGGGCCCCTCGCGGGCGAGGAGCTGGAGGACGCTGCGGAAGTCGTTGATGGCTGCCGAGGCCATGCGCACCCGCTCGCGCACGCCCAGGCGCACGAGGCTGCCGAACGAGGCGCCCTGGGCGTCGCGCGAGGTGCCCACGACCTCGTAGCCGCGCTCCAGCAAGAGGTGCGCGAGGTACGCGCCATCCTGGCCGGAGACGCCAAAAATGAGGGCTTTTTTCATCGGAACTGCGCCGTATGGAAGCACGCCGCAGCCCGTCGCGCCAAACCTTTCGCCGCCCCGACCCGGCCGGACCCGAGGAAAAAACTGGTCAGCCCCCCGCCCTGCTGGCATCTTGCGTCGCCTTGTCTGCCGTGTCCCTGCCATGACCGAGCCCGTCATCCAAGTCGAGAACGTCAGCAAACGCTACACGCTCGGTGGACAGGCAGGCGGAGCGCGCTACCACACCTTGCGCGAGGGCCTGATGAGCACCCTGCAAGCCCCGCTGCGCAGGCTGCGGCGGGCTCCGGACGGCCACGACGTTGCCGTGCCAGAGGACCAGGAGTTCTGGGCGTTGCGTGACGTGTCGTTCGAGATCCGGCGCGGGGAGGTGGTGGGCATCATCGGGCGCAACGGCGCGGGCAAAAGCACGCTGCTCAAGATCCTCTCGCGCATCACCGAGCCGACGGCTGGGCGCATCCGCCTCAAGGGCCGGGTGGCGTCCCTGCTGGAGGTCGGCACGGGCTTTCACCCGGAACTGACCGGCCGCGAGAACATCTTCCTCAACGGCGCCATCCTGGGCATGCACCGCTCCGAGATCCGCGCCAAGTTCGACGAGATCGTCGAGTTTGCGGAGGTGGCCAAGTTCCTGGACACGCCGGTCAAGCGCTACAGCAGCGGCATGTACGTGCGCCTGGCCTTTGCCGTGGCCGCGCACCTGGAGCCGGAGATCCTCGTCGTCGACGAGGTGCTCGCCGTCGGCGACATGGAGTTTCAGAAGAAGTGCCTGGGCAAGATGAACGACGTGGCCAGCCGCGAGGGACGCACGGTGCTCTTTGTCTCGCACAACATGGCGGCCATCCACCAGCTTTGCACCCGCGCGGTCCTGCTCGGCCAGGGCTCCCTGCTCCAGGACGGCGCGCCTCTGCCGGTCATCGACGCCTACCTGGGCGCGGGGGCCGGGGCGAAGTTTGCCGGCGGCAAACGCTTCGAGGACACCGTCTGGGTCGAGGACGCCCGCCTGCTCGACACCACCGGCCAGCCCGCGACGAACTTCCCGCACAGCGAACCGGTGCGCGTGGCGCTCGACTGCGGGATGGCGCGCTTCGTGCCGGGCCTGAACGTGGGCATCATGGTCAAGGACTCCCGCGACCGGGTCGTGTTCCGCTCGGAGTTTGACCTGCCGACGCTCTCCGCCGACACGACGGCCTTCCGCTGCGAGGGGGTCATCCCGGCTCATTTCCTGATCCCGGGCCGCTACATCTTCATGGTCTACGTGCACGTGCCGCTGGTCCGCACGGTGTACGTGGCCGTCGACTCCCTGGTCATGCAAATCGTCGACGCTGGCTCCGCCTTCGCCAAGTACGACGGCAAGGCGGACGTGGGCTGCGTGTTCGTCGACTGCGGCTGGCAGGTGCTCCCGCCGGCGCGATGACGCCCGGTGGCGCCGGGTGAAGATTGCGCTTGCCGCTCCGGACATTTGCAAGCATTGATAGCGCCCATTCTTCTATGGCGGAAACTCTCGGCTCGCTCTGCGACAAACTGACGATCGTCAAGCTCAAGCAGTGGCACTCGGAAGACCCCGAGCGGCAGAAGAGCCTGGCCGGCCAGCAGCAGCAGCTCCAGGAGGAAATCGACGGGTTTGTCGGCGACGCGCTCGCCGGCCGCATCCCCTCGACGCGCCTCACGTTTGCCGCCAACAAGGTCTACCGCAAAGAGGGCAACGCCGTGCCCGAGGTCAGCGGCAGCCTGGCGACGGTGTTCTCCCACCTGGCGGAGGTCAACTGCCAGCTCTGGCACGAGGTGGACAAGGGTTACGAGATCGAAAAGGTCCCCGCCGACGCCAAGGACGGCATCATCAAACAGTTGGCGGTCCTCAACCTGGAGCGCACCCGCTGCATCGACGAGATCGACCGGCAGTTCCGCGCCGCCGTCGAGTCGCGTCCGCCGATGCCGGCCGCCGGAGCTTCCTGACCCTCCCCGGGCCGCCGCCGGGCCGGACCGACGCCCGCGTTCCATGCCGCCGTCCGACCTGCCGCCCGTTGCCGTCGTGCTGATCAACTGGAACGCCTTGGAAGACACCGCCGAGTGCATCGACTCGCTGGGCCGGCTGGAATACGGGAACCTGCGCGTCATCGTGGTGGACAACGGCAGCCGGGGCGAGCAGGCCGCCGCGCTCCGGCAGCGTTTCCCCCACGTGCACGTCCACGCCGCGGGCCGCAACCTGGGCTACACCGGCGGCAACAACGCCGGGCTCCGGCTCGCCCTGGACGGGGGCGCGGCATACATCCTCTGCCTCAACAACGACACGGTCGCCGCGCCCGACGCGCTGCGGAAGCTGGTGGAAGCCCTGGAGGCCAATCCGCACGTGGGTCTCGCCACGGCCGCGATCTACGAAGCGCACCAGCCGACGACCCTCGCCGGCATGGGCTGCCGCCTCCGTTTCGACATGCTAGTCTGCGGCGAGCAGGTCCGCCAGTCCGAGGCCGCGGCCGGTTCTGCCGCGGTCGAGGTGTCCTACGCGGAGGGCTGCGCCCTGCTGATCCGCCGCGCGGTGGCGGAGCGGACCGGCGGCTTCGACGGCGATTTTTTCGCGTACTTCGAGGACGCGGACCTCGGCCTGCGCGCGAAGGCGCTGGGCTGGACCAGCCTAGCTGTCCCCGCCGCCCGCGTCTGGCACAAGGTCGCAGGCAAAGACTCCGGGTCGGGCTCGCCGACCGCCTGCTTTTACTCCGCGCGCAACAGTTGGCGGATCGTCCGCCGGCACGCTTCCGCCGCGCAGCGGGACACCTTCCACCGGTGTTATCCGCGCCGGGCCTTGGGGGTGCTGCGCGACCTGATCCACGCCCGCGCCGCCGGGAACGTTCCGGCGGCCCGGCGGGACTACGCGGGCAAATCCGCGCTGCTGCTGGGCGCCGTCGCGGGGTTCCTGGGGTTCAAGGGACCCCGGGACGCCGGGGGTTGGCCCGTGTGGGAGCGGGGATTGCGCATCGGCTTGGCCGCTTTTGTCGTGCTGTGTCTGCCCTTGGCACGCTTGTTGCCTCGTCGTTCTTGACCACCATCCCCGGCCACTCAATTATACAGCGCTTCTATGCACCTCGTCCACCGAACCACCTGCCGGGTCTGCGGCTCCAAGGCTCTCACCAAGGTCATCGACCTGGGCGAGCAGTACCTGCAAGGCTCCTTCGTCAAGCCCGGCAAGGAGCTGCCGCCCGCCCGCCGGATCGCCTGCACGCTGGTGCGCTGCGATCCCACGCGCGACGAACACGCCTGCGGCCTGCTCCAGATGGAGCACACCGTCCCGCCCGAGGTGCTCTACTCCGCCTACTGGTACCGCTCCGGCACCAACGACACGATGCGCAACCACCTGCGCGGCATCGCGGAAACCGCCATGGAGCTGGTCGGCCACAAGCTCGACGCCCGCGTGCTCGACATCGGCTGCAACGACGGCACGCTGCTGCGCTGCTACCCCGAAGCCTACGAGAAGTACGGCGTCGACCCCTCCGACGTGGCGCAGGAAATCGGCCAAGGCGTGACGGTCGTCCAGGACATCTTCCCGTCCGCCGAGCTGACCAAGCGCCTGAGCGACAAGCGCTGCGACATCGTCACGAGCATCGCCATGTTCTACGACCTGGAGGATCCCATCGCGTTTACCCGCGGCATCAAGGCCGTGCTCGCCCCGGGCGGCGTGTGGATCTTCGAGATGTCCTACATGCCGATGATGCTGGCGATGAACTCCTACGACACCATCTGCCACGAGCACCTCGAGTACTACAGCCTCGCCATCATCGAGTACATCCTCAAGGCGGCGGGCATGAAGGTGTTCAGCGTCGCCACCAACGACATCAACGGCGGCAGCCTGCGCTGCTACGCGACGCACGCGGACAACTTTTCCTTCCGCAAGCCCGAGTTCGCCGAGGCCCTGCGGCAGATGCGCCAGGACGAGTTCGACCTCGAACTGGACACCGACAAGCCCTACAAGCACTTCCAGGACCGCATCAACGTGCACCGCGAGGAGCTGATCAACCTGCTCAAGAAGCTGCGCAAGGAAGGCAAGAAGATCCACATCTACGGCGCTTCCACCAAGGGCAACACCATCCTGCAATGGGCTGGCATCGACAACCGCCTGGTCGACGTGGCCGCCGAGCGCAATCCCGACAAGTACGGCGCGCGCACCCTGGGCACGGACATCCCCATCGTCAGCGAGGCCGAGTCGCGCGCGATGAACCCCGACTACTAC
>CAXTMD010000083.1:0-7913 GCA_964245035.1 uncultured Chthoniobacterales bacterium
GTCCTTATTCTCCTGCCGCAGCTTCAGCGCTTCCGTGTGGTTGATGAGCGTGCCACCGGCTAAGCTGGTGGCCAGCTTGAGTTCGATACGGTCCAGGTTGGCGTGCGCCTCTTTGGCGTGCAGGCCGTTGGGCTGGATCTCCAGGTAACGCTTGAAGTGGTGCACCGCGCCAACGGGATCGTCCAGGTTGGCGTCGTAGATCATCCCCATGCGGAAATGCGCCTCCGCCGCCTTCGTGGAATTGTCCAAAGCCTTCTCGTAGAGCCCGATGGCGCCGCGGTAATCTTGCGTGTTGCGCTTCTGCTCGGCCTGCTCGTAGGCGTGGTCCCCGCCCTGGTTGATGCTGATGCGGTCGCAGCCCGCCAGCATAGCGGCCACCAGCCAGAAAACGGCGAGGCGCGGGAAACGACGGGGAACAACGGGCACGGTCTTCCGAGAATTCAGAGCTTGAGGTCTTCGAGTGCCTTGAGGGTGATCCGCAGCATCTCCAGCCGGGCGTGCCACTTGTAGTTGCCGGCGATCAGGTGCCACGGCGCGCCGTCGGAGTTGGTCCGCTCGAACATCTCTTCGGCCGCCTCGTTGTGCTGGTCCCAGTTCCGGCGGTTGCGCCAGTCCTCGTCGTTGATCTTCCAACTCTTGTAAGGGTCTGCCTCGCGTCGTTTGAAGCGCTTGAGTTGTTCGTCCTTCGTGACGTGGAAGTAAAACTTCAGGATCACCGTGCCGTCGTCCATGAGCATCCGCTCGAACTCGTTGATCTCACGGTAGGCTCGCCGCCACTCGGCCTCCGTGGCAAATCCCTCCACCCGCTCGACCAGCACGCGTCCGTACCACGAGCGGTCGAACACCGCAATGCGCCCGCGGGCGGGCAGCCGGGTCCAGAAGCGCCAGAGGTATTGCCGCCCCAGTTCGTCCTCGGTGGGCTTGACCGTGGAATAAACGCGCAGGGTACGCGGATCGAGTTTTTCGACCACCCGCTTGACCGCGCCTCCCTTGCCGGCGGCGTCCGGCCCTTCCACAACGATGAGCACCGAGTGCTTGCGGCTTTCCGCCAGCTTGAGTTGCAGCTTGATGAGCTGCAACTGCCGCTGCTTGAGCTGCGATTTGTAATGCTCCTCGGTGATCGCCTGTTCCTGGTCGAGCGCACCTAGGCGGTGCGTGGGCACGGAGGGTTTGGCAAGGTCGCGGTCCATAGACTCAGAGGGTGATAAAGCGACCCGCCTACGCCAGCGCGATGCACTCGTCCGCGAGGAGAACCGGGATGCCCCCGCGCACCGGGTAAGCCGCCCGGCCGTCCTCACGCACCAGCGCATCTTCGAGCGGTTTGCCCCCGCGTCCGTCCGCGTTCAGGCGCGCCAACTGTTCGGCAGTCGCCGCCAGGAGGGGCTGAAGGGTCGTCGGGCAACGCAGGAGTTCCAGCAGGTCGGCGTCGATCATGGCTCAATACTTCGGCACCGTCGAGTCAATCTGCTGCGACCAGGCGTCGATCCCCCCAGACACGTTGAACAGCTTCGAGAACCCGGCTTCCTGCAGGGATCGGACCGCCTGGGCGCTGCGCTGGCCGTTCTTGCACAGGAGTGCGATCTCCTGCGCGCTGTCGAGTTCACTCATGCGCGCGGGCAGTTCGCTCAAGGGGATGAGCTTGGCGCCGGGCACCTGCGCGATATCGTGCTCGTATTTTTCGCGCACGTCCACCAGCAGCAGGCCATCGCCGGCTTCCATCCGGCGCTTGAGGTCCGCCACAGGTAGGGTCGGCACGTCCTGCTCGTCTGCCTGGCGCTGCGCGGCGGCCTGGGGGACGCCGCAAAACTGGTCGTAGTCGATGAGGTCGGTGATCGTCGGGTTCTCACTGCACACCGGGCACTTTGGGTCGCGCCGCAGCTTGAACTCGCGAAACTTCATCTTGAGCGCGTCGCAGTGCACCAACCGCCCGAGCAGCGGCTCGCCGACCCCGACGATCAGCTTGACGGCCTCGATGGCCTGCATCACGCCGATGATGCCCGGCAGCACCCCGAGCACGCCACCCTCCGCGCAACTCGGCACCATGCCGGGCGGCGGCGGTTCCGGGAACATGCACCGGTAGCACGGACCGCCCAAGTGCGGGGCGAACACCGTGCATTGCCCCTCGAAGCGAAAGATCGACCCGTAGACGTTTGGCTTGCGCGTGAAGACGCAGATGTCGTTGGACAGGTAGCGGGTCGGAAAATTGTCCGTGCCGTCGATGACCAAGTCGTACGGCTCGGCGATCTGGCGGGCGTTCTCGCTGGTGAAAAAGGCGTCGTGCAAGTCCACCTGCACGTTGGGGTTAATGGCGCGCAGCTTGTCCTTGGCCGAACGCAGCTTCTTGCGGCCCACATCCTCGGTGCCATGAAGGATCTGGCGCTGGAGATTCGAGTAGTCCACCACGTCGAAATCCACGAGCCCGATCCTGCCCACACCCGCGGCGGCGAGATAGAGCGCGATGGGCGACCCCAGGCCGCCCGTGCCGATGCAGAGCACGCGCGACGCTTTCAGCCGCTTCTGCCCTTCCATCGTCACCTCGGGCATGATGAGATGCCGCGAGTAGCGCGCGATTTCGTCGTTGCTGAAGCGGATGTTTTCCAGCCGCGCGGGGTCGATGATCCCGCCGGCCGGCACGGATGCGCCGGGCGTCATGGTCGGCGAAGATGGCCCAGCTTCACGCCCCGGCAACCGCTTTCGCGTACCGGGCCGCCACGTCCTCGTAGTTGACCACCGTGAAGAACGCCTTCACGTAGTCCGCACGCTTGTTCTGGTACTTGAGGTAATAGGCATGCTCCCACACGTCGAGCACCAGGAGCGGCGTGATGCTTTGCAGCGTCTGGTTCTGGTGCTTCTCGGCTTGGATAATTTGGAGGCGCTTGGAAAGAGCGTCGTAGCCGAGGATGGCCCACCCGCTGCCCTGCACGGAGGCCGCCGTCGCGGCAAACAGCTTCTCAAACTGCGGCTGGCCGCCGAAATCGTCCTTGAGCGCGGTGGCGAAAGCTCCCTCCGGCGTACTCCCACCCTTTTTCATGTTGTTCCAAAAGAGCGTGTGCAAGGCGTGGCCGCTGCCGTTGAAGGCCAGTTCGTTGTCCCAGTGTCCCGTCAGCGCGGCTTCGCCCGTACCTGCGGCGATGGCGGCGAGGGCTTCGAGCGCCGCGTTGCCGCCCTTCACGTAAGCGGCGTGGTGGATATCGTGGTGCAGCTTCATCGTCTGCTCGTCGATGGCGGGTTCGAGGTCCGCGTAGCCGTAGGGCAGCGGCGGCAGGACAAATTTGCCGTCCTTGAAACCGACCTCGCTTTCCTTCGACTCGGCGGAGGATCCCGCCGCGGTGCTCTTGTTGGGCGCAGGGGCGGCAGTGGCCGCACCGGCGGTGACGAGGGCGGCGGCACCGAGACCGAGGGTGGTCAGCGCGTGGCGGCGAGAAATCGGTTCCATAAAGAGTTTGCCGTTGATGTTCTTGGTTGCTAAGGACGTCCAGATTGTTCTACAAGCTGGTCCGAAAACGCCGGAGCGCAACCCCGGCGCGATTACGTCTGCATGAACGCCGCCAACCATGATTGAACGCGATTACCTGGTGATCGGAGCCGGGACCGCCGGCGCGAGCGTGTGCGAAGGCATCCGCCAGCACGACAAACGCGGCAAGGTGATGCTCGTCGGCAACGAGAGCACCCCGCCCTACATGCGGCTGGCCCTTTCCAAGCAGTTCCTCAGCGAAAAGGATTACCCCGTCGCCAAGCTCACGCACCACCCGGCCGATTGGTACGAGGAGCACAAGATCGACCTGCGCCTGAACACGGTGGTCACCCAGCTTAACCTCGACCGCCGCCTGGCCGTGCTGAGCAACGGGCAGTCCGTGGAGTTCAAGAAGGCGTGTCTGGCCACCGGCAGCCGGCCAGTGCGGCCGGCCGTGGCGGGCACGAACCTGGGTAACGTCCTCTACCTGCGCAGCTTGAGTGACGCGATGGCGCTGCGGGAGATGTCCGGGGTCGAGGGCAGCATCGTGGTGGTCGGCAGCGGCTTCATCGCCGTGGAAGCCGCCGCCGCCCTGCGTGCGGCCAAGTGCAAGGTGTCGCTGCTCACGCGCGACGCCGCGCTCTGGACCCAATTGGTGGATGTGGACACCGCCGCGTGGCTGACGGCCCAGTTTCGCCACCACGGCGTGACCCTGCACTTGCAGGAAAATCTCAACGGCTTCGAGGGCAAGACGGTTCTGCGCAACATCCAGACCAAGAACGGCAACCGCTATCCCGCGGCCCTGGCGCTGGTGGCCGTCGGCGGCGAGATGAACCTTGAACTTGTGCGCAACCACCCCACTCAGCAGCCCGCGCGGCACGCCGGTCAACGAGTTTCTGGAAACAGACGAGAAGGGTGTTTACGCCGCTGGCGACATCGCGCTCTACCCTGACCGCGTTTTCGGTGGGGTACGCCGCACCGACCACTGGGACAACGCCCGCCAGCAGGGGCTGCTCGTCGGCGCGAACATGACCGGCAAAAAACGCCAGCGCTACGACTTCCTGCCGCGCTACGCGAGCTTGGCCTTCGACCTGCGCTTCCAGTTCATCGGGGACTTCGGCAGCGGCACGCCGATGCGGCCGGAATTGGAAGGCTCGCGCGAGAAGAAATCGTTCATCGTCCGGTATTACTCTGGCGACAAGCTGCGGGCTGCTTTGCTGTGCAACCAGAAGGACGAGAAGTTCGCTGAGATCGAAGGGGTGATTCGCGCCGCGCACGGCAAGGAATAGCGGCGGGTGACGGGCTGCGCGTCGTTGGTGAGGTCCGCCACCCTTTTTCTCTGTCATCCTGAGGCGAATGCAACGAGGTGAAGGATGACAGAAGTTTGAGATTGACGATTTAGGGAATCTGTCCACCAGCTACCACTCACCACCACCTTCGATGCCCACCGCCCCGAAAGTCTCGCTTTACGACACGACCCTGCGCGATGGCACGCAGGGCGAGGGCATCAACTTCAGCGCGCTGGACAAGCTGCGCATCGCCGAAAAGCTGGATGCCTTCGGCATGGACTACATCGAGGGCGGCTGGCCGGGCTCCAACCCGAAAGACGCGGCTTTCTTTGAGGAGGCCAAGCGCCTGACCTTGCGGCGGGCACGGCTGGCGGCGTTTGGCAGCACGCGGCGCGCGCACCTTGCCGCCGCCAACGATCCGCAACTCGCCCTGCTGCTCGAAGCGAGCACGCCGGTCGTGACGATCTTCGGCAAAAGCTGGCGGCTGCACGTCACCGACGTGCTCGGCATCGACCCGGCCGAGAACCGCGCGATGATCGCCGACAGTGTGCGCCACCTCAAAGCCCACGGCCGCGAGGTGATCTATGACGCCGAACACTTCTTCGACGGCTACAAGGACGATCCTGAACACGCCCTCGCCACGCTCGTCGCCGCGCGGGAAGGCGGCGCGGACCTCCTCGTCCTCTGCGATACCAACGGCGGCTGCCTGCCCGACGAGATCGGCACCATTTTCCGCGCGGTCGCCGGCCACCTGTCCCCCGCCCCGCTGGGCATCCACACGCACAACGATTGCGGCCTCGGCGTCGCCAACGCGCTGGCCGCCGTGCGTGCGGGGGCCGTGCAGGTGCAGGGCACGGTCAACGGCTACGGCGAGCGCACCGGCAACTGCAACCTCACGACGTTGGTTCCCTGCCTGCAAGCCAAGATGGGACTGCCTGTCGTCGCAGACCTTGCCGCGTTGACGGAACTCTCGTTCTTCGTCGACGAACTGGCGAACTGTCCGCACGACCCCCGTGCGCCGTTCGTCGGCTCGACGGCGTTCGCGCACAAGGGCGGCGTGCACGTCCACGCCGTCCAGAAGCTCGCCCGCTCCTACGAGCACATCGCGCCGGAGACCGTCGGCAACCGGCAGCACATCCTCGTCTCCGAGCTGTCGGGCCAGAGCAACGTGCTGGCGAAGGCGCGCGGCTTCGGCCTGGAGTTGGACAAGGGCAGCCCGGAGGTGACGGCGGTGCTCGCCGAGATCAAGCGCCTGGAAAAGGACGGGTACGAGTTCGAGGCGGCCGAGGCGAGCTTTGAACTGCTCGTGCGCCGACGGCTCGGGCTGCACCAGCCGTTGTTCACCCTCCAGGAGTACCACTGCAACTATCGGCGCACCGGCAACCGGCTCTACGAAACCTGCGAGGCGACGGTCAAGCTGCGCGTGGGCGACGTGCACGAGTACACCGTGGCCGAGGGCGACGGTCCGGTGAACGCCCTCGACGCCGCCGTGCGCAAGGCGCTCCGGCCCTTCTATCCCGCCATCGACGGGATCGCGCTCCAGGATTACAAGGTGCGGATCATCGACAGCCACCAGGCGACGGCCGCGCGCACGCGGGTGCTGATCGTCAGCAGCGACGGCCACGAGGCGTGGAGCACGGTGGGGGTCAGCGGCAACATCATCGAGGCCAGCTGGCTGGCGCTCATCGATGGGCTCGAATACAAGCTGGCTCCGAAACGTCAGGAGCGACAATGACTTGCCCCGCCGAAAGCGAGGGGTAGCATCCAAACATGAAAATTACCCGCAAAGCTTCCTTTCAGATTGGGACCGCTGTCGCCATGGCTCTGGCTTTTCGCTACACGCCGTCGTTGCACGCACAGTTTGCCGCTGGCTCGCCCGCTGCGGCCACTGCCACGGCCCCCGAGACGTTCGACTACATCCTCGGCACCCGCGACATGAACGGCGCGAGCTACACCGTCAAGGCAACGCAGCCGCCGGATTCCAAGCTCAAAAGCCAGCGGGTGCGCTTCACCTCCGTCGCGAACACTGCAAACGGAACGACAACGCATTATTTCACGATCAACACGGGCAAATACAAGACCGTTGGGCAACTGGACGCTTACTTGCACGACACGTTCGCCAAGTTTTTGGCGGGTGCGCCGGTCAACGCCGAACTCGGCAAGGTCGGTGATGCGAAGTACGGCGGCGAGATCCGCTTCGTGGTCGTCTCACCGGATGCTCTCCGCTACGACACCGTGACGCCCGGCGAGCCGGATGGGTCCATGACGCTGCCGCGCGCCGAGGTGGCCGCGTACGCCGCCATTTTGGGGGGTGAGGCCCCGGCCAGGCGCTAGCCGCGCAGCGGCCTCCAAACCGTCAGGACCTGTCGGGGATGACCGGCTGCTTCGCAGCCTGTTCAGAAGAACAGCGGAATGATCAGGATCGCCACGATGTTGACAACCTTGATCATCGGATTGATCGCCGGCCCCGCGGTGTCCTTGTAGGGGTCACCCACGGTGTCGCCAGTCACGCTCGCGGCGTGCGCGAGCGAACCCTTGCCGCCGTGGTTGCCTTCTTCGATGTACTTCTTGGCGTTGTCCCACGCGCCACCGCTGCCGGTCATCGAGATCGCCAGGAACAACCCGGTGACAATCGTACCCAGCAGCATGCCGCCGAGCGCCAGGTGCCCGAGGGCGTGCACCCACGCCACGAGGATCACGACGACGACCGGCAGGAGCGCCGGGATGATCATCTGCCCGAGCGCGGCTTTGGTGACGATGTCCACGCACGTGCCGTACTCCGGTTTATCCTCGCCCTTGAGGATACCGGGCTTCGCCTGTAACTGGCGGCGAACCTCCCGCACGACGGCCCCAGCGGCGTTGCCCACGGCGTCCATGCTGAAGGCCGAAAACAGGAACGGCAGCGCCCCGCCGATGAACAACCCGACGACCACGCGCGGGTCACTCAGCACGAACTGCGTCGCGCTGGCGAGGTTGAGCCCTTCGAGGTGCTTGCTGACCAGAAAGTGCTGTTGCAGTTCCTCGACGTACGAGCGGAACAGCACCAGCGCCGCCAAGCCTGCCGACGCGATGGCGTAGCCCTTGGTGACCGCCTTCATCGTGTTGCCGACGGCGTCGAGTTCGTCGGTGACCTCGCGCACACTGTGCGGCAGGTCGCTCATCACCGCCAC
>CAXTMD010000083.1:8013-12859 GCA_964245035.1 uncultured Chthoniobacterales bacterium
GCTCATCACCGCCACCGCGATGCCGTAGAACTCGCCCGCGTAGTAGCTCAGCAGGATGGCGATCCCGATGCAAACCACCGGCAACGCCGTCGCCCGCTGCCCGGTCGCCAACCCGGCGATGATATTCGTCGCGTGGCCTGTCTCGCTGGCCAAGGCGATCTTGCGCACGGGCGAAAAGCTCGTGGAGGTGTAGTAGTTGGTGATCAGCACGACCGCCGCCGTCAGCACGACGCCGACCAGCGACGCCAGGTAGATGCCGCCCCACGTGTAGGTAAACGCCGGAGTCACCACCGGATGCGGGAATAGGAAGTACGTGATCGGCAGGTACAGGATCGCCGACAAGATCGCATTCACCGCAACCGCCTCCAGCAGCACGCGGCCCGGCGAGATCTTGCGGACGTTCACCAGGAAAATGCCCAGCACCGCGCCGAGCACCGACACGCCGCCGAGCAGGAAGGGGTACACGATGGCCGCGCCCTCGTTGGGCAGCGTCAGGGAGCCGATCAGCATGGCCCCGATCAGGCTCACCGCGTACGTCTCGAACACGTCCGCCGCCATCCCGGCGCAGTCGCCGACGTTGTCGCCGACGTTGTCCGCGATGGTCGCCGGGTTGCGCGGGTCGTCCTCGTCCAGGTGGCTCTCGATCTTGCCGACCAGGTCCGCGCCCACGTCGGCGGCCTTCGTGTAGATGCCGCCGCCCAGGCGCGCGAATACGCTGATCAAACTCGACCCCAGCGCCAGGCCGATGAGGCTGCCGATGGCAGCCTGCTGGTCCTTGAAGAGGTGCAGCATGATCAGGTAGAAAATGCCCACCGAAAGCAGGGCCAGGCCCACGACGAGCAAGCCCGTGACCGCCCCGCCGTTGAACGCCATGCAGAGCGCCGCGTGACGGCTCGTGCTGGCCGCCTGCGCGGTGCGAACGTTCGCGAGCACCGCGATGCGCATCCCGATGAACCCGGCCGCCAGCGAACACACCGCCCCGATCAGGAACCCGACGGCCGTCGGCGCGCCTTTGAACACCGCCGTCAGGATGAAAATCACCACCGCAATCGCGCCGATGCTGACCACCTGCCGGCTGAGATAAGCTTTGGCCCCCTCCTCGATGGCCGCCGCCACCTGTTTCATCCGGCCATCACCCGCCGGGGCCGCCAGGATCAGCCGGATCAGGTAAAACGAAGCACCGAGACCGATGGCAGCGAACAGCAGCGAGATCCAAATGCCGGAGTTCAACAGGAAGTCACCAAGGAACATAACGGAGGGCAAAACAGGGGGTTTCGGGGTAGCGGACAGCGGGAGAGCGGCCAATCTAGTGGCTCCCCGCCGCACCGCAACCCTTTTCCTCGCCGCCGCAACTCACTCCGCCAGCAGGCTCAAAACCGCCTTTTGGACGTGCAGTCGGTTCTCCGCCTGGGTGAAAATCGTGTCTGCGTTGGCCTCCAGGACCTCGGCCGTGATCTCCTTGCCGCGGTAGGCCGGCAGGCAGTGCATGACGAGTGCGCCGGGCTTGGCGCGTGCGAGCAGCTTCGCGTCGATCCCGTAGCCGCGCAGGTCCTCGAGGCGCTCGGCAGCTTCCGCTTCCATGCCCATGCTGACCCAGACGTCGGTGTAGAGCACGTCAGCCCCTGCAGCGGCGGCTGCCGGGTCTTCCTCGCAGGTGACGTTGACCCCGGGGCCGAGGCGCGCGAGCAGTTCGGCGGAAGGTTGGTACTTCTCTGGCGCGCCGATCACCAGCCGGAAGTCCCCCAGCCGCGCCGCCGCCCACAACCACGACGCCGGCACGTTGCACGCCCCGTCGCCGAGGTAACAAACCGTCTTGCCGCGCCATCCGCCGAGCCGTTCCTGGATCGTGAGCAGGTCGGCCAGGATCTGACAGGGGTGTTCGGCGTCGGTCAGGGCGTTCACCGTCGGCAGGCCGCTCGCCGCCGCGAAGGTTTCCAGGTCGGACTGCGCATAGGTGCGGATCACGGCTCCGTGGAGCATGCGGCCCAACACCCGGGCGGTGTCCTCGACCGGTTCGCCGCGGCTGCCGAGCTGGAGGTCGTTGCCGTTGAAAAAGAGCGCGTCGCCACCCAATTCACGGATGCCGACCTCAAAGGAGACGCGCGTGCGCGTGGATGACTTGGTGAAGATCATCCCCCAGCAGCGGTGCCGCAACGGGTGCGCGGCGTGCCGGCCGCGGGTTGCCTTCATCTCGGCCCCCAGCGCGACGATCCGCCGGATCTCGTCGCCGCTCAGCGATTCGATGGAAAGGAGGTTCTTCACGGCTCAGGCTTCTTCCAGGCGGCGAACGACGGTGGCGAAGAGATCGACGGCCTGGTCGATGTCCTCGGCCGACACGTTGAGCGGGGGCAGCCACCGCACGCAGTTCACACCCGAGGGCACGAGCAACAGGCCGGCTTCCTGGCAGGCGTCCACCAGCCGCAGGCTCGGCGCGCGGTCAGACTGACCCGGGAAGGCGGCGGGGTCGAGTTCAACCGCGGCCATCAGGCCGACGCCACGTACGGCCTTGATGGCGGCACTCTGCGGCGCTCCCAACCGGGACTGTAGTTGCCCGCCGCGCGCGCGGCTGTTGGCCAGGAGACCGTCTTCCTCGATGGTCGCGAGCGTTTCCAGGCTGACCGCGCACGCGAGCGGCGTGCCGCCAAAGGTCGTGCCGTGCGAGCCAGGACCCAGGCGCTCGGGCAGCGTGGACGCGCTGCCGTCGGCGAGCGTCACCGCCCGTTCGCGCACCCAGAACGCGCCCATCGGGAAGCCGGCGGCGATCCCCTTGGCCCACCCGATGGCGTCGGGCACGATCTCCGGGCAGCCTAGCGACCTCCACGCGCACCAGTCTCCGGTGCGCCCGAAGCCGCACTGGATTTCGTCGAACATCAGCAGCAGGTCGCGTTCGTCGCACAGCCGCCGCAGGCCGCGCAGGAACTCCGCCGTCGCGGGCACGACGCCGATCTCTCCCTGGATCGGCTCAAGCAGGATCGCCGCGGTTTGCGGGGTCAACGCCGCCTCGACGCTGGCGAGATTGTTGAAGCGCGCCTTCAGGAAACCGGGGGTCACCGGGTCGAACCCCTTCTTGACCTTGTCCTGCCCCGTGGCGGCGATGCCAGCGAGCGTCCGGCCGTGAAAAGAATCCTCGAAGGTCAGTACCTCGAAGCGTCCGCCGGGCTGCCCGTCGTGGCCGAACTTGCGCGCCAGCTTGAAAAGTCCTTCGTTGGCCTCCGCGCCGCTGTTGCAGAAGAACACCTTGCCAGGGTGGCCGACCAGTTCCACGATCCGCTTCGCGAGCAAGCCCTGCGGCCGGGTGTAGTAGAGATTGGAGGTGTGCGTGAGCGTGCTGGCCTGGCGGGTCAGCACTTCGACGATCCGCGGATGCGCGTGGCCGAGCGAGGACACGGCGATGCCCGCCCCGAAATCCAGGTACTCCCGACCGTCCTCGTCCCATACGCGGCTGCCCCGTCCACGGGCTAGGCACAGCGGAAAACGCGCGTAGGTCGGCAGGACGAAGTCACGAAAGAGCGCCTCGGTCGGTTCGTCGAAGGTCTTGTGCATGGCGGGATGAGACGGAAGGCGCAATATCTACGCGCAAATTTGGGGTCTTCAACCGCGGATACGTGACGGGTGCGTCACTCTATTTGCCGCCTGTGACCGTGTAGCCCTCAGCGCGCAGATCTTCCGCCAATCCCTGCTCCATCTCCGCTGCCGCTTCGAACGGCATCGGGTTGAAACATTCGTACATTTCCGGCAGCAAGCGGAGGCCGTAGCGTTTGACGGTCCACGCCGCCTTGTGGCCGCGCTTGTGGTTGGCGAAGCGCTCGGCGGGGTCCAGTCCCGTCATGCCGACGTACACGCACGGCTTGGCAGGATCGCGCTTCGGGTTGACGCGGAGCACCGAAGGGTGCTCGGCGACCTTCGAGTCGAGCAGCACCACATAAACGAAGTGGTGGTAAGCCGCTTCAACCGGCGGTTTGGACCGCCGCTTCCTCACGCGGCGAGGAGCGCCTTCGGATCGTGGTACTCCATCCCGTGCGCCTCCGCCACAGCCTGACAGGTGACCTTGCCATCGTACAGGTTGATGCCGCCGAGCAGCGCCGGTTGGCGCGCAATCGCTCCCTGTAGCCCCTGGTCGGCGAGGAACTCGACAAAGCGGCCCGTCACGTTGGTCAGCGCCTGCGTGGCCGTGCGCGCGTACGCGCCGGGCATGTTCGCCACACAATAGTGGGTCACCCCCTCCTCCACGTAGACGGGATCATGGTGGGTCGTCGGCCGCGTGGTCTCGGCGCAACCGCCCTGGTCGACCGCGATGTCCACCAGCACGCTGCCCGGACGCATCTGCTTGAGCATCTCGCGGGTGATGAGCTTCGGCGCGCGCGCCCCTGGCACGAGCACCGCGCCGATGAGCAGGTCCACCGTCGGCAACAGGCTGACGAGGTGTGCTTCGTTGGAAAACAGCGTGTGCGTATGCATCGTGATGTCGAGAAAACGCATCCGCTCCAGGTCGACTTCGAGGATCGTCACGTCCGCGCCGAGGCCGGTCGCCATCCGCGCGGCGTTCACCCCCGAACTGCCGCCGCCGAGCACGACGACCTTGCCCGGCAGCACGCCCGGCACGCCGCCGAGCAGCACCCCCGCCCCACCCTGGTGCTTGGCGAGGAAATAGCCGCCGACGATGATCGACATGCGCCCGGCGATTTCGCTCATCGGCTCCAACAGCGGCAGGCGGCGGTTGACCTCGATGGTCTCGTACGCGATGCACGTCGCCCCGCTGTTCGCCAGCGCCTCGGTGAGAGGGCGGTTCGCCGCGAGGTGCAAGTAGGTAAACAGAAGCTGCTTGGGACGCAGCAGTCCGTACTCC
>CAXTMD010000083.1:12918-13161 GCA_964245035.1 uncultured Chthoniobacterales bacterium
AACGCGGTTTTCCTGTTGTTTGACCTCTCTGGGGACGCCGATCTTCATAGGGATGAACACTACCGCGCGCTGCCCCTAGTTCAACGAAATGTCGTCCGGCACGGCAGCCAGCAGTTTGTAGACGGGGCCGAGCGCATTCATGATCTTGTACCAGGCGCGTTCGTGCGCAAGCGGTTCGACGGCGCGGCCCTCCGCCTGGACGAGCACCCAAGCCTTTTGCTCCAACTCGCCCTCCAACTGCCC
>CAXTMD010000084.1:0-13036 GCA_964245035.1 uncultured Chthoniobacterales bacterium
GCCGTGCTCGCCGCCGTCGCGCGGGAGGAGACCTCCGTGGACTGGATCATCGCCAGTTGCGGTTTGCCAACCCCGGTGGTCTCCTCTACCTTGCTCACTCTCGAATTGAAGAAGCTCATCAAGCAGTTGCCGGGCAAACACTACGTCCGGCTGGCCTGAAAGAGCAGCGCCCTCCGGCCCATGTCCAAAGCACTCGTCATCGCAGAAAAACCCAGCGTCGCCGCCGACATCGCCCGCGCCTTGGGCCGTTTCGAGCGCAAGGACGACTCGTTCGAGAACGACCAGTACGTCGTCTCTTCCGCCATCGGGCACCTCGTCGAGTTGGCCCTGCCGAGCGACATGGACAAAAAGCGCGGCAAGTGGACGTTTGCTGCGCTGCCGGTCATCCCGGAGGAGTTTGACCTCAAGCCCATCGAGAAGACGGAGGACCGCTTCAAGCTGCTCAAGCGGCTGATGAAGCGCGCCGACGTGACCGAAATCATCAACGCCTGCGACGCCGGACGCGAGGGCGAGCTGATCTTCCGTCTGCTGGTCAAGTTGGCGGGCGTCAAGAAGCCGATGCGCCGGCTGTGGCTGCAATCCATGACCGCGGACGCCATCCGCACGGCGTTCGCCCATCTGCGCAGCGACGAGGAGATGATCCCGCTGGCCAAGGCGGCATATTCCCGGGCGGAGAGCGACTGGCTGGTGGGCATCAACGCCACGCGCGCCATGACGGCCTTCAACTCGAAGGCGGGCGGCTTCCAACTCACGCCGGTCGGCCGCGTGCAGACGCCGACCCTGGCGATCCTGGTCGAGCGCGAGAAGAAAATCCGCGCCTTCAAGCCGCGCACGTACTTCGAGGTGCACGGGGACTTTGCCGTCAAGGCCGGCAACTATCCCGGCCGCTGGTTGGACGAGAACTTCCGCAAGGGACCGGACGAGGACGCCCGGGCCGAAAGGATTTGGGAAAAGGAAAAGGCCGAAGCCATCCGCGACAAGTGCGCGGGCAAAACCGGCGTGGTGACCGAGGAGAAAAAGCCCGCCAGCCAGGCCGCGCCGCTGCTCTTTGACCTGACCAGCCTGCAGCGCGACGCCAACGGCCGCTTCGGCTTCAGCGCCCGGCGCACCCTGCAAATCGCCCAGCAGCTTTACGAGAAGTTCAAGGTCTTGACCTATCCCCGCACGGACAGCCGCTACTTGCCCGAGGACTACCTGGCGACGGTCAAGTCCACGATGGGCGGGTTCGCCGACCCGGCGCTCGCCCGGCACGCCGACAAGGCGCTCGCCAACGGTTGGGTGAAGTTCACCAAGAAGGTGTTCGACAACTCGAAGGTTTCCGACCACAACGCGATCATCCCGACCGGAGCCGAGCCGAAAGGCTTGGACGAGGCGCAGCAGAAGATTTTCGACCTCGTGGCCCGGCGCTTCATCGCGGTGTTTTACCCGCCGGCGCAGTTCGAGGTCACGACACGGATCACCCGCGTCGAGGGCGAGGCGTTCAAGACCGACGGCCGCGTGATCAAGGACCCGGGCTGGATGGCGGTGTACGGCCGGGAGGCGACCACCGACCCCGCCAGCGCGGACCTGGTCGAGATCGTGCAGGGCGAGCCGGCCCACGCCGAGACCGTCGAGGTGCGCGAGAACCAGACCCGTCCGCCCGCGCGCTACAACGAATCCACCCTGCTCGCCACCATGGAAGGCGCGGGCAAGCTCATCGACGACGAGGAACTGCGCGCCGCCCTGAGCGCCAAGGGCCTCGGCACCCCGGCCACCCGGGCGTCGATCATCGAGGGCCTGATCCTCGACGCCTACATCGCCCGTCAGGGCCGCGAACTGCACGCCACCGCCAAGGGCATCTCGCTGATCTCCCTGCTCAACGGCATCGGCGTGCAGGCGCTCTGCTCGCCCGAACTCACCGGCGAGTGGGAGGCCAAGCTCAAGTCCATGGAACAGGGCAGCATCCAGCGCCGCGATTTCATGGCGCAGATCCGCGGCATGACGGAGGACATCGTCAGCAAAGCCAAGAACTTCCAGGGTGACACGGTCGAAGGCGACTTCGGCGAACTGGACGCTCCGTGCCCCAAGTGCGGCACGCGGCCGCTCAAGGAGGAGTACCGGGTTTTCAAGTGCTCGAACTGCGACTACGTCTTGTGGAAGTCGATGGCCGGGCGCCAATTCGACCCCGAGGAACTCAAAACATTGCTGACGACCGGCCACGTCGGGCCGCTGGAAGGCTTCCGCAGCAAGGAAGGCCGGCCGTTCAACGCGCCGGTGAAGCTCGGTGCGGAGGGCCGGCCCGAGTTCGACTTTCCGGCGGCCGTCCGCGAGGACCACGACTTCTCCGGCGACGTGCCGCTGCACGCCTGCACCGTTTGCAAAAAAGGTCAGGTTTACGCCACCGAAGCGGATTACGTCTGCAATCGGACGGTGGCGGCCGAGAAGGAATGCACTTTCCGGATGAAGAAGGTCATCCTGCAAAAGGAGGTACCTCCCGCGCAGGTCGTGAGGATGCTCGAGACCGGCAAGACCGACTTGCTGCCCGGCTTCATCTCCAAGAAGAACAAACCCTTCTCGGCGTTTCTGAAGCTGGACAAACTGGGCAAGGTCAGCTTTGAGTTCGAGCCCCGCGCTCCCCGCGAGGGCAAAGCCGGTGCGGGCCGCCCCAAGCCGGGATTTGCCAAAAAGCCGGCGGGCCGTGCCAAGTAGCCTCGGCTGACCGTCAAAAACTCTGCCCTTGGGCTGCAAGGGGATTGACACCCCTACATCTAGTGTTAATTCTAGGGCAGAGTCGCCCCGGATAGATGCGCTGCCCCAAATGCAAAAGTATCGAGGATCGAGTGATCGATTCCCGGCCGGTCAATCACTGTTCCGGCATTCGTCGGCGTCGTGTGTGCCTAAACTGTGAGTTTCGTTTCACGACCTACGAGCAGATCGAACGGGCAGACCTGCTGGTGATCAAACGCGACGGCCGGCACGAACCCTTCGACCGCAGCAAACTCAACGCGGGCATCGTCAAGGCTTGTGAAAAGCGTCCGGTGAAGCTGGAAGACCTCGACCGGGCGGTTGAAGAAATCGTCCAGGAACTGGAAACCAACTACGGACGGGAAGTCCACTCGCGCGAGATCGGGGCCAAGGTGATGGCTAAGCTGCACCTCATCGACGATGTGGCCTACGTCCGCTACGCTTCCATCTACCGCCATTTTCAAGATGTCGGTGAATTCATCGACGAGATCAAAGCGCTCGAGCACAAGCCCAAACCGGACGGCGCGCAACAAGAGCTTTTCAACTGACCCGGCGTAAGATCGTTCGTAAATTGCATCGACACAGATGGTTGCACTCAAGTACAACCTTCCATTAATCCACAACGAACGGGGAGTCGCGATGGCGTTCGAGCGTGAATGGCTCAAGGCCGCGCTCGACCAAGCCGCACGCAAGGCGGGCTACGACGGCTGGTGGCTGTCGGACGAGTTCAGCGCTGCGATCGCGCAGTACCTTCGGCACGACTACGATGAGAGCGTCATCGAACTGCCGATTTTGGAGAGGGTCATCCGCAACGCGCTCCGCGACATCGGCTACCAGGAGATCGCCGCCCGCTTCCGCGCGGTAAATCCATACCAAAGCCTGTCGCTCGCCGAGTGTCTCAGGACATGCGGCGTCAAACCGGTGCCCGCGTTCTTCAAGCGCCTAGCCGAGAGGATCGACGTTTTGCACGCGGCAAAGGTCAGGCAATTCCATTTCTACGACCTCCAGGTCTGCGTGCATCGGTTGCTCGAAGGCAAGGACGCGGCGCACGGTCCTGACCTGCGTGCGCGGATCGTGGCTTTCGTGCGCGAGCGAGTGCGGCGTCTTCCCTGGCAGTCGCCGATGCACTGCACCATCCGGTAGAGCTTATGACGCTGTTTGAGAAGATCATCCGCCGCGAAATCCCGGCGCGGATCGTCCACGAGGACGAGGAACTGATTGCCATTCACGACGTGAACCCGCAGGCACCGGTGCACGTGCTGATCATCCCCAAAAAGGTGGTGCCCCGTATCGGCGAGGCCGGACTGCACGACGCCGCTCTACTCGGGAAGCTTCTGCTGGCTTCCGCCGGGATCGCCCGGTCACTCGGAGTGTACGAATCCGGCTACCGATTGGTGGTGAACCACGGGCACGACGGAGGCGAGACGGTGCCGCACCTGCACGTCCACCTGCTTGGGGGGCGGGCGCTCGGCTGGCCGCCTGGGTGAACCAAAGAAAAAGGATCGCGGCGTCTTAACACGCCGCGATCCTTGTTGAACGGGGACGGCAGCTTGCAGGGCTTAGCGTTCCTCCTGCGGCCGCCGGGGAGTCTACTTCATCAGCAAAACGGACCGGCTGCGCTTGATCTCGCGTGTAATCTTGCGGTGCAGAAACGCGGACATGCCCGTCACTCGGCGTGGCAGGATCTTTCCGCTTTCGGTCACGAACTTGCGCAGGAGGTCCGGGTTCTTGTAGTCGACGGCTTCGGGCGCAATGTCCACCCGCCGGCGCGGCATGATGCGGTTGGCACGGCGGAAGTTGGAGCGGCGCTGAGGAGTCTTGGGCGTCATGAGATTAGCGGGTTTCGCGGTGCAGGGTGTGGCGCTTCAGAAAAGGATTGTACTTCTTTTTCTCTAGCCGGCCCGGGGTGTTCGGGCTCTTTTTGTTGCGCGTGGACACGTAGCGTGAGGCGGGCTTTCCCTCGGCCTTGGCTTCGGTGCACTCCAGGGTGATGATGTCTCTTGCCATACGGTGGGGCCTCGAGGGCAGTAGTTATTCCTTGTTGTCGGGCGTGAATTCTTCTTCCTCGCTGTCCTCTTTCTCGTCGTCGGTCAAGCCGAACAGCGAGGTAACGGACTGGCGCACGCGCTTCGCCTTGTTCTGGCGTTCGATCTGCGACTGGCACTCGACGGTGAATCGCGTGAAAGGGATCGCCTCCAGGCGTTCGTGGTTGATCGGCTTGCCGGACATCTCGCAGATGCCGTAAGTGCCGAGTTCGATGCGCTTGAGTGCCTCGTCGATCTCGTAGAGCGCGTCTTGCTCCTGCGAGAGCAGGTTGAGCGCGAAATCGCGGTCGTAGGCGTCGCTGCCGGCGTCTGCTTGGTGCATGCCGAACGCGCTGGCCTCGTTGCCCTCGGCCCGGGCGCGGAGGTTGTCCTGTGCCATGCCGCTCATCGAATCGAGCATCGCGTCGCGCAGGGCCAGGAGGCGCTTCTTCTGCTTGCGAAGGAACACGGAAAGTTTGGCGTCCGCCTCGTCCTCGTTCTTCTGTTGCGTGCGGAGCAGGTAGCTGGAGACCGACGCGGTCAAATCCTCTGCGCTGGCCGCTTGCACCGGAGCCTCGGAGGGTTGGTCTTCAGGAACCGGTTGCGCTTTGGGAGCGGGTTTGGACTTGGGCATAGACGGCGGAAAAGAAGGCGGAAAGTAAAGGCGGACAGCGGCGCGGGGATTTGGAAAAGGGTGCTTAATTACTGGCAATTGTCGGCCGGCGCAAGGCACAAACTGCGTTTTTTCATGAACTGGCACTGGAGTATCTTCGCAGCGCCCAGAGCCAGAAAAGCCGGCTCAGGACGAGAGCCGACGCGCTGACGAAAAGCAGTTGCAGCATCGGCGCAAGCGGTTGTTGGGATGCGCGGGCCAGGATGCGAGCCGGGGCGTTGGCGACCACGATCACCGGGATCAGCCAGGTGAAAATCAGCTTGAAAACCCCTGCGAAGATTTGGTCGGGGTAGCGCGCGATGCTCAGGAAGTTGAAGTAGCCGTAGATCAACCCCTGCGCGCGCACGATCCAGAAGCTCAGCGTGGCGAGGGTGAACATGATGGCGTAGTGGATCGCCGCGCCGAGCGCAACGGCCACCACGTAGCAAACAATCTGCCCCGCACCGGGCACCACACCGAGCTTCGCCAGAGAAAAAGCCACGAAGGCGATGCCGAGTCCGGCATTGACGAGGTTGTCGAGTCCGAAGCGCCAGGTGGAGACGGCAAACTGGGCGTCGACGGGCAATAGCAGCATGAGATCCATGCGTCCGGTGCGCACGAGTTCGGGCAGATTCGCCAAATTGACGTAGAACACCGCCTGGAACACCTGGCTGATGATCTGGTGCGTGCCGATCAACAGGACGACCTCCCACTTGGACCAATCGCCGATGCGGTCGGTGTAGAGGAACAGCACGTCCACAAACACGATCTGCCCGAAGAACCAAAGGATTTCGGTCACCAGCCACAGCAAAAAATTCGCTTTGAACGACAACTCCCGGATCACGGAATTGCGCAGCAACAACCGGTAGATGTGCCAGTATCGTGCCATCGGTGTCACTTGATCTGTTCAGCCACCCACGGCCTGGAAGCGCCGCAGGCCGCGCGTCCACATCAGCCTGCCGACCGCCCAAGCGGCTGCCACCCAGCCTGCCTGGATGCACAAACCCCGCACCAACGTCGTTCCAGAAACCTTTTCCTGAAACACGGTCACGGGAAAATAAAGTTCGTAGGTAAACGGCAGCCACACGACCGCCCCAGCGAACCATGAAGGCAGTAGATCAAGCGGGAAGAGGTGGCCGCTCAGGAAGTATTCAAAGGAGTAGATGATGAAAACCACCGTGGAAATCTCCAAAATCCAAAAAGCCAGCATGGCTACGGCGTAAGCCAGAAAGAACTGGAGGAACGCTGCCAAACCCACCGAGATCGACGTGTATAACCATGTCTCTAGATGTTGCGGCAGAGTAATATACTGACGAAAACACGCAAAAAGCAGAACAACGATCGGCAGCGTGAAAACGGAGGATGTCGCCCGGTAACCAAGGAAGAGACTGGTGCGGTAGCCAAGATAATCGATTGGTTTGGCAATCAGCGCGTTGATCTGGCCATCGCGAATGTCTGCTGCGATCTGCCACTCGTCGTCGGTGGGCGTGATCAGATTAGAGATGAGGATGGTCAACAGAAAATAGTACACCATTGACCCAAATTCATAGCCGCCGATCGGGCGACCGCTGGATTGAAAAAGCGCGCGCCAGAGAAAAACCGTCCCAACTAGGGGAACGATGTCGAAGAACGCACGCAGCAGGAAATTCCACCGGTAAACCAGCGTGTTCTGCAAACCGACGCCGAAGATCTTGAGGTATTTGGCCAATGGGTAATGTACATTGTCACTTACAGTGACTTGTTCATAGCGAGCTTCTTGCGCACCAATTCGGTTGCTAGGAGGATCGCGGCGATCATGCTGCCGGGGTTCGCGCGGCCGGTGCCGGCTAGATCGAAAGCCGTCCCGTGGTCCGGGCTGGTGCGAATGATCGGTAAACCGAGCGTCACGTTCACCCCGGAATCGAAGGCATGCAGCTTCAGTGGGATCAATCCTTGGTCGTGGTACATGCACAGCACGCCGTCCCAGCGCCTAGCAGCCGCCTGATAGAAGACGGTGTCCGGTGGCAGCGGACCGGCGTATTGCGCCAGCTGACCGCTCTCGGCGGCGAGTTCGTGCACAGCCGGCTCGATGTGGTCGATTTCCTCCCGTCCTAGACTTCCCCCCTCGCCCGCATGCGGGTTGAGGCCTGCGACCGCAATTTTGGGCTTTGCTCCGTGGCGCAGCGTCAAAAACTCGGCGAACAGCCTGCCCACCCGCACGATGTTCTCTCTTCCGATCTGGCCGACGGCCGCCGCGAGCGGCAGATGGGTGGTCAGCAGCGCCACGGTCAGCGCGCCGCCGGTCAGCAGCATGGCAAAGTTGTCGACGCCGCAACGCTCGGCGAAGAACTCCGTTTGCCCGGGGAAGCGGAAGCCTACCTCGTAGAGGCTGGCTTTGCACACCGGGGCAGTCACCACCGCGGCGAACTCCCCTCGCAACGCACCCGCGGCGGCTTCCTCCAGACCTTGCCAAGCCGCACGCGCGGTGGCGGGCGACGGCCGACCCGGAATCACGTCCTCAGGGCGCGGGCCGACGATCCGGTACTCGAAACCCTCGTCCAGTCGCCCGGAAGCCAGGGCGGCGTCCACGACCTCTGGCCCGATGCCGGCGGCGTCGCCGACGGTCAGGCCGACCACGGGTCGTGCAGCCGGCGATGGGGAAAAATCATCCATGCACGCAATTTCCGCGGCCAATCAACGGTGGCTGGTCACACCCACCTGCCGGCACATGGTTAGCACCGGGCAGTGCGAGCAGCGTGGCGCGTTGCCCGTGCAAACGTGCTTGCCGAATGGCACCAGCAGCGCATTGATTTCCACCCAGTAGCGTTGGGGAAGAATTTTTTCGAGGGCGGCGGTGGTCTTTTCCGGGGTGTTCGCAGTTACGTAGCCCCAGCGGTTGGTGATGCGGTGAACGTGGATGTCCACCCCGATGCGGGGCTGTCCGCAGGCGATCCCGAGGACGAGGTTCGCGCACTTGATCCCCACCCCGCGGAAGCTCAGCAGACTCTCCAGGTCGCAGGGCAGTTCGCCGCCAAACTCCGCCACCGTGCGCCGGGCGATTTCGTGGATCTGCGGCGCCTTCGCCTCGTGGAAGGTCGAGGGCGAGATCAGCCGGTCAATCTCTGCGACGCTCAACTCGACCACTTCCGTCGGCGTCCGCGCACGCGCGAACAGCCGGCGGGAAATCGGCACGGTGTCCTCGTCGCGGGTGCGGATCGAGATGATGCAGGCCAGCAGTTGCTCGAACGCCGAGCCGAAACCGTCGTCCGCCAGTTCGAACAAAGCCGCCTTGCGGAACGCCCGGACATCCTCGCGGATGCCGTCCATGGCGGCGTCGATGTCAAAGGCGACTTTGTCGCTCTGGTGGGAGGTTGGCATGGCGGTCAGTGGTTATACGCCTTTGCACAGGACGGTGGACTCCAGACGCCCACTCTCCGCGCGGGGATCGAATCAGCCCGGATGCAACTTCCCGACGATTCTCCCAAAGCCAAAGGCAAAATCCTCGACCACGACGCCGGCATGGGCGAGCCCGGCACCGAAGAAGTCGAACAACGCGCGCGCGAACTCGCCGAAATCGCCGGCCTCGGCCGCGACGAACCCATCGACGACTTCAAGAAGCAGGCTCGCGAGGAACTTCGCGGTGAGGCCGATCCCAACGTGCCGAACGACGACGCCGGACCCATGGCGGACCTGATCGCCGAGGATGATGTCATCGGCGAGAGCGGCGGGGCGGTCGCACCGGCCACGAACGCAGCGATGCACGGCGACGAGCAAACCGTCGGCGAGCAACTCTACAGCGAGGGCATCGACGAGGCCGACCACGACCGGATGACCGCCTCCCGGCGCGAGGAACAGGAACGCGAGGACGTCTGAGGCCGCCTGCCCGCGTGCTCAGAATATTTTGATGAAAGCCTTCTTGCGCAAGGTCGCCACCCACTGCTCCTGCATCCGTTCGCGGTCGTCGGTGCTGATCTTCTTTTCGAGATCGCCGCGGACGTCCGCGAGCGGCTTGGTGTACTCGGCCTTCCGCTCGGAGACCTTCATGATGTAGTACGCGTTCCCCTGCTCGATGACGGGGCTGACCTTGTTCACGTCTAGGCGGAACGCGGCGTTGGTCAACGATTCGTTAAGGGTTTTGCGGTCGATCCAACCCCAGTCGCCGCCGGTGGAACGGCTGCTGTCATCGCTGTAGAGCTGCGCCAACTGCTCGAACTTGGCGTCGCTACGCGTCAACTTGTTGCGGATTTCCTCGGCGACGGCCCGTTGCGGATCGCCTTCCTTGCCGACCGTGGTGCCTTTGTTCACGGCGATCATCCACAGGTGGATTTGCTCAGGCGTCGTGTACTCGGGTTTGCTGGTCGTGTACAGCGAATCGATCTTGATTGGCGAGACGATGCCGTTGCTCTTGACGTTTTGGAAGCGCATCGCTTGCACGATGACCTTTTCTTTCTCCGCTTCCCGGAACTTGGTCAGGGTGTAGCCCTGCGCTTGCAAGGTGCGAATGAAGGCTTGGCGGTCACCGCCAAACTCGTCGCGGATGATCGAGTCCACCCGTTCGTCGACAAACCGCGGCGGGATCTGGTACTCCTTCTTCTTAAATTCCTGGATGATGAGTTGGCGGTCGATCAACTCCTGGAGCGCGCCGCGGCGGGCTTCGCGGATTTTGTCGACGAGTTCCTGGCCGTTGAACTGGCTGCGCAACGTACGCTCACGCGGGGCCACCACGTCGCGCACCTGGGAAAAGGTGATCACATCCTTGTTCACCAGGGCGGCCACGCCGTCGATGACCTCCGGGTCTTCGGCGTTGGCGGCGGGGAGTAGGGCGAAAACGGCGGCGGAGCCAACGAGCAGGCAGGCGGCGAGGGCGGGGAGCAAGCGGCGGCGTTTCATGACGCGAACGGGGTGTAATTTGCTGCGGATGAGAAAGATCGAACCTGTCAGGCGTGCTGGAGCAGGTCCGAAAGTTCGCGCATCTTAGAGGCCCCGTCCCGCGAAGTCAAGCGGGGGAACTTGCCGCCGGCAACCACGTAGTCGCCCCCGCGCGTCAGCATGGCCTTGTCGCCCTTGACCTCCACCTGCTGCACGCGGCGGGATGCAGCCAGCAGCTTCAAACGCGTGTAGGCAAGAAGATTTTCGGCCGGCGGCGGCAGCGCGCCAAAGCGATCCCGCCAGGTTGTTTGAAGCTCATCGACCTCGCCGGCCTTGGTCACCTCGGCGATCTGCCGGTAGGCCTGGATGCGCAGCCTGGGTTCCTCGATGTAGTCCGCCGGGATGAACGCGGGCCAGGTTTTTTGCACCGGTGTGCCGTCGTCGTTGGCCTCGTCGGACGTCCGGATGTACTCGGCCTCGCTCATCGCCGCAAAATCGAGCCGCAGCACGGTCTCGACGCGGTGCCGCACGCGTTCGCCGCGCAGCTTGGACACCGCCTGCCGCAACAACTGGCAGTACAGGTCGAAGCCAACGGCGGTCAGGTGGCCGCTCTGCGCGAGGCCCAGGATGTTGCCCGCGCCGCGGATTTCCAGGTCGCGCAGGGCGATCTTGAACCCCGCGCCGAGCGTCGAATACTGCTTGATCGCGTTGATCCGCTTGCGCGCCTCGCCCACCGTCAGCAGGTCGCGCGGGAGCATCAGGTAGGCGTAGGCCTTGTGGTCCCCCCGCCCCACCCGGCCGCGGAGTTGGTAGAGGTCGGCCAGCCCGAAGCGGTCGGCGCGGTCGATGATGATCGTGTTGGCGTTGGGAATGTCGAGGCCACTCTCGATGATCGTCGTGGCGATGAGGACGTCGGTCTGGCCGCTGACGAACCGCTGCATGACCTCCTCCAGCTCGCCTTCCTGCATCTGGCCGTGGCCGATGTCCACCTTGGCTTTCGGGCAGAGGGCTTTGACCCGGGCGGCGACTTTCGCGATGTCCTCCACGCGGTTGTGCAGGAGGTAGACCTGCCCCTGGCGCGCCAACTCGCGGTCGATGGCGGTGCGGATGATGCGCTCGTCGTAGGCGCAGATCACGGTTTCGACCGGGTAGCGGTTGGGCGGCGGGGTTTCCAGCGTCGAGAGGTCGCGCGCGCCGGTCAGCGCGAGGTAGAGCGTGCGCGGGATCGGCGTGGCGGAGAGCGTGAGCACGTCCACGTTGGGGAACCGTTCTTTGATGCGTTCCTTGTGGCGCACGCCGAAGCGCTGTTCCTCGTCCACGACCAGCAGGCCGAGGTTTTTGAAGTGCACGTCCTTGGAGATGAGCCGGTGCGTGCCGACGACCACGTCCACGCTGCCGTCCATCAGCCCTTCCGCGACGGCGGTCTGCTCGCCGGCCGTGCGGTAGCGGCTGAGCATTTCCACGTTGACCGGAAACGCGCTCATGCGCCGCCGGAAGTTCTCGTAGTGCTGCTGCGCGAGCACGGTGGTCGGCACGAGCATCGCCACCTGCCGTCCGTCCGTCGCCGCCTTGAACGCCGCCCGGATGGCCACCTCGGTCTTGCCGAAGCCCACGTCGCCGCAGATCAGCCGGTCCATGGGCCGGGTGGATTCCATGTCGGCCTTGGTGTCGTTGATCGCGCGGGCTTGGTCGCCGGTTTCCTTGTAGGGAAACGTGTCCTCGAACTCCTTCTGCCACTGGCCGTCGGGACCGAAGGGCAAACTCGCGTGGGTCTCGCGCATCGCCTGGATCTTGAGCAGCTTGGCGGCGTAGTCGTAGATCGACTTCTCGGCCGCCTTCTTCGTGTTGCTCCACTTGCCGTCGCCGAGGTTGTTGAGCGTCGTTCCTTTCTTGCCGAGGCCGACGTAGCGGGAGACGAGAAACGCTTGTTCCAGGGGCACGTAGAGCTTGGCCTTCTCGGCGAACTCCAGGACCATCACCTCTTCCGTGGCGGCGTCACCATCCGGCGAGTGGGACAACGGCAGCGGCCGGGTTTGCAAACCTCGGTAGCGGGCCAGGCCGTGTTCGAGGTGGACGACGAGTTCGCCTTCGGTCAACTCGGTGAAGTCGATCTGCGAGCGGCTGACCGGCAGCCCGCGCCGGGAGCGGTTCGCCATCGATCCGGAGCTGCGTTCGGCCCGCGCGCCGTGGCCCAGGACCTCGCCCGCGTAGAGGACCGCCAGCCGGGCCTCCGGGTAGACGAACCCGGTTTCACTGACGCTGGAGCGCAAAACGTGGGTCTCCGGATTTTGCGTAAAATCCTGGATGACTCGCTGAATCATGGGCACTTCCGAATCGCGCTTGTAGTTGACCACCACCCGGTAGCCTTCTTCGTCCCAGGTGCGCACCTGTTGGCGGACCTGGCGCACGAACGCGTCGCGCAGCCCGGGGGTTTCAAGGTGCCGGCTGCCTTCCACGAACGGCGACGAGAACAAAGCGTCCTCGAAGTTTTCCACGTGGTCTGCCGTGCCCGTTTCGCTCAGGCGGACGTGGCAGGCGACCTCCTCGTCGGAGCCGACGGCCACGACCACGTCTTTTTCGCGCAGGTAGCCGCGCAGCGTGAACGTCTCCTTTTCGGGGACGCGCAGCAGCAGCGAGCAACCGTCGAGCGTGCGCACGGAGGTCTGCCGGTCCACGTCGAACTCGCGGACGGACTCGATCTCGTCGTCGAACCATTCCAGGCGGATCGGCAGCGCCTGCTGCCACGAATACACGTCCATGATCCCGCCGCGCACCGCGTACTGGCCGC
>CAXTMD010000085.1:0-1095 GCA_964245035.1 uncultured Chthoniobacterales bacterium
CCGTCGATCCGGTCGACGGACGCGAGCGGCAGCGTCGTGGTGCCATACTGGGTGCGGATTTCCAGGGTCGTAGCGTCGCGGCGCAGGATCGTGACGTTGGAGAAAACCGTCCCGTCCTGCAACCGGATGTTCGTCGCGCCGGCCGGCCGGGCCGCCAGGAAAAGCATCGCCAGCAGCAGGCCGCCAACGCGCCGTCGGAAGATGGGCATGGGCGCTATTTATCCCTTGCCGGCCGCCGGTGGGCAAGTCCCGTCATCCAGAGGCACGGCAACCCTCCGGGGTGGGTGATACGGCCTGCCAGCGACAGCCGCCCGAATCTAGGTTCATGACTCCCTTCCCCTCCCGCCGTGGCGCGTTGGCGCTGGTGTTGTCGGCCGGGCTCCTGCCCCTCGCGAGCGTCCGGGCGCAAACCGCCGAACAAATGGTTCACACCGACGCGAACGCGCGGCACCTCGCGCCGCACGACACCTTTTACACGCTCGGCTACGACTCCGTGCGCACCGACAAAGGCGTGGAAGGTTTCCCGCCCGGCACGGAAGTCCATCTCGTCTCGGTGAACCGGGAGGCGCACACGCTGACCGTGACCGACGGCCACGCCAACGTGGAACTGTCACCCGACAAGCTGACCAACGACACGGACATCGCCGCCTTGGTCCGCGCGAAGGACGACGCCAACCAGGCGCAGATCCTCGCCTACCAGCAGGCGCAGGCGAAGGCGTTCCAGGACTACGAGAAGATGGCGGCCGACGTCACCGCCAAGGATCTTGAACAAAAAGAGAAGGCAGCGCGTGAGAACGAGGAACGCGCCGATGCGCGGAACTCCGCCTTGGAGAACGCGCAGGGGAACGGCGTGGTGGCTGCCACCAATGCGAACAACAACGGGTACTACAACGAGGGCGGCTACGGCTACGGCAGCCCGTACGGATACTTCATCAACCTAAACCCGACTAACGTGAGCGGTGGCGGCAAAGGCTCGGTGCCCTCCGCACAAATTGTTGGTCGGTCCGGCAGCCAACCCGGTGCGGCCTCCGCGGGCCCGGCCGGGGGCGCCCCCCCCCCCCCGGGGGCGGGGGGGGGGGGGGCAAAAAAAAGACC
>CAXTMD010000085.1:1105-12970 GCA_964245035.1 uncultured Chthoniobacterales bacterium
TCCGGAGGCCGTGCGGGCGGCACGACCTCCGGAGGTGGAGCGTCGGGCGGTGGCAAAAAGCAGTGACCGGCGGACGGCGCACCTCCAAAACGATTTGAAGGGGCGGCTCATCTGGAGCCGCCCTTTTTCGTTTCCTGGCACCGGTTTTCAAGTCGCCTGGACCCCGGCAGCCGGAGTGCCCGCCGGTCAGGGATGGGCCAGCACGGGCAGCACGATCCCCGAAGCTTGCGTTCCCGCCCGGTAGACGCTCTGCGTCGCCGCCTTGAAGTCCTCGGGCTTGGCGTCCGGGATGTCGAGGAAGGTCTGCGGGTTGCGGTCCGTCAGCGGGAACCACGAACTCTGCACCTGCACCATGATGCGGTGCCCGCGCCGGAACGTGTGGTCGACGTCGGGCATCGTGAAGTTCACCGCCTCCACCTGCCCGGGCACGAACGGCTCCGGCCGCTCCATGCTGTGGCGGAACTTGCCCCGGAACGGCTCGCCGCGCACGAGCTGCTGGTAGCCCGCGAGCGCGAACGTCGGCGGCTTCACGTCCTTTTCGACTTTTTTGCTGTTGGGGTGCTCGTCGGCGCTGTTCGGGTCCGGGTAGTCGGGCGGATACACGTCGATGAGCTTCACGTCCCAGTCGGAGTCCGTGCCGGTCGTGGACACAAACAGTCGCGGCGACACGGGACCGGCAACGGTCACGTCTTCCTCCAGCGGCTCGGTTTGGTAGGTGAGCACGTCGGGACGCGTCGCGGCGAAACGCTGATCGCTGACCATGTACTCGGGCGGCACGGCCACCGCGTAGTAGGCCAGGAATGGCACGGGCTTGTTCGGGTCGCTGACGTAGGTGTCAAATCCTGCCGTGTCCGCTCTCAGTTCCTTCCGCGGGGGTAATTGCCAGTCCAACCCGCCGCCGGGCTGGAAGTAGAGTGTGCGTTCCTGCACGCCGGGTGGCGGCCAGCTCGGGTAGTGCCGCCAGACGTTGGTGCCGGTCTCAAACACCGTGGCCTTGGTCAACCCTGGGTCGGGTGCGTCCTTGAGGTGGTGCTCGAAAAACGGAAACACGAGGTACTTTCGATAATAGTCGGCGGTGTTGGCGTCGAAGTTTGCGTAGCCCAAATAGTGGCCGTCCAGACGCGCCCAGCCGCCGTGAATCCAAGGGCCGACGACGAGCTTGTTGTCGGTGTCGGGGTTGTACTTGCCGATGGCGGCGAACGCGGAGAACGGCCCCTGTAAATCCTCGCCGTCGTACCAGCCGCCGACCGTCAGCACGGCGCAGTGGATGTTTTTGAGGTGCGGGGCGAGGTCGCGCGCCTTCCAGTAGTCGTCGAAGGTGTCGTGGCGCGCCTGGTCGTCCCAGAGCGCGCTCGTGCCGGGCGGGAAGAACTTGCTCAGCGCGCCGACCGTGCCCTGTCGAAGAAACCACTCGTAACCGTCGTCGGTGCCGTACTCGAACGGGACCCACTCGCGCGGCTCGGGCGTCGGGTTGGCCTGCGGGCGGAACACGCTGTAGAACGAGAAGTTGGCCGCGAGCATGAACGCGCCGTTGTGGTAGGCGTCGTCGCCCTGGCCGAAGAGGTTGATCATCGGGGCCTGGGGCGAGGCAGCCTTGATGGCCGGGTGCGAGTCGATGATGCTCGCCGCCGTGTTGAAGCCCGGGTACGAGATGCCCCAGATGCCGACGCGGCCGTTGTTATTGGGGATGTTGTGCAGCAGCCAGTCCACGGTGTCGTGCATGTCCGTGCTCGGATCCACGTCGGTGGGCAATTTCTTGTCGTCGAGGTGCGGAGCCATCTCGAGGAACTTGCCCTCGGACTCGAAGCGTCCGCGCACGTCCTGGTTGACGAAGATGTAGCCCGCGCGGTCGAAGTCTTCGGAGGGTCCCAGATGGCGGATCACCGGCGGGAAGTGGTCTTCGCCGTAGGCGTTCTTGCCCTCGCGCGCGTCGGCGACGCTCACGCTGTAGGGCGTGCGGATCATCAGGAACGGGTGCGGCTTGGACTGATCCTTGGGCACGTAGACGGCGGTGAAGAGTTTCACCCCGTCGCGCATGGGGATGCGGTACTCGTACTTCGTGTAGTGCTCGCGCACGTCGAACGGAGGCTCCTCGGGCTTCTTCTCGATGGTCGGGTCGGCGGGCGGGCGGTTCGGGGTCTGAGCGAGTAGCGGGACGGTTGGCAGGAGGAGGCAGGAGGCCGCAAGACGCGCGAGGAGCTTCATTGCACCAGCGGTCTCACGCCGGGGCGGTGGCTGCAAAGAAAAATGTCTCTGTCCCTTCCGCAAACCGGTGGCAGGCTGCCGTCTGGCGTTCCGCGATCCCGGGACGTGACACCGCGCACAAACCGGCGGAGGGTGTGCCGAAGCGCCTGGAGGATGGATGCGGGACGAGCACCGAACCGTCCGGTTCGCGTGGCTGCTGAGCGCAAAACTCTCGTTTCTAGAACCTTCTTATGATTGCCAAAAACCCTGCCCACGCCATCGAAATGTTGGATGACGCCTTCAACCGCGGCGATGTCGAGGCGATCCTGCGCTACTACGACCCGGCAGCGGTCGTGCTCCCCGAACCCGGCCAGGAAATCCGCGGCGAGGCGGCGCTCCGCAGCCTCTACAAACAATTCACCCGTCCTGGCACCGTTGCCCGGCAGCTTCAAACCCACGTGGTGGAAGCCGATGGCATCGCGCTGTTCACCTCGCGCTGGAGCCTGAGCGTGGACAGCGGCGAGCCGCAGACGTTCGTTGCCACCGTGGTCTTGAGACAACAGCCTGACGGAGGCTGGAAGGCGCTGATCGATAACGCGCGGGGCCCGCAAGTATTGGAACCGCAGCAGGAGCAAACCCCATCATGAGAGAGGTCCTGACCGGAGTTCAAGCGGCGCGAATGTAAGACACCGCGGCCGGCGCGGGAAGGTCCAGTTCCTGCAAGGTGCGCAGCAACTTGAACAGGCTCGCCGTCTGCTCGTCGAAGAGTTGGCGGAAGACGCCGGGCTGCTTGAGCAGGTCACGGCCGGGGCCCTGCTCGACGATCTTGCCGCCTTCCAACACCAGAAAATAGTCGCAGAAGCGCAGCAGCCAGAGCAGGTCGTGGTCGACGGCGAGCACGGTCTTGCCCTGGCAAGAACGACGCATCGGCTCAACGTAATCAAACTTCGTCTCCGCCTCCATGCCGGTCGTCGGCTCGTCCAGGAACAGGTACTCCGGACCGCGCAGCAGGCAGCGGGTCAGGGCAAAAAGTTTCTTCTGGCCGCCGGTCAGCGCGTCGCCCGCGCGGAAGTCGGTGTCGAGCGGATCGCCGTCGCCGCCCGACAGGCGTTCGAGTAAAAAGGGCCAGACCCCCGTGGTGCGGCAGAGTTCGCGCAACTGGTTGTCGGTGGCCTCGGGACGCCCGAGACGTAGGTTCTCGCGCACGGTGTCCTGGAAGAAGGCGGGCGTGCGCGACATCAGCGCCACGCGGCGGCGCAGGTCGCCGAGGGGGAGTTCGGTGTGCGGGACCCCGTTGAGTTCGACCGTGCCGCGCTGCGCGTCGTAGAAGCGCAGGCCCAGCCGGAAAAACGTTGTTTTGCCCTCGCCCGAGCGGGCCACCAGTCCGGTGATCTTGCCAGGAGGCACGGAAAAACTCACGTCATCGAGCACGTTGCGGGCGCGCCCGGGGGGGTGGCAACCCGGCTGGGGGCGGCCGCGCCCCCGGGGGGGGGCGCCCCCGGGGGGGGCGGGCGCGCGGGCCGACAGCGCGGCGTCGGTCTCGGGATCGAGGGTGCCCGTCGCCGGGTCGGGGACGACGGTGGCGGCGTTGTGGGAACAAAGGATTTCGTCGACCAGCGACAGGGCCGGGTACGCTTGGCTGCGGGTGATGCGCCACGAGCCGATGGCCTGGACCGCCCCCATGAAGCTCGGCGTCAGCAGCACGAGCGCGACCAGGGTACCCGGGTGCGGGTCGTACGTGTTGGACCCGAAGTAGACGGCCGCGGCCAGCAGCGCGAACAGGAGCAGGTTGCCCGGGGATTGGTTGAGGAGGTTGAGCGATTCGAGCGTGAAGGCGTTGCGGCGTTCACGGACGAGGTATTCGTCGAGGAACCGGTTGTGTTTTTCGGCGAAGCGGTCCTCCGCACCCATGGACTGGATTTCCTCCGGGGCACCCAGCGCGCTGGTGACGAACGTGGACAGCGCGAGGTACTGGCCCTGGACCGCGTGGCCGGCGCGTTGCAGCCGCGGGGCCATGCGTTTGACCAGCCACAAAAAGAAGCCGGCGACGACGACGATCAGGCCGACCAGCGCGAGGGTGTGGCTGCCCTGGCCGGCGGCCTGCGCGTCGGCCAGCAGGCTGTAGAGCGCGTAGCCGATGCTCACGGCGCTCAGGGCCTGGATGACCGGGTCGACGAGGAGTTGCCGCAGGCCGATCTCGGCCGTCAGGCAGACCTGGTTGATGACGGTGGTCAGTTCGCCCGCGTCGTGCCGGCCGAAGTAGGCGGGTCCGAGCCGCATGAGATGGGCGAAGGCGTCGCGCCGCAGCCAGTTGCTGGCGGTGGCGTCGAGCATGGTGGTGAAGTAGCGCACGGACACCTGCAGGAGCAGGAGCAGGGCGGTGAGCCCCATCCACTGGAGGTAGGTGCGGTGCGTAGCGGCGTGGTTGACGAAGGCGGAGGGCGAGACGTTCGTCAGCTTGCCGAAGCGCAGGGCGATGGCCGGGGGCAAGATGGCGTTGCAAAGCAGGCAGCCGACGACGTAAACGATGATCGTCCACGGACGCCGCCCGAGGTACGTCCGGCCGAGCCGCCAGATCGTGCCGAAGGCGAGCGACGACCCATCGGCCGCGGGGGGGAAGGAAGTGGAAGCCATGGGAGCAAATCGCCGCCAAGCGAGGACGACCGACCCCTGGATAGCAGGTGCCGGACAAGATAGCACGGCGGATCTGACTTTTGAACCCGGCGGGACGGCCGAAGGTGCGGGGGAAACGCACCGCCGCGCTCAGCGGGCGCGCTTTGCCTTGGCCGCGCGCCGTGGTACGCCCCGCGCCGAGAACGAGGACGACAAACCGTGCAGCTCAACGAAGGCGCGCTCCAGCGACGTGTCCAATCCGGGGGACGGATCGGCAAACCAACACTCCACGGCGTAGCGGAAGGTCGCCATCCCGGTCCGGGCCGCCAGGGCCGCCAATCGCTCGTCGACGCCGCGCCGGCGCAGCACCACGGCCAGCGACTCGGCCAGGGCGGCTTCCTTGGCCAGTTCCCGTTCCTGGAGCGCCGGACTGCTGGCGATCACCTGCTGCCGGGGAAAGGAAAAGGGACGGTTTTCTTCGAGCAGCGGCACGAGCGAGCGAAAGGCCCGGTACAGGGTCTCCAGCGGCGGGAGCGTCACCGGCACGGCGGCGATGGCGTCGGACAGCGCCGCGCGCAGCTTGGCCTGGCCGTCGAAGAGCACCTCCCGCTTGTCCGCGAAGTGGCGGAAGAACGTGCGCTCCGTGACCCCGGCCCGGGCGGCGATCTCGGCGGCCTTGGTCTGCTCGTAGCCGTGTTCACCGAACAACTCCAGGGCGGCTTGCTGGAGGCGCTGGCGCGCGGGTTCGGCACTGCGAGGCATGGCTGGGGTTTATCCGTGTTGACAGTAACTGTCACTACGCATTAATGTCAGTAAATGAAGTAACGCGGACGGGGGCCGGCCGGTGCCGGTTCTTGGCCGCCACGGTCACATTGGCACTCTAACAGAAAAACTGATCATGCGAGTATTTGTCACTGGTGCGACGGGTTGGGTCGGCTCGGCCCTCGTCCCTGAACTGATCGCGGCGGGCCATCAAGTCGTCGGTCTCGTCCGCTCCGAGCAAAAAGCCGGGGCGTTGCGCGCGGCGGGTGCGGAAGGGCTGCTTGGCTCGTTGAGCGATCCGGAGATCCTCAAACAAGGGGCCTCCCGGGCGGATGGCGTGATCCACTTGGCCTTCGGCCATGATTTCTCGAAGTTTGCCGAGTCCGCCCGGGAAGAAGAGAAGGCCATTGAGGCCTTCGGCGAGGTTTATGCCGGGTCCGAGCGGCCGGTGCTCATCACGAGCGGGTTCGGCCTGCTGCCCGCGGGAGAGACGTTCACGGAGGACATGCTCGTCGCCCCGACGATCCCGGGCTTCCCGCGTGCCCCGGAGCCAATCGCCGCGGCCGTCGCCGCCCGCGGGGTGCGCATGGCCTGGGTGCGGCTGCCACGTTCGGTGCACGGCGTCGGGGAGACGCACGGCTTTGTGCCGATGCTGGCGGGCATCGCGCGGCAGAAGGGCGTGTCGGCCTACGTGGGCGATGGTCAGAACCTCTGGCCCTCCGTGCACCGGCTCGACGCGGCGCGCGTGTTCCGGCTCGCGCTGGAGCGCGGCGCGCAGGGTGGTCCGTTCCACGCGGTGGCCGACGAGGGCGTGCCGTACCGCCAGATCGCCGAGGCCATCGGCGGGCAGTTGGGCCTGCCGGTCCGGTCAGTCTCTCCCGAGGAGGCGGCGGAGCACTTCGGCCCGCTGGCCATGTTCATCGCCGGCAACGGCCCGGCCTCCAGCGCCCGCACACGGGCGCTGCTCGGCTGGGCGCCGGAGCAGCCCGGTCTGATCCACGACATCAGCCAGCCGGCCTACTACCAGTAGAGTTCGCGGGTGTCTCAGGCGTGGATCACCGTGCCCAGCAGCAGCACGGCCAGCAACCCGAAGACGGACAGCAGCGTTTCCATTGCCGACCAGGACTTGAAGGTGTCGCCCAGGCTCAGGCCGAAGGTTTCCTTCACCAGCCAGAAGCCCGCGTCGTTGACGTGCGAGAGGATGATGGAGCCCGCCCCGGTGGCCAGCACCATCAGCTCGGGGCTGATCCCCGGGTTGGCCGCCAGCAGCGGCGCCGTGATGCCGGCTGCCGTGATGGTGGCCACCGTGGCCGAGCCGGTGGCGACCCGGACCAGGGCCGCCGTCAGCCAGGTGATGAACAGGGGCGACAGGTGGGCGGCCGCCGCCACGTGGCCGAGCAGGTCGCCGATCTGCACGGCCAGCAGCATCTGCTTGAAGCCGCCGCCCGCGCCCACCACGAGCACGACGGTGGCCATCGGCTCCAGGCTCTTGCCTAGGAGCGACTGCAACTCGCCCAGCGAGCGGCCGGTGCGCAGCCCCAGCGCCCACAGCGCGAAGAGCAGAGCCAGCAGCAGGGCCATGATCGGGTCGCCCACGAAATCCAGCGTCCCCCGGGCCGCGGTGCCCGCCGGCAGGAGCACGTCGGCGACGGAGCGGCCCATCATCAGCGCGGGCGGCAGCAGGATCGCCGTCAGCACCGTCGCCAGCGCGGGCGCGCGTTGTGGATTTGACTCCTGGACGGGTGCCTCCCGGGCGGCCGGAGCGGGCGTGATCCCCGCCCCCACGAAGCGCCGGGCAAGCAGCGCGTAGCCCGGACCGGCCAGCAGGCCTACGGGCAAGCCCACGGCCAAGCCGTACAGGATCGTGCGCCCGAGGTCCGCGTGGAAAGTGGCCGCCGCCAGGGTCGGGGCCGGGTGCGGCGGCACCACGGCATGGGCGATGGACAAACCGGCGAGCAGTGGCAGCCCCACGCTGACAATCGGCACGCGCATCCGCCCGGCGACCGTGACGGCCAGCGGAGCCAGGAGCACGAAGCCGACCTCAAAAAAGAGCGGCAGCCCGATGAGCAGCGCCGCAAAGAAGATCGTCCAGGGCACCCAACGCCGGCCGCCGAGCGACACCAGCGCCTGCGCGAGCCGGTCCGCGCCGCCGGAGGCCACGAGCAGGCCGCCGAGCATGGTGCCCAACCCGATGACGACCCCGACAAAGCTCAGCACGTCGCCGAAGCCCTTCTCGAAATTCTTGACCGTATCCTCAGGTTTGAGACCGCCGAGCAGCCCCAGGCAGAGCGTGGCGACGATCAGCGAGACAAACGGGTGAAACTTGAAGCGGGCAATCAGGACGACCAGCAGGCCAATGGCAAACACCACGGCGAGCACATGTTGAAGGTCAGGGGACATGGCAGTGGGGGAGAAGTAGGTGCAATACCGCGCAGACAAGCCATGCCTGCGGGGCGCCCTGTCCTCCGAGCGTAGGGAACGTGCCGGGCCGATGCAAGCCTCGCGGGAGCCGACCGCACAGACGACAAATTGGCGACCTTTTATCGTCGCGCCTTTGCCTTCCGGGGACCGGGATGTGCTGCAAATTCATCGCCCTTCTCCTTCCATGAAAACCTCTCGTTTTTTCCTTCCCCCGGTGCTCGCCTGCCTCCTCGCGGTTGCGCCCTGCCGCGGTCAGCAGGCGAACGTCACCATCGACACCTCGCCCGCTGGCCGGCAGCAGGTCATCGACGGCTTCGGCACCTGTCTCTCCGGCGCGGAGGGACAGCAGGGCTGGTGGCAAAGTTTGTACTTCGACGACCTGCGCTGCACGCTGCTGCGCGTGGACCTCACCCCGCAGTTCGTCTCGCCCTACGCGGACTTCACCTACAACTCGCCCTGGTTCCACAACCACCCCGCGCTGCCCGGTCCCGACGGCAACAACGCGCGCGTTTACACCTCGGCGGCGGACTACACGCGCGCGTGGACGTTTTCCGTCAACGGACAGGACGTGACGCAGCAGGCCCCGATTGCCGTGATGGGACCGGACATCGACCAGAACGTCGCCCTCTTTGACTTCGGCGGCTTGCAGACGGCGGGCGTGGTGGCGCAGGCCGGGCAGGCACGGCGGGCGCAGTTGGGCGACTTCAAGCTCTTCGGCTCGCTCTGGTCGCCCGCGCCGTGGGTGAAGGTTTCCTCGGGCAACGCGATCTCGGGCTACGGGTGGCCCCTGCCCGTCGACGGCACGGCGTGGCCCTTCATCTGGAACGGCAACTTCGCGGGCGGGCGGCTCGACACCTCGGACGTGCCGCTGCCGGTGTTCGACGACAGTAGGCTGGGCGGCACGGGGCCGACCAGCGCCCTGACGCAGTTCGCGCGCTGCACGGCGGCTTACCTGCGCGGGTTCCAGAACAAATACGGGGTCCGGTTCTACGCGATCAGCGTGCAGAACGAACTGAACTTCGAGGAGTTCTACAACAGTTGCACCTACCCGCTTTCGTCGCAGTACCTCGCCGCGCTGAAAAGGCTGCGCGCCGAACTGGACAAGTACCCCGACCTCGCCGGCATCCGGATCGAAGGTCCCGAGGATTTGCTCGGCGGCGGCGCGTACGCGCTCTGGCAGTACGGCGCGGGGAGCACGGCGATCCACAAAAATTTGCAGTACCTCCAAAACGTCGCCGCCGACCCGCAGGCCGCGGCGGCCCTGGACTTCGTGTCGATCCACGGCTACGCGCCGGACGGGGTGAACAGCGCGGGCGCGGACCCGACGAGTTGGAACTGGTGGGCCAACGGGTGGACGGACAGCCCGGCGGCGGGTATCCCGGCGAACGTGCAGGGGTTCACCGGCTACGGCAAAAAGTCGTGGATGACCGAGACCAGCGGGGAGGACACGGTGTGGTTGTCGCCGGCCAGCGGCTTTCCCAACAACGGGGCGTTCTCCATCGCGCTCAAGCTCCACCAGGCGCTGACCGCCGGCCGGGAGAGCGGCTGGGCGTACTGGCAGTTCACCGACGGCGGCGCGGTGGACACGCAGACGCTGACCGACGCCTCGGCCCTCTCCACGTCGCCCAAATATGTCGCGGTCAAACACTTCTTCGCCTGCGTACGGCCGGGGGCGGTGCGGGTGAACGCCAGCGTGAGCACGACGGCGGGCACCCCGCTGCTGGCCAGCGCGTACGTGCAGGACGCCGACTACGCGCTGACGGTGGTGCTGGTCAACCCCACCGCGGCCACGGTGGCGGCCACGGTGGCGGTGCCGGAGTACCCGCAGGGGCTGAGTTCGTTCCAGGGCTACACGTCGAGCGACGGCAGCTACTGGCAGAACGCGCCGGTCGGCGTGCAGAACGGGCAGGCGGCCGTGAGCGTGCCGGGCTACGGCGTGGTGACGCTCTACGGCGTGGGCCTGAACGCCGACGCGTCGAGCGCGGTGGGTGTGCCGACGAGCGGCGTGGGGGCGGACGGGCGCTTGCAGATCGTGTTCCGGCGCGACGCGAGTCGGCCCGGGTTGAACTACACGGTGGAAGGCTGCAACGACCTGGCGGCGGGAGCCTGGAGCGCCCTGGCGACGAGCACCGGCGGAGCGGCGTTCGTGCCGGCGGCGGCAGGTGTCAGCGCGAGCGAGGCCGGCGACGGCAACGTCAAAACGGTGACGGTGCGGGACGCGCCGCCCGCCGGTGGCCGACGGTTCTTGCGGGTGCGCGTGGTGGAGTGAAGGGGCTGGGGGGCGGTTGGGTCAGCGAGACACCGATTTATGCGATGATCGCGCCGCGCCGGTACGATCATCGACTCTCCTCTCTCTTCTGTCATCCTGAGGCGAGTTCCGCGAGCCGAAGGACCTCGCCGCGGGGTACTCGTCTGCCCCACACCTTTGGTTTAACCAGCCAGTCCTCCGCTCCGGCGTATCGCGAGTAGAGTGCGGGTACCTTCCGGCGAGGTCCTTCGGCTCGCGGAACTCGCCTCAGGATGACAGAAGAAGAGGGCGCACGCTGCTGGGGTCCGAGCAGCGCGAAATTGGCGCGGCGCGCAAGGAGTAAGAGCCGGAACCACGTCCTTTCCCGAGCTGCTCGGAACGCTGCATCCACGCGGATATTTCAACGCGGGACTTCACACTTTCCGAATCGGAGATGTGAATCATCCGAGCGAAGACCCACAGATTGTCATGGCTGAAAAACCTTTCGGAGCAAAAGCCCATTGTGCAATCGACTACGGCTTCGTGGCCACGCTGTTTTCTGCGCCGGGTCTTCTCGATCTGAAAGGCCCGGCGCGTACGCTCTGCTACCTGTTCGGGGGCGCGGCCGGCGTGCTGACGGCCCTGACGAACCAGCCTTATGCCTGGAGGCGCGTGGTGCCCTTCCGCGTGCACGGCCAAGTGGACACGCCCTTTGTGCCCACACTGTTGCTGCTACCTTGGGCGGTCGGCGCGCTCAAAGAACGCAACGCCCGGCGCTTCTTTTTTGCATTCACCGCGGTCGTGCTGACCAACTATCTGCTGACCGACTACGACGCGGCCGAGTAGCTGCGAGCGCGCCCAGGACCCCTTCAGGATTCAGAGACAGGCTCGGGCTCGCTCGGGTGGTCCTCGGCTTCCTGCAGGTCGCGGTCGCCGGTGATCTCCTCCCAGTCGTAGCCGGCGTGGGCGGCGTACGCACCGAGCTGCTGCTCCCACTCCAGCCGGTTCTTGACGTAACGCCGCCGGCTCGCGGACACGTCCGCCTGCGTGCGGATGCCGTTGGCGGCAAGCAGGCTCATGGTTTGATCAAAGCGCCGGAACCAGCGCGGGAACTCGACCTCGGGCGTTTCCTCGGGCAACTCGTCCGCCGTACCCACGCGCAGACGCAAGAAATTGCTGAGCTGACGCAGCACGTAGCGGGCGGTCTCCTCCAGAGTCTCCGCCTCGGGATGGGTCCGGATCGCGGCGTAGCTTTCCTTGTCCAGGCAGCACTTCATGATCGAGCGGATTTCCAACACGAGAAAGAGCATGCGCGGCAGGCTTTTGTGGACCTCGACCGGATGAAAATAGTGGATGACCGGGTGCTCGACGTGGCTCTCCAAAAGGCTTTGCAGGTCACGCGCGGCGGTGGCGAAGACGCTTTCCAGCCCCTGGAACTCGCCCCGGCGGAAGTGGTGAACGAGGAAGCCCGCCGCGTCCGCGCCGCGCTCGGCCTGGTGGTAGAAGGACAGCGCCACGGTGCGTTTGCGCTCCAATGCGTTGGTGACGGTGAGCAGGTACGTGACCGCCAGCGAGATGAACGCGAAGCCGGCCGACACTTCCGAGAGCGCGGTCAGGCGCATGGCCGTCGTGCGCGGCGAGATGTCGCCGTAGCCGAG
>CAXTMD010000086.1:0-1087 GCA_964245035.1 uncultured Chthoniobacterales bacterium
ACAACATCCCGTTCCGCAACGTGTACTTCACCGGCCTGATCCGCGACGCCAAGGGTAAGAAGATGAGCAAATCGCTCGGCAACTCGCCCGACGTGCTCGACCTGATGACGCGCTTCGGGGCGGACGGCGTGCGCTTCGGCCTGCTGCGGATCGCGCCGCAGGGACAGGACATCCGCTTCGACGAAAAACAAGTCGAGGAGGGCCGCAATTTCGCCAACAAGATCTGGAACGCCGCGCGCTTCTACCAGATGCAGGAGCCCGCGCTGCCCTTCGGCACGCGCGTCTCGTACCGACCCGCGCCGTACGTGCTCGACATCGAGTCCAAGCTGCGCGACACCCAGATCGCCGTGGATGCGGCGTACAGGGAGTTCCGCTTCAACGAGGCGGCGCAGCGGCTCTACGACTTCTTCTGGAGCGACTACTGCGATTGGTTCGTGGAGGCGGCCAAGGCGGACATCCTCGGCGTGGACAGCGTGCCCGCCGGCGTGCGCCCCACAGAGCGCGCCATCGCCAAACACGTCGCGCTGTTCACGATGTACCGCGTGCTGACCGAGTTCTTGGCGCTGCTGCACCCGTTTATGCCGCACCTGACGGAGGAACTGACCGAGCGGCTGAGCTTCCCGCCGCGCCCGGCCACCCACGCCGCCACGGCGGAGGACCTGCACGACAAGGATCTATCCACCCTCGACGAAACCGCCAGCAAGCCGCCGCGCCGCCAGAGCTTCCTGACCACGCGCCGGCTGGGTGACCCGCTGAACCTGTCCGGCTCCGCGGAGGAGGTCGCGCGGGCGCGTTTCGCCACGACGGACCTCTACGACGCCGTGCGCGCGGCGCGCAACCTCCGCGCCGAGTACGGCGTGGCCACCAACAAGCCGGCGCGGTTCACCCTCAAGCTGCGCGAGGAACTGCTGGACGACGCCTTTGCGTTCGCCGCGACGATCCGCGCGCTCAACCGGATGATCAACGCCGAGGACATCGCCCTGAGCCCCGACTACGAAGCGCCGCGCGGCACCCCGTCCGCGCGCACGCCGTTGGGCGACCTGTTCATGCCGCTGGCGGGCCTGATCGACGTGGAGGCCGAGCGCAC
>CAXTMD010000086.1:1097-12859 GCA_964245035.1 uncultured Chthoniobacterales bacterium
GCGGAAGCGCGCCTGCAGACGCTGCGCGGGATGCGCGACGCACTCGGTTAAAGGAGGGCGGCGCCGCCGCGGGTGTTCCACCAGCGGGCCGGTTGATTCACTTGCGACCGGCCCGCCCCGCAGCTAAGGTGCGTCGGGCAAAACCCCGATCCGCCCCGCGCCAACTTTTCCCTGCCGAACCCTCCGAATGGAAAGCCCCGCAGCCCTGAGAGACAACCTGAAAAAGCTGATCGTGGAGCGGTTGAACCTGATCGACATCACGCCCGAGGACATCGGCGACGAGACCCCGCTCTTCAAGACGGGCCTGGGCCTGGACTCCATCGACGCGCTGGAGCTGACCCTCAGCGTCGAGAAGGAATATGGCGTGAAGGTGGCCAACAGCGAGCAGGCGCTCCAGGCGTTCCAGAACGTGGCCACGCTGGCCGGGTTCATCGAGCAGCACCGCCAGACGGTCAGCTGATTCCGGCGCCTTCCGTTCGCTGGCCAAACGCGTTTCGCTCGCGTTGGGGCCGGCCCTTTGCTAAATTGTGGGCTGAAACGATGAGCGCCACCATCCTCGCGCCGACTCCACCGGCCGGCGACGCCGCGTCGGCGCGCCCGCTTTTCTCCGCGCCGTCCGCTCCAGTGCGGTTAGGCACTTCGACCGTGTCGCTGACGGCGAGCGGTTGCGTGACCCCGCTGGGCGACGCCCGCGCAACGGTCGCCGCCATGCTGCGCGGCGAAACCGCGTTGCGCCTGGGTCCGGTGCTCGGCCGCGACGGCGGCGACGACGTCCCGCTCGCGCTTTGCAACGACTGGCAGCCGCCCGGGGACGACGAGCCGCGTTGGGCCGACACCTTCTTTGCCATGATGGCCGGCGTCCCCGACCGCCCCTGGGGCACGGCGCGGTTCCCGGTGCTGATCTCCAGCAGCAACTTCGGCATCGATAATCTCTACGCCCACCACCGCCACCCGGGCGAGGGGCAGCTCCCGTACATCCTGCCGCAGCGGCTGACGGCCTTCTTTACGCGCCGGCTGGGCTGGGGGTCGAACGTCAGCCACTTCTCGCACGCCTGCGTGTCCGCCAACCTCGCGCTGCTCTACGCCTCGCGGCAGCTCGCCGCCGGGCTGGCTGAGGAGGCGCTGGTGGTCTCGTACGATTTTCTGAGCCCGTTTGTGACCGGCGGGTTCCACGCGATGAAGATCCTCACCGGCGAGATGCCGGCACCCTACGCGGACCGGCCGTTCGGAGCCATCGGGCTGGGCGATGGGGCGGCGTTTGCGGTGGTCGCGCGCGGCGATGCGCGCGGAGCGGACGGCCTGCGGCTCGAAGGGCAGGAGGGTTTCAACGAGATGTACCACTTCACGGGCAACCACCCGGACGGCGTCGGCATGGCGCAACTCGGCGCGCGGATGCGGGCGGCGGCGGACGGACGGCCCGTGTGGGTGAAGGGACACGGCACCGGCACGGTCGAGGCAGGCCGGCTGGAGGCGCGCCACATGGCGGCGTGTTTCCCGGACGCGCCGCTGGTCGGCTGGAAGGGTGCCTTGGGACACACGCTGGGAAGCTGCGCCCTCGTAGAACTCGCCCTCGCGGTCGAGAGCATCCGCGCCGGCCGCGCGCCGGGAACGGTCGGCACGCGCGGACCGTGCTTCAGCCCGCAGGTGGCCACGGAGGCGTTCGACGTGTCGGACTACGCGGGGGTCGTGCTCAACGCGTTTGCCTTCGGCGGGGCGCACTACGCCTGCCTGCTCTGCTATGATTAGACGCTACGTGCTGCGCGCCGCGGCCGAGGGGCCTTTCGACGGCGCGATGCCGGACGACCGGGCGCGGGAGTGGGCGAAGAACTTCCCGCCCAACGCCGTCCGGCGCATGACCCGGCTCGGCCTCATGCTCGGCGCGACCCTGCGGGACATCCCCATCGAACCGGACGACGCCGTCGTCTACGCGACGACCTTCGGCGAGACGATCACGCTGGCGCGCTACCTGGAAAGCTTTCCCGCGGCCAGCCCGTTGTTTTTCCAGACCAGCATCCATCCGAGCGCCATCGAGCAGGTGCTCATCAACCGCGCCTGCCCCGTGCGCGAACTGACGCCGCTCGCCGGCCAGCCCGACCTGAGCGCGCACGCTTCCCTGACCGCACTGCTGACGCCCGGCGAGCGCGTGCTGCTGACCGGCGGCGAGGAGGTCGGCTCGTGGCTGTGCCGGCTCGACGCGGCGTCGAACGTCGGCTTTGCCTTTGCGCTCGAACTCGGCCGGCCAGCGCCGGACTCCGAAGACCGGCCGCCGTCCGGCGCGGCGGGAGAGCTGCGTTGGAGCGAGGACGGGGACGTGCCCACCGGCGGGCACGACCTGCGGGAGCTTTTCGACGCCGTGCGCGAGCGGCGGCGGATGCAGGTGCCGTGTCCGTCCGGTGGCGAGGTCACGCTGGAATGGTTCTGAATTTTCTGCTGTCGCGCCGCGTCGATTCCTGTTTTGCTTCCGCCCCTGCCGTCCCTGGACGGGGCGGGCCGCTCGTATGCATCCTGTGGGATTTTACCTCCTGATTTTTGCGGTTCTGGTCGCGCTGCCGGTGGCGGTCGGCGTCCGGCGCGGTTTTGCCCGTGCCCGCCGCCAGGGTGCGCCGGTGGACCGCAACCCCGGGCCGGAAGGTGGCTACGTCCTGCTGGCCTGGGCGCTGCGCCGCCTGCCGGATTGGTTCATGCGGCTGGCCATGCAGGTCGGCACGACGATTGGCTACTGGACCCTGCCGGGCCAACGCGCCCACTCGCGCGCCTACCTGCGGCTGGTGTTCGGACGCGAGCCGACCCACGCCGAGGGGTGGGCGCATTTCTTCGCCTACGTGGAGTTCCTCGTCCTGCGGCTGCAAATCTGTAACGGCCGCACGCCGCGCCTGCGCTTCGCGGCGGGGCAGGGGGACGAACTGCGCGCGATGGCCGCGGCGGGCACCCAGGCGCTTTTCGGCACGATGCACGTCGGCCGCTCGGACCTCCTCGGCTTTTTCCTGGGCGACTTCGGCGGGCACGTCCACATGATCCGCAAGCGCGTCGGCAACTCGGAAGACACCGAGGGTCTGCAACGCCGGTACGCCCAGGCCGTGACCTTCATCTGGATCAACGACTGGAGCCGGCTGGTCCTCGCCATGAACGACGCCCTGCGCGCCGGCCACTCGCTGGCCATGCAGTGCGACCGACCGGAGTACAGTTCCAAGCGGGAAGGGTTCCGTTTCCTCGGCGCACGGCGCTCGTTTCCGTTCACGATCTACCACTTGGCGATCATGCACGGGCTGCCGGTGGTCTTTTCCTACGCCGTGCCCGACGAGGCGGACCCGGAGATCACCGTTGTCCATGTTTTGCCGACGTACCACCCGCGGTCGGAGGCGGACCGGCAGGAGAACTTCGCCGCGGCAAGGGTCCATTTCCAGACCGTGCTCGACGCCTTCGAGGCGCAGTTGCGGCGCACGCCATACCTGTGGTTCAATTACACCCCGATGAACCCTCCTTGCACCGGGTCGGAACGCGAGCGGGCGGGCGGTCGCGCGCTTCAACCTCTCGGCCGGATGCGCCCGACGGTCTGAAGCGGCGCGCCTCATGAACTACATCAGCACGCTGCCCCGCGTCCAGGCGCCCGCGGCGGTCGACCGCCGCTCGGTCGCCCGGAAGGTCCTTGACTGCGGCCGTGTCCTGTCCGGCTTCGCGGTGTACGGAGGGTTGGGCTTGGTGGTGATCGCCGTCTGCCTGGTCGTCGCGGCGTGCGTGCGGGAACCGGCGCGCCGACGCGGGCTCTGCCAAGGGGTGATCCACTGGGGGATGGCGTGGTACGCACGCTACACGGAATGGGCGGGCATCTTCCGCGTCGAGTTTGCGGGGATCGAGCGTCTGCGGTCCATGCGCGGGACGATCTTCGCGCCCAACCACGCCAGCCTGATGGACGCGACCCACTTCCTCGCGCAGCTGCCGCGGCTGGTCTGTGTGATGAAAAAGAGCATCGCCGGCAATCCGTTCATGGGAATTTCCTCGGGGCTGGCGGGTTATCTGCCGATGGATCGGGGAACGGAGTTCATCCGGAGCGGGCGCGACGCGCTTTTGGCGGGTGACACCCTGCTGGTGTTCCCCGAGGGGACCCGCACGCGGCAACCGCCGGTGAATGCCTTCAAGGCTGGATTTGCGCTGATGGCATCACTGACCGACGCACCGGTGCAAACCGTGTTCATCGAGACGCCGGTGCTTTTCATGGGGAAGGGTTGGCCGCTCTGGAAGACGCCGCCCCTGCCACTGGAGATCCGGCTCAGCCTGGGCGAGCAGTTCCGGGTGCGGCCGGGGCAGGGGGCAAGAGAGTTCGGCGCGGAACTCGAAGCTTATTTCCGCCGCGAACTCCAGCCGACGGCGGGTGGCGGAGTGGAGCGCGCCTGACTTAGCCGAAGGATTGCGAGTCGTGCGAGGCGCGTGACTAAAAACCCTGCTGTCCTCCTGAGGCGAGTTCTGTGAGTCGAAGGACCTCGCCGCAGGGTACACACGCCGCTCCTTGCTTTGTGGCCGGAGCAGCAGACTAACGTTGGTCAGGTCGATGCCGAAAGGCAGACGAGTACCCCATGGCAAGGTCCTTCGGCTCGTTACACTCGCCTCAGGAGGACAGAGGTTTTCGGTGCCTGGCGCTCAGGGCGACCCTGGCTGGTCCACGCTCATCGGCGGCGACGCCTTCGCGCCGTGGTTGTTCTCGAGGAACCACTTGTACGCGTCGCGGATGCCGTCGGGCAGCGAAATCTTCGGCTCCCAGCCGAGCGCGCGGATGCGGGAGTTGTCCATCAACTTGCGCGGCGTGCCGTCGGGTTGGCTCGTGTCCCAGACGATTTCCCCCTCGTAGCCGACCGCCTCGCGCACGAGTTCGGCCAGCTCCTTGATGGTCACGTCTGTGCCACTGCCGATGTTGATGAACTCCGCCGCGCTGTAGTTTTCCAGCAGCATCATGCACGCGGCGGCGAGGTCTTCGGAGTGCAGAAACTCCCGCCGCGGCGAGCCCGAACCCCACAGCGTCATCGACGGCCGCTTGTCCACCTTGGCGAGGTGGAACTTGTGGATCATCGCTGGCAGGACGTGCGAGGTCTGCAGATCGAAGTTGTCGAATGGCCCGTACATGTTCGTCGGCATGGCGCTGATGTAATCCGCGCCGTACTGCCGCCGGTACGCCTGACAGAGCTTGATGCCCGCGATCTTGGCGATGGCGTAGGGTTCGTTCGTCGGCTCCAGCGTGCCGGTCAGCAACGACTCCTCGTGGATCGGCTGCGGGGCAAACTTCGGGTAGATGCACGAGCTGCCCAAAAACAGCAGCTTGCCCACCCCGGCGGCGTAGGCCGACTCGATGAGATGATTCTGAATCTTGAGGTTATCGAGCAGGAAGTCGACCGGGAAGTCGTTGTTGGCCTTGATGCCGCCGACCTTCGCCGCGGCGATGACCACGTAGCCCGGCCGCTCCGTGAGCATGAACGCGCGCACGGCGTTGCCGTCGAGCAGGTCGAGCTGCCGGCGGGTGCGCGTGACGATCTCCCACGGCTCGCCCGCCTCGGCGCGGGCGGTGACCGCGCGCAGGATCGCGCTGCCCACCAGTCCGCGGTGACCAGCGACGAAGATTTTCTTGGAAGAGGAGTTCATCGAAACGGAAACGACGGGACCGCCAGCCGTGCGGCTGCCGATCCCGGTTCCCTGCGGAAACTTACATGCGGATGTCCTTGCCGCTCATCTGGTGCTTGAGCAGGGCGACGTCCGCGTCGGTCATGATGCGCACCAGATCCTTGAAGGTCGTCTTCGGCTCCCAGTTGAGCTGGCGCTTGGCCTTGGAGGCGTCACCGATGAGCAGGTCCACCTCCGCGGGGCGCAGGTAACGCTCGTCGAACTCCACGTACTGCTCCCAGTCCAGCCCGACGTGGCCGAAGCTCTCGCTGAGGAATTCGCGGATCGTGTGCGTCTCGCCCGTGGCGATGACGTAGTCGTCGGGCTGATCCTGCTGGAGCATCAGCCACATGGCCTCGACGTACTCGGGCGCGTAGCCCCAGTCGCGCTTGGCGTCGAGGTTGCCCATGTAGAGCTTCTTTTGCACGCCGGCCTGGATGCGCGCCACCGCACGGGTGACCTTGCGCGTGACGAACGTCTCGCCGCGCCGGGGCGACTCGTGGTTAAACAGGATGCCGTTGCCCGCGTGCATGCCGTAGCTCTCGCGGTAGTTCACGGTCAGCCAGTACGAGTACACCTTGGCCGCGCCGTAGGGGCTGCGGGGATAAAACGGCGTGGTCTCGCTCTGCGGCACGGCTTGCACGAGGCCGAACATCTCGGAGGAACTGGCCTGGTAGAAGCGGCTCTTGGGCGAAGATTGGCGGATGGCCTCCAGCAGCCGGGCGGTGCCGGTGCCGGTCACATCCGCGGTGTACTCCGGAACGTCAAAGGAAACCCGCACGTGGCTCTGCGCGCCGAGGTGGTACACTTCATCAGGCTTGAGGTCGCCGACGAGCTTGGCCATCGAAACGGAATCCGCGAGGTCGCCGTAGTGCAAAAACAGCCGCGCGCTGCTGTTGTGCGGGTCCTGGTAAATGGAATCGAGTCGTTCCGTGTTGAAGGTGGAGGCGCGGCGGATCAGCCCATGAACCTCGTACCCTTTGCCGAGCAGCAGTTCGGAGAGGTACGATCCATCCTGTCCGGTGATGCCCGTGATCAGTGCTTTTTTCGACATGGCGCGTCCATGTACCACAAAATGCCCGGCCGCCCAAACCTTTTTCAAGTTTAGGGGATATCCCTGATTTCCCCGCTTGCGTTCGGAGGATCGACACGACAACAGTAGGCAAAATGAAAAAGATCGAGGCCATCATCAAGCCCTTCAAAGTCGAGGACGTGAAGGAGGCGCTGGCCGAGGTCGGGGTCGACGGGATGACCATCAGCGAGGTCAAGGGTTTCGGCCGGCAGAAGGGGCACACGGAAATTTACCGCGGCAGCGAGTACACGGTGGACTTTCTGCCCAAAGTGAAGTTCGAGATCGTACTGGAGGACGAGCGGGTGCAGCGCACGGTGGAGGCCATCGTGCGGGCGGCCAAGACCGGCAAGATCGGTGACGGCAAGGTGTTCGTCTACCCGGTGGACGAGGTCATCCGCATCCGCACCGAGGAGCGTGGCGGCGACGCGATCTGACGCGGACGAAACGGCGGCGGAAGATTGCGGAAACGGGGCTTGGCAGGGTGGCCGACCCCCGCTAGATAAGCCGGCGTGAACTATCTCCACGTCCTCCTGCTCGCCATCATCCAGGGACTCTGCGAACTGCTGCCGGTGTCCAGCTCGGCCCACGTCATCGTCGCCGAAAAACTGCTGGGCCTCGATCCCGCCAAGCCGGAGATGACGTTTCTGCTCGTGATGCTGCACACGGGCACGATGTTCGCCGTGATCCTCTATTTCTGGAGGCAATGGCGGCGGGATTATTTTTCCTCGTCCCGGGCGTTCTTGGAAACTTGCAAGCAGGTCGTCTTCGCCACCGTGGCGACCGGGATCATCGGCGTGGGGCTGCAAAAGCTGATCGAAAAAGTGGTTCTCCGTGGGAACCCCAACGCGCAGATTGAAGACATCTTCGGCAACCTGTGGCTGGTGGCGGGCGCGCTGGCCGGGGTGGGCGTCCTGATCCTCCTTGCCGGCCGCGGGCGCGACGAGCAGCCGGCCGCCGACGCTCCCACGATGGCGGGCGGCGAACTCCGCACGGGGCAGGCCACGGCCATCGGCGTCGTGCAGGGCCTGTGTCTGCCCTTCCGCGGGTTTTCGCGTTCGGGAGCGACGATCTCGACCGGGATGCTTGCCGGGGTGACGCGGCAGGCGGCCGAGCGGTTCAGCTTCGCGTTGGCGGTGGTGCTGACGCCGGCGGTCATCGGGCGCGAGGCGTTGCGCCTGTTCAAGCCGAAGCCGGGCATGGAAGCGTTGCCGCACGGCGAGATCGCGCACCTCGCCGCGCCGGGATTGGTGGGGATGGTGTTCAGCTTCCTGGCCGGGCTGCTGGCCTTGCGCTGGCTGTCGCAGTGGCTCGAAACGGGCCGCTGGCAGTGGTTCGGCGTTTACTGCCTCGTGGCGGCGGGCGTCGTGTTCTTCCTCGCCACGCGCGGGATCTAGAAGGGCGTTGCTTCGCAGCCAGTCGGTCAGAACTCCACGCGCGCGCCGTCGGTCATCGCCGTGATCTCGGCGACTTTCGGCAGAGCGTGGCGGCCGAGCGCACAGATTTCGTCGGCGCGGGCGGCGAACTCCGCCGTCAGGTGCGTCAGGCAGATCCGGCGCACCGGCTTGTCCGCGAGGAAGGCAAACAGTTCCTCCGGCTCGAAGTGCGACATCTCGCAGATCAGCAGGTCGCACGGCTGGCCGAGGATCGGCGCGAGGTCTTCCGGGCGGCCGAGGTCGGCGGAGTAGACGAGGCGCTTGCCGCTCTCCGGCCAGTCGAACACCAGGCTGTAGGCCAGGAACCGGTCCGTCGCGCCGGGGTCGATCACCGCGCGCAGGCCGTCGAGGTGCGTGCTCGGATTGACCGCGACCCGCAGCCGGCCGCCGTCGAGCGTCGCGGCGCGGGCCGGGAGACGTTCCCAGGGATGGTAGTCGATGGGGAAGCCGACGAGTTTCTCCGGCAGGTACACGGCCTCCAGCCAGGTGCGGAGGGGACGGACGAGTTCCGACGGCAGGTAGAGCGGCAATGGCTCGGAGCGTCCTTCGAGCCACGCGCCCTGCACGATCATCGGCAGTCCCGAGAGATGGTCGGAGTGCCCGTGGCTCAGGAAGACGGCGTCCAGCGACCGGAACGCCACGCCCATGGCTTTCAGCCGCTGGCTGCACGGCTCCCCGGCGTCCAGCAGCCAGCGCCGCCCGCCGGCTTCCAGCAGGATCGACGAGTGGAACCGGTCGGACATCGGGACCCCGCAGGCGGTGCCGAGAAACGTCAGTGCATCCATGGGGGAGGGGTTTGCTGCGGCGCAGGCTAACGCTGATGCGAAGCTCAGGGCAACCACGAAAAAGGAGCCCCGCGCCGGAGAAAACCCTTGCCACCGGTAACCTCCCCCTCTAAAGGACCCCTCCACATGCGACTGACCGGGCTGCCCATCGTCTGCGCTCTGCTCGTCCTGCCGGCGGCCGGGTTCCTGCCTGCCCAATCGCCGAACGACCCTGCGCAACCGACCGCCAACGTGCGCCTGGCTGACGGCTTCGACTTCCCCGTCGGCAAGCCCGACGCCACCGGCTACCACAAGGCCCGCGGCATGAAGCCCAACGGCCACCTCGGCGACGACTGGGACGGCGACCGCGGCGGCAACACCGACCTCGGCGATCCGGTGTACGCCGCCGGCGCCGGGATCGTCGTCCTCGCCGACAACATGCACATGGGCTGGGGAAACGTCGTCATGGTGCGCCACTGTTTCCGCGAGCCGCAGGAAGGCGGCGCGATCCGGGTCGTGGATAGCCTGTACGGCCACGTCGACACGATGCTCGTGCACGTGGGGCAGCTCGTCGCCCGCGGCCAGCAGATCGCCACCATCGGCACGGCGTTTGGCCTCTACGAGGCGCACCTGCACTTCGAGATCCGCAAGAACATCAACATCGGCATGTACCGCTCGCAGTTCGCGCGCGATTACACCAACTACTATGATCCGACGGAGTTCGTGACGACCCACCGTCAACTCCCCACCGGACGCGACGCGCTGGTGGCCGTCCAGACGTTTGTGCCCACGCCCAGGACCGGCCTCCAGGCGGCGGACGGCGCTTACGAATTGGGCATCAACCGCAACCCGACGCAGGTGGCCGACATGGATTCTTCCCGACTGAAGACCTCGGCGCTAACCCTCAAGCCACACCAGAGCAAGCCCGGCGAGGGGTTTCATGTGGATCGCTACAGTGATGTACGGCCCCACGACGAGAAGCCTTAAGATTTATCATTTATGATAAATCATCTTTGATAAAACGCGATGGTTACTCTGTTGCCAGGGACTCTTGCAGCCATGAGAGTGCCTTGTCGTAGCTGCACCGCTGTAGGTAGTGGGCAAGCTGCGGGTCAATCGGCGTGGGAAGTCGTCCTTGTAGTGCGGTGATCCGACCCGAGGCGGCTTGGAGCTGGCTCAGGTGCCCCTGCGGGTCGCGTTCGTAGAAAGCGCGGTCGCGGACGACGGCAAGCCGTTGCCGGAGAGCGTCGGCGAGTTCGCGGTAGATCGTCGTGGAAGCGGCCGGGATGTTCATGGCTTGCGTAGCATAGCGTCCGGGCGCGCAAAAGAAAGGGAACCATGCCGCAGCAACCTGACGACGCCCGAGCGGCGGCCGGCCGCTCGATCCTGGTCGTGGACGATGACGTGGACGTGCTGCGCTTCCTGCGCGACACGGTGCTGGCCTTGACCGATTGCCGCGTGGACACCTCGCCCAGCGCGGAGTACGCTTTCGAGCTGGCCATCCGCAAACCGTACGACCTTTTCCTGTTCGACTTCTCGATGCCGGCGATGGATGGCGCGGTCCTCTACAACATGATCCGCAAAGTTCACGACTTTGGGGTGCTCTCGCCCTCGCGTCCGCTGCCGCCGCTGGTGCTGATGTCCGGCCACGGCGAACAGCGTCGCGCCCGCGAACTCCTCTCCGAGCCCGGCGTGCGGGGATTGTTGTCCAAACCGTTCAGCATCGAGCGCCTGCTCTCCAAGCTCGAAGCCTGCCTGCCGGGTCTGACGCGGCGGCCGGTCTAAACCCAATCACGCGGAGGCCGCATGTTCCTTTCTACCACGCCCGCGCGCGTCCGCGTGAAGATTTGCGGGGTGACCCACCCCGACGACGCCGCGGCGGCGGTGGCGCTCGGAGCCGATGCCCTCGGGGTGAACTTCTACCCCGGTTCGCCGCGCTGCTTGGACCCGGCGCGCGACGCCGGCTGGCTGCGGGAGTTGTCCGGCGTCGTGCCGCGCGTCGCGGTGTTGGTCAACCCGACGCGCGCCCAGATCGACCGTCTGCTTGCCGACAACCTCGCGGACTCCGTGCAACTCCACGGCGACGAGAACCCCGCCTTCTGCCGGGAACTGGCCTCAGAGAAAATTCCCTTCGCCAAAGCCTTGCGGGTCCGCGACGAAGACAGTCTGCGGCCGGCCGGGAGTTTTCACACGGGTTGGATCGTCCTCGACGCGTTCGACCCGCAGGCGTACGGCGGCACGGGCCGGACGACCGACTGGACCCTGGCGGCGCGCGCGGTCCGCACAGGCGAGGAGGCCGGCTACCAGATCATCCTGTCCGGCGGCCTGGATTCCGGCAACGTGGCGCAAGCCGTTGTGCGCGTGCGGCCTTTCGCCGTCGACGTGGCAAGCGGAGTTGAGAAAACTGGTGATCGCCGGCGCAAAGACCGCGCGCGGATGGAAGCGTTTTTCTCTGAAGTTCGCTCGGTGGACGCCGCATAATCGCAAAAAACTTGGGTTTCGGCGGCCTCCGAAGGCGCAAATAGGGAAAATTCCTCCGGGAAAACCCGGTTTACAGAGAGAAATGGCACGGAGCTGGTCCGGCTCCTGCTTGGAGAGGGGGCATTATCCAGCCGCCCTTCATTCCATGACTCATCATCTCAACCGACCCGCTGTCTGTTCCCTGCTGATGTTGGCAGGGTCCGCCACCCTCGGCATGGCGCAAGCGCCGTTGCTGCCACCACCCGCCCGGTCCATGTCGCTTGGCGAAGTCGCCCAGGCTGCTCCGGTCGCGACGGCTCCGCCGCTCGTGCCGACCGCGCCGAACAATCCGGTGACCCCGCTGACCTCGGGAACGCTCCCCAACAC
>CAXTMD010000087.1:0-1420 GCA_964245035.1 uncultured Chthoniobacterales bacterium
CAAGCCGATCAAGTGGGTGCTCGCCAGCCGCGCGCAAATTTTGCGCACCATCAAGACGCTCTACGGCGTCGGCGCGGAAACCTTCGACGAACTGCTCAAATCCCGCGGCACGGGCGACGACCTCTTCACCGACCGCGAACTGGTCTCGGACATCAACGCCAACGACCCGGAGGCGAGCGTCGTCAAGTTCGTCAACCAGATCATCCGCGAGGCCATCCAGGAGCGCGCCACGGACATCCACGTCGAGCCGCTGGAGAACGACCTGCGCATCCGCTACCGCATCGACGGCATCCTGCACGAGGCCGCCGTGCCGCAGCAGCTTCGGGTGCTCCAGAACGCCATCATCTCGCGCCTGAAGGTCATGGCGCGCATGGACATCGCCGAGAAGCGCCTGCCGCAGGACGGCCGCATCCAACTCGCCGCCGGCACGACGAGCATCGACGTGCGTGTGTCCACGATCCCGACGGTCAACGGCGAGAGCATCTCCCTGCGGCTCCTGAGCGGGCGCGACCGGGATAGCTTTGGCTTCGAAAAACTCGACCTCGACGATCAGCAGACCAAGCTCGTCCGCGCGCTGCTCGGCCAGCCCAACGGCATCGTAATGGTCACGGGGCCGACCGGTTCGGGCAAATCGACAACGCTCTACAGTTTTTTGAGCAGCATCAACTCGGTGCAGCGGCGGATCATCACCATCGAGGAACCGGTCGAATACCGGCTGCCGGGCGTCTCGCAGATCGACGTGAAGCCCGAGATCGGGCTGAGCTTCGCGCAGGGGCTGCGGCACATCCTGCGCCAGGATCCGAACGTCATCATGGTCGGCGAGATCCGCGACGGCGAGACGGCGGACATCGCCATCCGCGCGGCGCTGACGGGGCACTTGGTGTTTTCCACGTTGCACACGAACGACGCCGTAGGCGGCATCACGCGTCTGCTGGACATGGGCATCGAGCCGTTTTTGCTGTCGAGTACGGTGCGGGCGTTTTTGGCGCAACGCTTGGTGCGGACGATCTGCCCGCATTGCAGCGCGCCGGCCGATTACCCGGAGCAGCAGCTGCGCGAGATCAATTTCCCGACGGGCCACGGCACGACGTTCCAGCGTGGGACGGGCTGCGAGCATTGCCGGCAGACGGGCTACCAGGGGCGCATGGCGATCCACGAGATCTGCGTGATCACCGAGCGGTTAAGGAAGCTCATCGTCGGCAAGGCCGGCGGCAACGTGCTCAAAAACGCCGCGGCCGTCGGCGGCATGAAAACGCTGCGCCACGACGGCTGGCGGCGCGTGGTGGAAGGCCGCACGACGGTGGAGGAAGTGCTGCGCGTGACGCAGGAAGACGAGTCGCTGACGGAGACCGACGAGGCGTCGCTGCCAGGATAGCAGCGCCGGGCAGTTTGTAGGGCAGGCGGGGCGCCTGTCCTACAA
>CAXTMD010000087.1:1430-12851 GCA_964245035.1 uncultured Chthoniobacterales bacterium
GTCCTACAAACTGCCCGGCGCGCTGATCGTTCAGGCAGAAGCTGGCACGCGCGCAGACTGCTGCCGGGCCAGAAAATAAGACCCGACGACCAGCGCCGCGGCGAGAGCCTGCGCGCCGAGGCTCTGCACCGTCGGGAACACCGAGAACCATACTCCGGCCCAGTCCGGCAGCCAGTTGAGGGCGGCGATCTTGGTGGTGGGCAGCCAACCCGCCAGTTGCATCTCCTGCGCCTGCTCGCCCACGGAGAGCAGCAGCACCGCCCCCAAGAGAAAGCCTGTGAGCACCAGCATCCGGCGGTAGGGCAAGCGGCGATGGGCCACGAAGGTCAAGGCGGCCACGATGCCCGAGAGCGCCAGGCCGACCGCCGCGCCACCCAGCACGATTTTTTCGCCCATTTGCAGGCGGTACGTTTGCAGGAACAGCACCACTTCGAAACCCTCGCGGTAGAACGAGGAAAACCCCAGCAGACCCAGGCCCCACAGCAGGCGCTTACGCGACACGATGCCTTCAGCCTCGTCGTGCACCAGTTCCTTCTTCTTGCGGTTGTGCAGGGTGATCCACCCGCCCCAATACACCTTGTGGAAAAACCAATTCATGACCACCAGGAGCACCACAATGGCCACCAGTCCCGTGGCCGCCTGGAGGTTGAGCGCGCCGACGCTGTCGTTCAGCGCGCTGAGGATGCCCACCGCGACGAACCAGGTGACCACCGTCGCCGCGAAACCGGCCGCCGCCCCCCAGGCAATCGGCTGGCGCTGAAAACGCTGGGAGCCGTGCATGGTGGCCACGATGGCCGCGAGCACCAAGACGCACTCCAATCCCTCCCGAAACACCAGCACGCCGATGTCGAAGAGGGCGGTCACCGGACTCGTGGATGGCTTGGTTGGATCGGGTGCACCTGCGGACGTGATCCCCTGCCATATCAGCACACCGAGGACACAAAGCACCGCCGCGCTCAGCAAAGTCCAGCCCACCGGTCCGAGTGTCGGTCTGGCAACACGCTCGTTTTTTGGTTGGGAGATCGCTGTCTTGATCGTGGCTTCACTGGAGAGGCTCATGGGTGAGAGAAGGCGGTTCAATCCGGACAAATCGACGCTGGGCAAGCATAATGCAGCCGCCCCCAACCGACTGACGGTTGCTTGCACCCGGAACGCCCGGCATTGCGGTGGGGCGTTCAGACAAGCCGGGCAGAAACATCAGAGCCGCAGGAAATTTTCCAGCAGCCTTTTTCCCTCCGCCGTCAGGATGCTCTCGGGATGAAACTGCACCCCGTGGATCGGGAACTCCCGGTGCCGCAAACCCATGATCTCGCCCTCGGCCGTGCGCGCGTTGGCCACGAGGCAATCCGGCACGCTCTCGGGCCGGACCACCAGCGAGTGGTAGCGCGTTGCCTCGAACGGGCTCGGCAGCCCCGCGAACACCCCGTCGTCGTCGTGCAGCACGGGCGACGTTTTGCCGTGCATCAGCCGCCCGGCGCGCACGACCTCGCCGCCGAACACCTCGCCGATGGCTTGGTGCCCCAGGCACACGCCGAGCACTGGCACGCGGGGCCCGAGTTCGCGGATCACCGCCTCGCTGATCCCAGCCTCCGCCGGCGTGCCGGGGCCGGGCGAGATGCAGACCCGCTCGGGCCGCAGCGCGGCGATCTCCTCCACCGTCACCTCGTCGTTGCGGCGCACGACCGGCTCCGCGCCGAGTTCGCCAAAGTACTGGACGAGGTTGTACGTAAACGAGTCGTAGTTATCGAGGACAAAAAGCACGGGCAAATGTCCACGCCGCCGCCGCGCCGCGCAAGCCGTCCCTATTTCGTGATGATCTGGCCGGTGGCGAAGTCGTAGAAGTAACGCACACCGTCCGTGTTGTAACGGCCCGGGTTGTTCGGGTCGGGGAAGTAGTACAGCACCGATTGCAAGCCGAAGTCGTACAGATACGGGAAGGGGAAGCTGGGAGACGTGTAAAAGAATTCGCCGCTCGCAAAGTCGTACAAGTAGATGCCCGCCTTCCCGTCGGCCGCATCAAAGACGTATTCGTAGCCCAGGTCGAAGTGGTAGAGGTAGTTCGGGTCGCTCAGGAACGTGTAATATCCAAAGTAGTTCCCGTTGGGAAAGGCTAGATAGTCCACGCCGTTGGTCAGCGGTGCTTGCCCGGTGAAGAAGGCCGGGTGCGGCACGACGGTCAGCTTAAAGATCGAGCCTGCATCCGTGCCGTCAGCGCTGGCTTCGCCAGCGTCCGAGCCGTAGAAACTGCCGTCACCACCCAGGATGAACCCGCTCCGGGTGAACTCAAATCCGCCGATGGTGGTGGCGCTGGCGTAAAGAGGGGTGAACACGCCCTGTGGGGTCACCCGGAAGAACACGGACGGGATCTGTACGGGGACCGTGGGCGGCTCGCCGGGGGTCGGCAACACATCAATGGGTCCCGTGCTGCCTTCGGTGATTCCGTAGAAATTCCCATCGCTGCCCAGCACCAAGTTGTCGATGGGCAGACTGCTGTCGCTGCCACCAGTAAAACTGTAGAGGACACTGAACTGCCCCGCGTTGGTAATCCGGAACACCACCCCATCGGAATTGGAGCCGCCACCCTGCGTCGTGCCGTACAGGTTCCCGTCGGGACCCAGAGTCAGGCCGTTCGGAGAAGCTCCGTCTGCGCCATCCGCGAAGGTGTGAAGCGTCGTGAACGCCCCCGCTGGGGTGATCTGGTAAATTGTTCCGACGTTGTTTGCGCCGAAGCCGCCCGCGCCATAGAAGTTGCCGTCGCTGCCGCGCGTCAGGCTGGAACTGGCCTCCCCGCCGCCACCCCCGGGAAAGAGATACAGAGTGCTATAATCCCCGGCCGGAGTCAGGCGGAAGATGCTGCCAAAGTCCAAGTCTGCATCTTTGGAGACGCCGTAGAAGTTGCCGCTGTCGTCCTGCACCAGCGGACCGATGATGCCCGGAAAGCCGCTGGCGGCGTAGATCGTCGTCAGTTCGCCCGTCGGCGTGATCCGGAACACCGTGCCGCCACCGTTGGCCCCGCCGATGCTGGTCAATCCATAGAAATTGCCGTCGTTGCTCTTGATCAGGCCGAAGGGACTCCGCCCATCGTCGCCACCGACGAAGGCGTAGATCGTCGTCAGCGCGCCCGCCGGGCTAACCCGAAAGACCGTGCCGTAGCCCGAGGCGGTCGTATCGGCGGTGAAGCCAAAGCCGCCGTCCCTGGTTGTCCCATAGAAGTTGCCGTCGCTTCCCTCCACCAACCCTTCCGGGATGCTGCCGTCGCTCCCACCGAAGTTGTAGAGGGTCGTGTACACGGCCGTGTCCTGCGCCCACGCGGCCGGTGGCACGGTCGAAACCAGCGCACAGCCGAGAAACATGCCAACGGCGAGCCGAAGCGAGGAGGGGGTAATGAGTTTCATGACAAAAATCATCAAGAGATCACTGAAGCTGCTGCGAAAGCAGCGGCGCGAGGCAAGCACGAACGGACCCAGCCATGTTCCCGACTATTTGGTGATGATCTGCCCGGCGGCGAAGTCGTAGAAGAAGCGCGGACCGACGGTGAAGTGCCCGGGGTAGCTCGAGTCCGGGTAATAATACAACACCGTGTTCAGGCTGAAGTCGTACAGGCACGGAAACGGAAAGGCCGGCGACGTGTAGAAAAACGTGCTGCTGGCAAAGTCGTAGAGGTACACGCCTTCCTTGCCGTCGGCGGCGTCAAAGACGTACTCGTAGCCGAGATCCGCATGGTAGAGGTAGTGCGGATCACTCAGAAAACCGTAGTATCCAAAGTAGTTGCCGATGGGAAACTGGAGGTAGTAGAGCCCGTTGCCGATGGATTCCTGCCCCGCGAAGAAGGCAGGGTGGGAGGCAACCGTCAGCTTGAACAGCGTGCCCGCGATGGCCGCCCCGTCCCCTCCGGTCGTCCCGTAGAAGCCGCCGTCGCCGCTGGCGAGCAGCGGGCCGGCCGGGTTGCGGCCGTCGGCGCCGCCGGTGAAATTATACAGAGTCGCCAGCGCACCCGCCGGGGTGATCTGGAAGATTGTGCCGTAGCCGGGGCCGGTGGCTCGGGCGAAGCCGTTGTACTGCCCGTAGAGTCCGCCCTGCTGCGTCGTGCCGTAGAAGTTGCCATCCCCGCCCAACGTCAGGCCCGAGGCGGAGCCACCGTCGAGTCCGCCGGTGAACTTGTGGAGCGTCGTGAACGCCCCCTCTGGCGTCACTCGGAACACCGTGCCGCCAACTTCTCCGCCGCCCTGGGTCGTGCCATAGAAGTTGCCGTCCAAGCCTTCCACCAGCGCGTTGTCGGGAAAATTGCCGTCGTCGGGGCCGAAATGGTAGAGGTCCGTGAACACGCCTTCGGGAGTGATTTTGAACACGCTGCCGAGCCCTCCGCTGAGCCCTCCGCTGCCGATCACGCCGTCGCTCGTGCAGTAGAAGTCACCGTCGCTGCCCTGCACCAACTGTGAACGGTGGGCAAAACCATCGTTGCCGGTAAATTCGTGCAGGATTGTAAAATCACCCGTCGGAGTAATCTTGAAGATTACCCCGGCGTAATTGTCGCCGTCCAAATTAGTGCCGTAGAAGTTGCCATCGCGGCCCAGCACCAGCGGGGCCGAAGGCTGGCTGCCGTCAGAGCCGCCGGTGAAATCGTGGAGGTCTGTGAACACGCCGTCCGGAGTGATTTTGTACACGAAGCTCCCGGTGGGTCCGCCGTCGAAGGCTGTCCCGTAGAAGCTGCCGTCGCTGCCCCGCACCAGCGCGCTGTAGGTGTTATCGTTGGTGGGGTAGGCAAAGCGGTAGATCGTCGTGACCGCGCCATCCGCGGCGAGTTCAAATATCTGGCCCGCGTCGGTGGGGGTCTGGTCGCCGCCGACGACATCGACCGTGTTGTTCACCCCGTAGAAGTTGCCGTTGCCGTCCGGCACCAAGGTGTCCCGGTACGCACTGATCGCCAAGCCATCGAAGGTGTGCAGGGTGGTCACCGTCGCGGCCTCTTGCGCCTGGGCGGTGGATGGTGAAGCCAAAAACAGACCCGCGCCCAGCACGGCAGCGGGAACCAGGAGGACGCGGAGGGGGACAGAGTTGCTCATAAAAATTGCGGCGGCCGTCGACCGTGCTAGCAAGAACCGACAGAAGATGCAACCCATTTCTGTTCTTGCCCCCGGCGTTCCTCCCTGTCTCGCCACCAGTACCGCCGGCCGCTGTTGCCGCGCCGGCCCAGCAGCCCAAATCCTCCCGCGCCGCTCCGCTGACCGCCGCACGCAGTTTCCCGCCGCTAAGTTTACGTGACAAATTCGTAAGATTTTCCACGATGCGCCCGCCTTCTCGCCGGGATACGATCAAAAAGCAGCGGCATCTGGAACCCAAACCCCCCGGGCTGCCGCGGTCAAGCAAACCCCCGAATCCAAGCAAATGAGCCAGAAAGCCTCCGAACACCACGCCAAGGCCGCCGAACACCACACCCACGCTGCGGCCCACCACAAGAAGGCATCCGAGCACCATGCCTCCGGCAACCACGAAAAGGCCGCGCACCACGCGCACACGGCCCGCGGCCACCACGAGCACGCGTTGCACCACGCGACCGAGGCCAGCAAGCACCACGCCGCCGAGCACGGCGGGAAGTAAGCCGCTTCCATCGGCTTGCCGCGAGCGGTAGCTGAAGCAACCGCGGGAGGGTCACAGTCCCTTCCGCGGTTTTCTTTTGTTCAGGCCTCCCCGCCGATGTGCCGCGCCAACTCGATGGCGCGGATCATCCCGCGCGCCTTGTTGACCGTTTCCTCGTACTCGCTGGCCGCCACCGAGTCGGCCACCACGCCCGCGCCCGCCTGCACGTAGGCCTGGCCGTCCTTGAGCACCACCGAGCGCAGCGTGATGCAACTGTCCAGGTTGCCGTCGAAGCCAAAGTACCCCACCGCGCCCGCGTAGGGGCCGCGCTTGCTTTTTTCCAGTTCGTTGATGATCTGCATCGCGCGCACCTTCGGCGAACCGCTCACGGTCCCCGCTGGGAACGTCGCGCGCATCACGTCGAAGGCGTTCTGCCCCGCGCGCAGGCGGCCCTTCACGTTGGAGACGATGTGCATGACGTGGCTGTAACGCTCGACCGTCATGAAGTCGGTCACGCGCACGCTGCCGAACTCGGCGATGCGGCCCACGTCGTTGCGCGCGAGGTCCACGAGCATCAGGTGCTCGGCGCGTTCCTTCGGGTCGGCCAGCAGGCTCTCGGCCAGCGCGCGGTCTTCCGCCGGGTCTTTGCCGCGCGGACGCGTCCCGGCGATAGGCCGGACCTCCACCGCGCCGTCCTGCGCGCGGACGTGGATCTCCGGCGAGGAGCCCACCAGCGCGAACCGCCCGCCGAAGCGGAACAGGAACATGTACGGCGACGGGTTGATGAAGCGCAGCGCCCGGTAGAGCGACAGCGCGTCGCCCGCGTACGGGGTGCCGAAGCGCTGCGAGGGCACGAACTGGAAGATGTCGCCCGCGCGGATGTACTCCTTGCCGCGCTCGACGGTGGCCTCGTACTCGGCGCGGGTCGTGTTGCTCGGGGGGGCGGGGGCAGACGGCAGTTCGCGGTACACCGAGCCCGGCCGCAGGTGGCTGGGCGCACGCAGCCGACGCACGAGCCGGACGATCTTCGCGCGGGCCTCGTCGTAGGCCGCTCCGAGATCGTCTGCGCGGCCGGCGGTGAACACGTTCGCCAAGACGCGCATCCGCCGGAAGCGGTGGTCGAAGACGATCATCGTGTCCGTGATGAGAAACACCATGTCGGGCAAGCCGAGTTCGTCGCGCGGGTGCGGCGGCACCGTAGGCTCAAACCACCGCACGGCGTCGTAGGCCATGTAGCCGACCGCTCCCCCGCCGAAGGGCAGCGCCGGCACGGTCGGTGCCGGCCGGTAGCGGGCAAGAAGCTCTTGGAGGTCTATCAGCGGGTCGTGTTCCGCTTCGGCCTCCCAACACGGATGACCGGGTTCGGTGATGGTCACCGTGCGTCCGCGGCATTCAAACACCACCGCCGGCCGGCTACCCAAAAAAGAGTAACGCCCGATCTGCTCGCTGTTCTCGGCGGATTCAAGCAGAAAGAGCGAGTCTTCGCCGCTGGGGTCGTCGTCAAGCAGCTTCTGGAACGCCGTCACGGGCGTCTCGCAATCGGCCATCAACTCCGCGGATACTGGGAACAGGTTGGCGTCGCCGCGTGCCGCGAGGGCCAGGAACTCGTCGCGCGTCGGCGTGAGCGGCAGGTCGGTCATCGGTGGGGCAGGGAAAACGCGACCGTCTCGTGTTGCTCGCGGTGGTTCGTCCAGAAGGCGCGCCCGTCGAAGGCGAGCGAACGGCAGGCGAACGGCACCCGGGCCACGTCCTGCACGCTGGGGGTTTGTTCCGTCAGGAGGCAACGGGCCAGGTGCCAGCTCTCGCCGTCCTGCTCCGTGCCGCGCAGTGCGTAGAGCACCCCGTTGGCAAACGTGATGCCGCTGATCTCCGCGCCGAGGTCGATTGTGCGCAGGACGCCGTTGTTCTGGCCGAGTTGGAGCACCCGGTGCTTGTACCACTGACTCAGATAAAGGCTGCCGCTGTCGTAACCCAGGTAGGAACCGGTGAACTCGGGCACGGCCTCCCTGTACGATTCGTCAAATCCCTTGCCCGGCACGTAGCGGCGCACGTAGCGGTCGTCGTCCGCCCCCTCCCCACTCGTGAAGAAAAGGCCCTCGCCGCTGGAGGTCGCCGCCCACGGGATGCCCGCCACGGCGGTTTCCTCGAAGACCGACCAAGCAAGGGGATCCACGCCGCAGACCCGGCGTTCGTCGCGCGACCCGATCCACAGGGCGCCCTGGTGGCAAGCCAACGCCTGCGGGGTGCGCACCGGGGAAGGCAGGCGGCTTTCTTCGATGATGGCGGGGAGGTTCGAGGGCATGATGGGCAAGGGAATGAAGTATGACGCCGCAGATGTTCGTCTACAAGGTAGGGTTGCCTCTCCGAGGCGATCCTATTTTTGCTCGGATGACCGTGCTGTCCTGTTGGAGTTCCCTTTCCAGAAAAATCTGGGTTTGCCTCGGAGAGGCAACCCTACCTTGTTTGGTAAACCGCCTCTGCGTCAAAGAGCGGTTCCTCCTCAATCGGCGCGGCGGACCCGTCGCGGTTCAGCCGCTGGTAAAAACAGCTCTCGTACCCGGTGTGACACGCCCCGCCGCTCTGGCGCACGGTGAACAAGAGCGTGTCGCCGTCGCAGTCCTTGTACCAGTCCACCACCTCCTGCCGGTGGCCGCTCGTCTCGCCCTTGAACCACAGCTTGCCGCGTGAACGGCTCCAGTAGTGCATGTAGCCGGTAGCAAGGGTACGTTCGAGCGCCTCGCGGTTGATCCAGGCCATCATCAACACCCGGCGGCTGTCCTCCTGCTGGACGACAGCGGAGATCAATCCGTCGGCGTTGAATCGCAGGCTGCTGAAATCGGGAGGCGTTTGCATGGGAAAGCTCCGCCTTCCCTACCGCGCTTCCCCCATGCCTTCAACCGCAACCCGCTCTCCGCCCCCGGTCATTCCGCATTCTGCCCCGCGCATTCCGCACTTTTCCAGGGGCCGGGCACGCATCTAGCTAGGTTCCCTTTCACCCGTCATGGATGCGAAGCTGACCAGCGAAGAGTACGCCCAGATTCTTCAAACGATCGAGATGTTTGAAGTCATCTCGCAGGCGGAACCCGGCGACTGCCAGAGCTACGACATCCTCAAGGAAGCCTACCTGAAAATCGGCCAGATCGAGGCCGCCCTCCAGGTCTCGCGCAAGCTGGCCGAGGCGTACCTGAACATGGGCCTGTACTCGTCGGCCCTGCTGGAATGCGAGGGCATCCTCCAACTCCAGCCCAACTCGCCCGACATCGTCGCGCTTATGGGTGAGATCGAGAGCCGCACCGCTCCGTCCACCCGCAGCGCCTCCAACGGCAACGGGTCCGGCGGCGCGGAGTTCGGCCTCATCAACGAGACCGTCCAGGAACCCGCCTCGCTCATCGCCCTCCCGGCCGCCCGCAACAAGGGCCACGGCACCAACGGCACCAACGGCAAGGCACCCGCGCTCGACCCGGCACGCGACGTGGCGCTGGACCTCCACAGCGACGACGGCAACGAGCATTTTGCCCGCTTTTTGACCTTCCACCGCATCGTCGGCGAGGCCGACGTGACCGCGGCGCTCGCGCGCGTCATGGCGGCCAACAGCAAGCTCGGCGGTCAGGCGCTCGCCGGTTCGCTGCTCGACGAGATCGCGCGCGGGGGCGGCCACGAGATCGACACGCTGCTCAGCAGCCTGATCGACTCCACGAAGTTCGGCTACGTGCCGCTGGAGTACTACGACATCGACCGCTCCATCGTGCGGATGCTGCCCGACAACCTGACCCTGGGCCGGCTGATCGTGCCCTTCGACATCGTCAGCCGCACGATGATGGTCGCGCTTTGCAACCCCTTCGACGCCGCTGCCAAGCAGGCCGTGCAGAGTTCGCTGGACTACCACATCCAGTGGTACCTGGCCAAGCCGGCGGCCATCACCCGCGTGCTCCGCGACGTGTACCGGCTCGACGCCCGCGACTGAACCCCCTTTCTTCCTTTCCATGAGCGCAAAATCCTTCGGCGAACGCATCGCGGACATTCTGATCGAGGACGGCCTCCTGCTGCCCAGCCAGTTGGAGGAAGCCCAGGAGTTGCAGAAAAAGCAGGGCGGCCGACTGCTCAAACTGCTGACGGACAACCAGTTCGTCACCGAGCAGGACATGGTCATCTCCATGGGCCGCTGCCTGGACAAGCCGCCGGTCAACCTGACCAAGATCCACGTCCCCGAGACTGTCATGGGTCTCGTGCCCAAAGACATGGCCAAGACGTACAAGCTGGTTCCCATCGCCGTGCTGGGCAACAAGCTCTTCGTGGCGATGGCCGATCCGATGAACGTCCTCGCCTTGGACGACCTGCGCACGCGCACGAAGATGGACATCGTGCCGATGATCGCCACCGAACGCTCGGTCAACGAGGCGCTCTCGGGGGTGCACTCGGCCACCGGGGCCATCGACGAGGTCATGAAGAAGGCCGCCGCCGACGCCGCCGCCGAGGCGGAGGCGGGCGAGGCCGTGGAGGTCGCCAGCAAACAACGCGAGGACATCGACCTCGACAAGCTCGCCGCCGACAGCGAGGACGGGCCGGTCATCAAGATCGTTAACCTCATCCTCGTCCAGGCGCTCAAGGACCGGGCGAGCGATATCCACATCGAGCCCGCCGAAAAGAGCGTGCGTCTGCGCTACCGCATGGACGGCAACCTGGTCGAGGCCAGCGGCCCGCCCAAGAGCCTGCAACTCGCCATCGCCTCGCGCATCAAGATCTTGGCCGGCCTCAACATCGCCGAACGCCGCGTGCCGCAGGACGGCCGCTTCCGCATCCGCGTGTCGGGCAAGGAGGTAGATCTGCGTATTTCGTTCCTGCCGACGGTCTACGGCGAGAAGATCGTCATCCGTATCCTCGACAAGGGCGCGCTGACCGGCTCCATCGACGGCCTCGGCATGGACGAGGGCACGCTCGACAAGTTCAAGAAGGCCATCGACGCGCCCCACGGCATGATCCTCGTCACCGGCCCGACCGGCTCGGGCAAGACGACGACGCTCTACTCCGTCCTGAGCGAACTCAACAAGCCCGAGTACAACATCGTCACGGTCGAAGACCCGGTGGAGTATCAGCTCATGGGCATCAACCAGGTCGCCGTGAAGGCCGACGTGGGCCTGGACTTCTCCAGCGCCTTGCGCTCCATCCTGCGTCAGGACCCGGACATCGTCATGATCGGTGAGATCCGCGACAACGAGACGGCCGACATCGCCGTCAAAGCCGCGCTCACGGGCCACCAGGTGCTCTCGACCCTCCACACCAACGACGCCGCGGGTGCCATCACGCGCCTGGACGACATGGGCATCGAGCCGTTTTTGATTTCCTCGTCCGTGCTGCTGACGTGCGCGCAACGCCTCGTGCGCCGCATCTGCCCGAACTGTAAGGAGGAGTTCCACCCCGAGCCCGAAGTCTTCGACCGTCTGAACATGGAAATGACCGAGGGGGAGACGTTCTACCACGGCAGCGGCTGCGACCGTTGCAAGCAGCGCGGCTACCTGGGTCGGGCGGCGATTTTGGAAGTGCTGCCGGTCTCCGAGGCGATCCGGCGGCTGGTCATCAAGCGCGCTTCGGCGGCGGTCCTGAAGAACCAGGCGCTCTCCGAAGGCATGAAGAGCCTGCGCCTGGCCGGCATTGACAAGGCCCGCGAGGGCGTGACAACGTTGGAAGAGGTCTGGCGTCTCACCGCGGAGGACAATTAACCTCCACTCGCTCAAGCGGTTACATTCCACTTACATCCATCCTCATTCATGGCCTTCTCGCTCTCGAACTGGTTCAAAGGCAAGTCCAGCTCCGCCCCCGCCGCCGACGCCCCGGCGAAGGGAGCCG
>CAXTMD010000088.1:0-5385 GCA_964245035.1 uncultured Chthoniobacterales bacterium
GTGCGGCGCAGCTCACCTTCGCCTCGCCGGTCCAGCGCACGAACAACGCGACGGTCGCCTTCACGGGCGGCGGGCACATTACCCTGACGGGGGCCAGTAACACCAACGGCATCCTCGGCGCCTACGCCACCGTCGGCGCGGACTGGGCGGCGGTGGACGCGGGCGGCAACGTGTCCGCCTTCACGGCCTACACGACGGACACGACAGCCGCCAACACGACGGACAACCTGCGGCTGACCTCGGCCGGCGGCACGACGACCTCCCTGGCCGCCGTTCAGGGGCGCAACTCGCTCAACCTCGTGAACACCGGCAGCGCCGCCGCGACGGCCGACCTCGGCGCGAACAACACGCTCGTCCTGGCCGGCGGCGGCCTGCTGACCAGCGGCGCGGGCGGGTTCGTCATCCGCAATGGCACCCTCGCCAGCCCCACCGGTGAACTGGTCGTCACCAACCAGTCCGCGCTGACGATCTCCTCGGCGATCAGCAGCGCCGTCACCAAGTCCGGTGCGGGCACCCTCGTGCTCGCCGGAGCCAACACTTACACGGGTAACACGACGATCAACCAGGGCACCGTGCAGGTTTCCAGCGACGGCAACCTGGGCACCGGCACAGCCGTGGCGCTCAACGGCGGCACGCTCCAGGCCACGGCGAGCTTCACCTCGGGCAAGTCGCTCCAGGGCAATGGCGGCGCGCTGAACGCCACGGCGGGCACCACGGTCGCATTCACCGGCGGGACGAACACGGGGGCGTTCACCAAAACCGGCGCGGGTACCCTCGCGCTGACGGGGCAGATCGACTTTGCCACGGTCAACGCCGGCACCTTGCAGTTGGCCAACCTCAACGCCAACGGGATCTCGTCGGTCACGCTGAACAACGGCCGCCTGCAAGCCGGCGGCAGCACGGGCTTGCAGACCGTGACGATCAACGCGGGCGCCAGCCCCGTCCTCTCGCCCGGCGCGCTCGGGCAGGCCCAGACGCTGAGCATCGGCACGCTCTTCGTGTTCGGGCAGACCGTCGTCGACTTCGACGTGGGCAAAAACGGCGGTGACCTGCTGGCGGTCTCCTCGGACCTGAGCCTCTCCACCGGGGTGAGCCCCGCGCTGCTCTTTCGCTTCAACAACCTCGGCGGCGTGCAGGCGGGGATGGCCTACCCGGTGCTGCAACTGCCCTCCTTCCAGGCGTCCTTCTTCGACACGGCCGACCTGGGCTTCGATCCCGCCAGCACGGCGGCGGGCTACCAGGGAACTTTCAGCGTCGACGGCAGCGGCGTGGTGGACGTGACGTTCTCGGCCGTGCCGGAGCCGTCGGCGGCTATCGCGTTGTTGGGCGGGACTTTCGCGATTTTGGGCGTCCGAACCTGGCGGCGTCGACGGACGGCGCGAGCGTAGAAAAGCGCAAATTAGTGCTTGCCGCGCCGGGGAGCGGGGCGTTGTTTTGGGCCTTCATGCCGACGCCTGCCGCCACGCCCACGGTTGAACGCACCGGAGTCAAGTTTCTGCCCGACAGCACGCGCGTGCTGCTGCGCCCGTTTCTGCCCGGCAACGACCAGCGCGTGACCAAGGTCATCGGCCGGGTGATGTCGCTCTCCGACGCGGAGGTCGCCGACAAGCTCGGCGGCGTCATGGAGGAGTTCGGCGGCCGGCACACCGGCACGGAGAACCTGTTCGAGACCCACTACAAGACCGTCGCCCCGCTCGGGCTGACCGACCGCGCGCCCAGCCGCGAGCGGCGGCTGCTGATCGGCTCGTATTTCACCAGTGAATACGCCCTGGAATGCGCGGCGCTGTTCAATCCGTCCATCGTCGCGCATCCCGACCAGCGCAACCTGCCGCCGGGGGCGTTGCGCTTCGTGATGAGCCTGCGCGCGACGGGCGAGGGACACATCTCTTCCATCGAGTTCCGCGAGGGCGTGCTCGGGGCGGACAACGCCATCACGGTCGAGCCGACCAACCGCTTCGTGAACGCGCCGGAGGTGCTCTCCGACCCAAACTACGAAAAGCCGCTCTTCCGCCGCAAGCTCGACGAGATGGGCTTCCGCGACGGGCTGACCGACGAGATCCTCGACCCGCTGCCCGACGACTTCACGCTGCACCAGCTGAGCCGATCCATCGCCAACCGCCGCCGCCACGGCGGGAGCCGTCCCACGCACGAGGAATCCCGCGCGCTGGAATGCATCCACTGGCTGGCCAAAAGCAACTACGAGGTCGCCTTCAACCCGAAGGTGCCGCTGAGCGAGCGCATCATCTTTCCGGTCAGCGACAACGAGAGCAACGGCATCGAGGACGCGCGCTTCGTGCACTTCACCGACGAGGACGGCGAGCAGAAGTACTACGCGACCTACACCGCCTACAACGGCAAGGTCATCCTGCCGCAGATCCTGGAAACGACGGACTTCCTGAAGTTCAAGGTCAACACGCTCAACGGCCGCGCGGCGCACAACAAGGGCATGGCGTTGTTCCCGCGGCGGATCGACGGGCGCTACGCGATGATCTCGCGCCAGGACGGCGAGAACCTGTTCCTCATGTACTCGGACAACGCGCACTTCTGGGAGGACACGATCCCGCTCTTGCGCCCGACGTACCCGTGGGAGTTCATGCAGTTGGGCAACTGCGGCTCGCCGATTGAGACGGAAGCGGGTTGGCTCCTGCTCACGCACGGCGTCGGCGCGATGCGCAAGTATTGCATCGGCGCGATCCTGCTCGACCGCGACGACCCGAGCAAGGTGATCGGCCGCTTGGCCGAGCCGCTGCTCTCGCCCAACCAGAACGAGCGCGAGGGCTACGTGCCCAACGTCGTCTACACCTGCGGCGCGCTCGTGCACAACGGCCGGCTGGTGATGCCGTACGCGATGAGCGATTCGGCGTCGAGCATCGCCATCATCGCGCTGGACGAGTTGTTAGGCTGCCTGCTGGCGAGCGGGGCGTGAGGCGCAAGCAGCGCCGTGCGCTGTGCCAGGGTTCCACCGGATTGCCGGTTTTGGCTTTCACGGCGGCACTTCGTCCGGCATCATCGGGAGACCTACCACTGGTTGGGTTTCCTTAATGAACAAGCTGGTTCTGCTTTGCGTGTGCATGTGTGGCTTGCTGAGTTGCACGACGCACCAGCCCGTCGCGCATGAGCCATCGCAGTACGGGTCTGCCGATTTCCTCGCGCGCACTTCCTTTCCTTACCAGGCATCCGAGGAACGCCGCCTGCGGATCGAACGCGCCGCCCGGGAACTGCCCGTAGGCGCAACGGAGGCGCAGGTGCTTGCCCTGCTTGGTCCCCCCGACTACAAGGGAAGGAACGCCGTGCTGGACAAGCAACACGGTGGCTTCATCACGACGGGAGAAACGTGGCAATACGTCCACACCATGGATCATCCCTACGACCCGGGTGACATCGGGAAGATGCTGATGGTTGCATTCACCTTCAAAACCAATCCGCCAACGGTCTTCGAGGTGCTGCCCTACAACCTTGGCAAGCGTGCGATCCCCTACTCTCAGACTCAGCCACATGCGGCTGCCAACCGCCGGAGTAAACGGCGTTCTGTCCCCCAGAACTAACCACCTGCCCCAACGAACAGAGGCTGGCGGTCAGCTTACTCTGTGCTACACCCTCCCAAGAGCATGAAAATGATCCTCCAGCGGCTTTGCCTGTTGGTCGCCGGGAGCTTCGTGCTGCACTCTTCCCTGCCAGCTGCCGAGGATGATCTCTCGATTCCATCCGAGGCCTACTACCCTCCACGAGAGGGCAGCGAGCAGCAGGCGCTGGCCCAGATGAGGGCCACGGTGCCCGAACTGCAAGGGGCGCACACGCGCGGCAAGCCGGACGACTACCTGCGCGTGATCCTGCGCGCCTTCCGCGGAGGCACGCAGGATTTGGCCGAGTTCTTCCGCTGGAGCCACGGGCCGACCGGCAGCGCCGCCGGTGGCGAGATGACCAACGATGTCACCCTGAGGTTGCTCTACCACTGGGGCGACCAACGCTTCGCGGCCGTGTTGGCCCGGCAGTCGCTGAAAGTTCGTCGGGGAGTCGGCCGGCACTTCTGGCTCCAGCAGCCCGGCCAAGGTGAGGCTTTCCGCAGGGGCTTTCCGGCGACCGCGGAGGCCGCTCTGCTGCTGCCACCTCCATGAAGCGGGCGATCTCCCTGGCCGCCGCGGCGCTGTGCCTTCTGCTCACGGGATGCTTCGGACCGGCCCCCGGGCACGGCGCCAAGGCAAACGTCGGCTTCCGCACTGGCGAGCGCGTCATCGTGGCCCTCGACCGGTTCCAAGGCGAGCACGGGCACTATCCCACCAAAGCGGAAGAACTTGTCCCGCGTTACCTGCCTTCACCCGATGCTCTTGCGTACACCTACCACGGCGATCCGAACCGGGTTTTCTACCATCGTGAGAAGGATGGTTCGTTTTCGCTGGAGTTCGGTTACGTCGCCGGCTTTCCGAGCTATATGAACAGTTGTTCCTACACCTCGAAGACGCGGAGGTGGCGCTGCGTCGGCTACTACTAGCTCCGGCGAGCCTGCGTCGGGCTTCGGCCGCCCGCGCCGAGGGCGTCGTCTGAAAGCCAGATGTTTTTCGGGGTGGGTTGCAGGCAGAACGTTGGACAAGGCGGAGCGTGTCGGCCACGTTCGCGGCGGTGAACATTTCTCTCGTCATCCACGGTGGCGCGGACTCCCGGCCGCCCGACGCTTTTCCTCCCGCCCAGCAGCAGGCGATGCGCGCCGCGCTGCTCGCCGCCCTGCGCGTGGGCCAAGAAATCCTGCGGCGCGGCGGCCCGAGCCTCGACGCCGTGACGGCCGCCGTCTGCGCACTGGAGGACTGCGGGCAGTTCGACGCCGGCCGGGGCGCGTACCGAAACAACGACGGCGGCTTCGACCTCGACGCTTCGATCATGGATGGCCGCACCGGCGCGGCCGGCGCGGTGGCGCACGTCCACCACGTCAAGAACGCCGTGCGCGCCGCGCGCCTCGTCCTGGAACGCACCGCGCACGTCCTCCTCGTGGACGAGGGCGCGGAACGCTTCGCGCGCGAGGGTGGGCTGGAGTTCGTGGAAGACGCGTACTTCGTTCCGGCCAAGGCACGCGTCCCGGAGGTTCCACCGGTCGGCACGGTCGGCGCGGTGGCGCTTGACGCCGACGGCAACGTGGCGGCGGCGACCTCCACCGGTGGCACCCACCAGCGGCTCGCCGGCCGCGTGGGCGACACCCCGATCATCGGCGCGGGCACCTACGCCGACAACGCCGTCGGCGCGCTCTCGTGCACGGGCGAGGGCGAATACTTCCTGCGCGCGGTGCTGGCCCACGAGGTCGCCGCGCGTGTCGAGCACGGTGGGCGCACGCTGGCCGAGGCGGCGGAAGCGGCCATGCGCGAGAAGCTGACCGCGCGCGGCGGCAAAGGCGGGCTC
>CAXTMD010000088.1:5413-12826 GCA_964245035.1 uncultured Chthoniobacterales bacterium
GAACGAGAGCGCGCCGACGGCGAGCCGCGGGCCGGACTGTTTGTCGGAGAGATGTAACGGCGCGGCGACACGTTTCCTCGCGCCCGCCGCCTTTTTCGGTTGCCTCCGACCAGCCGGACACGCTACAACGCACGAACCATCGCGATGAAAAAGCTTTTCTGTTCCCTCCTCCTTGCCGTCGCCGCGGCGGCCACGGTGCACGCGGACATCCAGGCTCCGCCCGGCTCCGACCAGGGGCCGACGCGCAAGTTCGGCCGCGGCCTCTCCAATTTCCTCGGAGGGTTCAGCGAGATCCCTTACAACATCGCCGTCGTCAACGACGACGAGGGCAACAACGCACTCGGCTACGGGGTGTTCCGGGGGGTCAGCCGCGCGCTGGCCCGCGGCGGCATCGGCTTCTACGAGATGATCACCGCGCCGTTCCCACTGAACAAAGGCAAATACACGCCGACGTTGCGCACCCAGGACATTTGGGTCCGCAGCGGCTACGAGGAATTCCCTCCGGAACTCGGCTGGGAAAGCCGCTACAACTACGCCCGCCAGTAACTCGACCGGCTTGTCGGACGGACCGTCTGAAGGCCTGAAGCTGACGATCCACGAGGTCGCCTTCGGCGGACGCGGTGTCGGCCGCCTGGAGGATGGCCGCATCGTCTTCGTGCCGTTCGTGGCGATGGGCGAAACGGTGCGGGTCGAGATTGTTCGGGAACACAAGAGTTACCTGGAGGCGCGTCTGCTGGCGGTGGAGGAACCTTCGCCGCGACGTGTGGAGCCGCGCTGCCCGTACTTCGGGCGTTGCGGCGGGTGCAGTTACCAGCATCTCGACGCCCCGGAACAACGCGAGACTAAGGGCCGGCAGGTCGCCGGCGTGCTGCGGCGGCTGGGGCGGTTCGAGGAAGCCATCGACGTGCGCCCGGTCGTGCCGTCGCCGCAGGAATATGGGTACCGCAACCGGATCACCGTGCACGTCCGGGAGAGAGTCGTCGGGTTTTTCGCCCATGGCGGTGCTGGCACCGGGGCGCGCGAACTGATCGACATCGCGCGCTGTCCCATCGCGGCGGACGGCGTGAACGACGCGCTGGCCCGCTTTCGCGCCCGTCCCCCGCGTCAGCGCCGGGAGGGCAACCACACCCTGCGCGCCGAGGAGGGAGGATCGGCCGAGGGCTTCCGGCAGACGAACGACGGCGCGGCCGGCGAACTGCTCACCCTGGTCGCCGGGTTGCTGGGAACGTCCGAACGCGCCCACCTGCTCGACGCGTACTGCGGGGCGGGATTTTTTGCCCGGCATCTGCGGGATCGTTTCGCGCGCGTGGTCGGCCTGGAGTGGGACCGCCGCGCGGTGGATGCCGCCCGCCGGGATGCCGCCGCGCACGAGGAATACCGTTGCGGCGACGTGGCGGCACTCCTGCCCGGCGAACTCGCCCGTTTGCCGGCGGACAGCGTGTTGATCGTGGACCCGCCAGCGGAAGGATTGGACGGACCGGTGCGGGCGGCGGTGGCGGCGCTGCCGCCGGCAGAAGTGATTTATGTTTCGTGCAACCCGGCGACGTTGGCGCGGGACCTGGGTGCGTTGCGTTCCGCATACGAGATTGCGTCGGTCACGCCGCTGGACATGTTCCCACAGACGGCCGAGATCGAAGCCGTCGCCCATCTGAAGAAACGTTCGTAGATGGCGAACGCCAAGGCAAGGATCGCCGCCGTGCCCGTGAGCGGTGGCTGGAAACGCCGTTGGGGCAAGCGGCTGGCGGTCGTGTTCGGCCTCCTGTTGGTGCTGCCGATGCTGGAGGTCGGCTGCGTGCGTTTTGCCAACCCGCCAGCTACCCCGCTCATGGGTATCCGCTGGTTGCAGGACCGTTGGTCAGGGGAAACCCATTCGCGGGTAATGTACCGCTGGCTGCCGTGGTCGGAACTGCCGCCATTGTTCCTGAAGTCGGCCTGGGTGTCGGAGGACCAGCGATTTTTTCAGCACCACGGTTTTGACTGGAAGGAAATGCACGCCGCCATCGAACGTGCTAAACGCACCGGCAGCGAGCCGCGGGGCAGTTCGACGATCACGATGCAGTGTGCCCGTTCGCTGTTTTTGTGGCAGGGACATTCCTACGTGCGCAAGGCGCTGGAGGCGTACTACACGGTTTGGATGGAACTGCTGCTGTCCAAACGACGGATTTTTGAGTTGTACGCCAACGTGGTCGAGATGGGGCCGGGTGTCTACGGGGTCGAGGCGGCCAGCCAGTACCACTACAACAAGCCGGCGAGGCGGCTGGAAACCGGGGAGGCCGCGATGCTGGCCGCGCTCCTGCCTGCGCCCCGCAAGTGGAACCCGCGTGCGCCGTCGCCACGTCTGCGCGCCCGGCAGGAACGGGTGCTACGCGAACTGCCGCAGGCGCGTTGGCCGGAGTGAATCAGGCCGCGCAGCGGCCGGTCGTCAACCGACGGGTAGGCACGGCTCTCCGAGCCGTCCGTGGATGGGTTTGGCTAACCGTGCCTGTCCAAACAGCGAAAATTTACGGACGGCTCGGAGAGCCGTCCCTACCCGTCGGTTTGGAACGCCGCTGGCGCGGCGGGAAGTTTAGCGCGCCGGCTGCGGACGCAAGTGGATCTCCTTGTTCTCGTCCACCTTGAGCACCCGCACGTCCGTGTCCGTCAACTCGACCACCTTGTATTTGACGTTGTTCTCGGGCGCGAGGGTGAACTCCCCGTCGCGCTGCACCGCAAACTCCTTCAAACCCGTCCACACGTAGTCCAGCACGGCGTACGTCGTCGGCGAGTCCACGTCTTCGCCCTTCGGCAGGACCACCTGCTGGTTGGTGTCCACGTTGGTCAGCGTCAACTCCGACACATCCTTTTTGAAGCCTTGCGAGGTGTCGTACTTTTCCTTGTAGCTCAGCAGCTTGAACCGGTATTTGCCCAGCACGACGGTTTCCCCGAGCTTCTTGACCTGCGTGGGGGCTTCCTCGTCGTCGGTGTTGTTGATAAAAAATTTGTCCACGTTCTTCGACTCGAAGCGCAGGTGGAAAGGCACGCGCACGAACCGCTTGAGGTAGAGCTTCGTCCAGTAGGGCGGATGCGAATCCTTGTTGCTCGGGTCGGTCTTGGCGGTCCACTCGTCGAGGTTCGAGAAGCCGTCGCCGTCGGGGTCCTGGTCGAGGGCGTTGCTGGCGAGGAGGTCGAGGTTGTGGTCGAGGAACCACTGGTTGTCGACGGGCGGATGCAGCGGCAGGGAGTTTTCCTCCAGGATCGCCACCTTCACCTTGTTGCCGTTTTCGTCCTTGGCGACGTACGGCTCCGAAACGAACAGCGGCAGTTGGTACTTGCCCACCTGGCGCGGCTTCCAAACGTCCGGGCCGGCCAGCTTTTGCATCTTCTTGTCAAACGTGTCCACGTCCACCGAGACGGGCACCTTGGCGCTGGGCACCACCTGCTTCTGGAGGGGACTAAAGACCTCGCTGTAGCCGCGCGCGTTGGCGATGAGCAACCCCGCGCTGATGAGCAGCACCAGCGCGAACACTGCCAGCAGGAAGCGGTCGTAGTGTTGTTTGATCCAGGCCATGGGGGAGTTCGTTTTCTAGGAGGCGAAAGGAACCGTCAGCGGGCGGCCACCGTGGCGGGCGGCGTGACCTTGATGATTTCGACGCGCATGTCCACATCGAGCTTTTCCTGGCCGACGATGTAGGTCATGGACGGTTTCTCGGGGGCGGGAGCGAGGCCGGGCGTGTCCGGATTGGCGGCGGCGGCCGGCAGCGACTGGCTGCCGGTCGGCGACTCGCGCGAGGGTCCTTTCTGGACCTGGTTCTTCACCTGCAAGGCGCGCACGAGGAAAAGCCGCTTGGAGTTGACCACGTCGTCCAGCGATTCGCGGAACGCGCTCGGCTGACCACTGAAAGCAACGTCCAACGGGAAACGCGCCACGGAGTCGGCCAGCGAGGTCGTGGCGCTGGCTCCCGCGCCGCCGGGCTCCTGCGGCAGCGGCGCGCGGCGCAGGGAGTTCAGCTTCTCGATGTGCCGGGCGATGAGGATTTTCATCAGGTCCTGCACGGCGTCGAGTTCGCGGGACAAGGCCGGCGCGGCCTCGGGCGTGGGCGGAGCGCCGCGGTACTGCTCGAAACCCATGTAAAAATCGGCCGGCAACTCGACGTTCGCCGCGCGCGCCGCCCCCACGGTTTCCTCCACCACGCGCCGCAGCTTGTCCTGGAACTCGACCGGCTTGAAGTCCGCGCGTTCCGCGGGCGGCTCGTAGTCGGCCAGGCGTTTCTGCAGTTCGGTCACGCGGACCGCCGTGTCCTTGCTGATCTGGATCAACGCGGCCTTGCTCTTCTGGTAGGGAAACGGAACGGTGGCGGTCTGGAGGCGGTCGAGTTCCCGGACCGCGGCGTCGTAGTCCTGCGAGGTCTGGTCGTACGTGCCCATCTGCGCGAACACCAGGTAGCCCAGCGCACCGGCGGCGGCGACGACCAAGCCGAGGAAGCCGGCCAGAAACCTGTTTTTGCGAATCCAGTCCATGGTCTTGGGAAGAAGGAGAGTGCGTCCGGCCGCTCAGGGGATCGTGAGCGGGGTTTTCAGGTTGATCTGCAAGTCGTAGTCGTAAGCCCAGTCCTGCGGCCCCTGCGGCGTGCGGCTTTTGATGATGCTGTCCTCCTTGCCCTTCTCGATGTTGAACAACTCGGTGTTGGCGCTCAGGTTGCGTGCGAAGGCCGTGACCACGCCGTCGGCCTGGGGGTTCTCCAGGTACAACCCGCGGATGTGCAACCCGTCGATGAGCGGTCCCTTGTTGACCGGCGGTTTGCCGCCGGCGGCGGGGGGACCCGGAGGCGGCGCGCTGCCGCCGGCGGGGTTGACCAGGGACTTGGCCGGGTCGCCGAGGGCCACCGGCTTGCCGCCGGAGGTGGGCTCGAACAGGGTCACCCAGACGAATTTCTCGGGCAGGGCTTGGTGCACGCCGGTGAGGACCCGCGTCCAGTACTGGCGGTCGTCCACGGTTTGCAGGAGCGGGGCCGCGCCGTCCTGGATTTTCTTGATGTCGGCGATGACGGCGTTGTCCTCCTTTTCGACCGTGCCCATCCGCGCGTTACGGTCCTGGACCTCCTTGAGCGCCTGGGCCTTGATGTCGTTGGCGCGCAGGAAGTACAGCCACGTGCCCAGCAGCGCGAGCAGCAGGCACACGCCCGCGCCCACGAAGTACGGCCGGCGCGCGGCGATCTTCTCGGCGTTGACCACGCTCGTCGGCCGCAGGTTCAACTCCATCGGGCAGTTGTTGACCGAGCGCAGCCCGAGGCCCACCAGTTCGCCGAGCAGGTGGGCGTTGTGGGCGACCTCCTCCACGGGGATGTTGCCCGTCACGGTGACGTTCTTGAGCGGGTTAAAGTACTCGATGGGCAGCGAAAACTTTTCCGCAAAGAACTCCCGCAGGTACGGCAGGTTCGCCGTGCCACCGCACAGGAAGAGGCGTTGCGGGGCGGTGCCGGCCTGCTGGGCGCGGTAGAAGTTGACCGAGCGGCTGATCTCCGCGTGCAGGCGGGTCATCGTGTTGCGGATGATCTTGGCCGCCTTAGCGATGTCGGGGTTCTTGTCGTCGGCGTAGGCCCCGCCGAGCGACACGTAGCCGTCGCGCTTCTTGCGGTCCTCGGCGGCGGTGAAGCTTTCCTGGAACTCCTTGGCCAGCGCGGCCGTCACGGTGTTGCCGCCGATGTTGATGGAGCGCGAGAACACCTTGCCCGTCTCGACGAAAACAAGGTTGGTCGTGCGCGCGCCGAGGTCGACGAGCAAGGTGCAGCCGGGCAGGTCGCTGTAGTTGTAGCGGAACGCGTTGTAGAGCGCCATCGGCGCGGCGTCGACGACCTGGGTGCGGAAGCCGTTGCCCTCGCTGGTGGCGTTGAGGTCGTCGAGCAGGTCGCTCTTGATGGCCACGAGCACGACCTCCACCTGCCCGTCCTTGCCGCTGCCGACGAGCTGGTAGTCCCAGATGACTTCCTCGATGGGGAAGGGGACGTTTTGCTGCGCCTCGAAGCCGATGATCTGGTCGATCTTGTCCTCGGCGACTGTGGGCAGTTTGACGAAGCGTGCGAAGATGTTCTGGCCGCTGATGGCGTAGTTGACCGGCCCGCCGCCCTTCTTGATGCCGAGCGCATCCTTCATCTCCGAGATGGCCAGCCGGGTCTGCGGCAGGCGGGCGGACTCGGCGCTGGGATCGCTGAGGATCTCGGTGAGCTTGTAGGCGTTGAGGGCGAGGCCGCCGTGTTCAGCGCGCTGGAATTCAGCGAGTCCGACGGTCTGCGTGCCAAGGTTCAGGCTGAGGATGCGGGCGGGGGCGGCCATGGGAAGAAATTAAAAGGACGAATGACGAATGACGAATGACGAACAATCAGAAGGCAGAATCAGCCAAGGACAACCATCCTTCTGTCTTTCTGCCTTCGTCATTCGTCATTCGTCATTCGTCCTTTTCCACTCAGCGTCCCGTGTTCGCTTTGACGGTCTCGTAGCGGTCCCACCAGAGATTGGCGAACGGCGTCTGGCTCTTGCTGAGCACGAACCCGGGAATCTGCTGCGCGGTGGCGAAGAAATTCGCTCCACCTTCCTTGAGGAACTTGGTCGCCAGCGGCGCGGCCACGCCGGGACGCTGGATGAGCACCTGCGCGTTTTGCAGCGCGCTCACGGTGACCGGCTGGCCCCGGAGCATCGTGCTGATCGTGCGCGGGGCGACGTACATCACCGTGAACAGGCTCTGGCCGACCGGCACGTCCTCCAAGGTTTGGTCGCCGGTGAGCAGCTTGTTGGCAATGGCCACGTTGTAGTGAAACGCCACCTCCGAGGCCGGGGCCGTCGAACTGAACTCCACCTCGATCTCGATCCAGGTGCCCAGCGTGTAGCGCTTGGCCTGGGTCTCCCCGCCGATGGTCTGGAACTCCGGCGTCTTGGGGAAGCCGACCGTGATGTTCTTGATGACGAACGTGCCGTTGGTCGCGCCGGGGCCGTTGCCGGTCAGCAGGCTGCTGGCGTTTTGGGCGCGGGCCGCCCCGGGCGCGAGCAGTAGGCAACCGGCGAGGGCGAGGGCGGCAGGGAGGAGGTTTTTCATGGGGGAACAACGGGAAGGGGACGGAGGCAGCCAACAACTCCGGGTCACACGCTCCGGCCGCCGGAGCGGAAAAAACTAACATGGGGGGCAGGCATGTCGATGCAAAAACTCACGCGACCTCGCCGCGGAAATAGTCGATGGTCGCGCGGATGCCCTCGTCGAAATCCACCTTGGGCTCCCAGCCCAAAATCGACTTGGCACGGGTGATGTCGGGCTGGCGCACCTTGGGGTCGTCGACGGGCAGCGGCTTGTATTCGAGCTGGCTCTTGGTGCCGGTGATGCGGATGATTTCCTCGCCGAACTCCTTGATGGTCATCTCGCGCGGGTTGCCGATGTTGACCGGCTCG
>CAXTMD010000089.1:0-12771 GCA_964245035.1 uncultured Chthoniobacterales bacterium
CGCCAGTGTAGTCCGACGAAGGCGGCCACGCTCGCGGCGCTGTATCGCCCGAAGTCCGCCCGCCCCGGCTGGAAAAGATCGTCGCTGCCGAAGACGAGGAAGAAACACGCCGAGGCCAGCAGGCTCTTGCTGTGGCCGGGTTGCCCCTGGGCGGACCGCACGTAATGAAGAATTCTGGACAGGTTGCTGTCCGCGCCGTGCAGGGCGTCCAGGACGAGCGGCAGGAGGTACAGGACGAGGAGCGCCCCGGCGGCGGCGTGCGCCGACGCGAAGGCGCGCCACGGCGCGGTGCGGCCCCGCCGCCAGGACGCCGCGGCGAGTCCTGCATAGGCCAGCAGCGTGAGCGGAACCACAAAGAGCGGCAGGGCGATGTAGTTATGCACCGCCCAGCCGCCGGCCAGCACCAGCGCCGGCAGGTCCCACCCGCCGCCCGAGGCAACGGAGGCGCTCGCCACCAGAAAGCAGAGCAGGACGAGCACCGGCGGGTAAGCCGTCCAGGCGTTCAGGAGCACCTGACCCGGCCAGACGTTGCGGAAGATGCTCCCCTCCTGAGCGGCACCGTAGTGCCAGAGGGCAAAGATCAGCGCGCACGGCAGGAAGAAAAGGAACCCGGCCCCGTCGCGGCCGAGCCGCCGCGCGAAGATCGAAAGCGCGAGGCCAAAAAACAGCGACATCGCGCCGCACAGCGCGAGCAACTGACCATTGAGCGGGGTCGGCACCCAACGCAGGGTGTCGTAGAAAAGCCATTCCCCGAACGCGAGGACGTACAGCAGGGCGGGCCCGGGATGGTAGAAGCCCCAGCGCGAATAATGCCCGTGCAGGAGCCAGCCCCGCTTCGCCTCCCGGACGAACAACGAATCCGACGCGTAGTCCGAGAGTTCGTAAAGCTTCGTGTCGAACAGGTAGGTCCGGTTGTTGCACAGCATCAGGGCGCAGACTCCCGCCGTCAGCAGCGCCAAGGCCAGCCACCCGGCGAGCCGGTGGAGGGTGCGCAGCGGGGCCGCCGACGCTGTCGGTTCGGAGGAAGGAGGAGTTTCAAGCATGCGTGGAGCAGAGACAAAGCGGCTGGCGTGGCCCCGCGGAAGGGAAGTTTCCGAAACGTCCAAATCCGGGTCGGCGGCTGTAACAAACTCCCGCGGCGACGAGAGACCAACCCCTTGACGAGCCACAATCAGTGCATTAGAGCCGGGCATCATGGCTACCTCCCCTTCCGCAAAAGACAAGAAGCAATCCCTTCAGCAGCAGATCGAAGCCTTGCAAAAGCAGATGGAGGCGCTGGATCAGGAAGCCATCCACGAGTTGAAGCTCAAGCTGAGCGACGCCCGTAAAGCCGTCTCGCAGTTGGAGGAAGAGCTGACCCGCCTGACGGGCAAACCCGAAGACGAACCCCGCGCCAAGCGCACCCGGCGCCCTAGCATCACCGACGATTCCTTGAAGGACCAGATCCTCAAAGTGATGTCCAACTACGGCCAGGACGGGATGAACGCCAAGCAACTCGCCGAGAAGCTGAACCAGGACGCGCTCCGCGTGCGCAAGTTCATCTCCGCGAATCCCAAGGTGTTGAAGCGCCAGGGCAGCGGTCCCGGCACGAAGTTCTTCCTGCCGTAGCGCCGCGCGGCTCCCGGTGCTTCTGGGCAGGCCGCGCCGCGGCCGGTCGTCACGACAGGTAGGGACGCCTCTCCGAGGCGTCCGTAGAGTTTCTGGTCATGCGTACCATGCACGCAAGGTTCCCAAGCCATTCTACGAATGGCTCGGAGAGCCGTCCCCATCTGTCGGTTTGGAGGCCGCCCGCGCGGCGAGGCTGAATTGCCACTGCGCGCCTCTTTCATTACTCACTTCGCCAGCGGCTCCAGCCGGTCGAGCCGGTCGAGGACGCTCGGCTGGCCCACCGCGGACTCGTCGTTGCGGCGGCCGTAGTCGTACAACTCGTGGTCGCAGACCACCTGCTTGGCGGCCAGGTCGAGGTGGAACTGCTTGAGCTGCGAGCGCCACTGCGCCTGCGTGTGGTCCGCCCCCTGGATCAGGACGCTCAGTCGGCGGCGGTCGAAGTCGAACCAGCCGCCGACGACCTTGGCCACTGGTTCCTTGTTGTCGCGCCAGTATTGCCAGCCGCTGACCTGGCCTCTGGTGATTGTCAGTTCGTAGCGCACGTTGCCCGCGCCGTCGTGAAAGACCATTTCCCCGGAGAACGTGTACAGCGCGGCGGCATCCTGCCGGCTGCCGCGCTCGTCCTCTGCCTCCGCCTCGTCGTCCACGTCGATCTTCGCTGGCGTGATACCCAGTTCACGCATCTTCTCCCGGAGCAGGTACGCGCGTTTGCGCGGCACCCACAACGCCCAGTAGGATTTCGTGCCGTTCTCCTCCTGGTAGACCGTGGCGCTCAGCAGTTCGTCGCCGATCTTGAGCTTCTCCATCTCCGTGTCCCACAAAGCCTGCTCCGACAAGCCGCCGAGCACCCAGTAGGGGACGCCGGGGTTGGGAAGATAGATCTCGCGGCTGACCCCTCCCGGCTTGCGCTCGTTGTAGACCGGGATGTGGGTATTGGCCACTTTGCGCCACGCCGCGCCGGTTTGTTCCTCGTCGTTCCAGGCAGAGAAAGCTTTTTCCCGCGCCTCGCTGAACTTGGGATCGAGGCTGCTGAGCGTGAGCGGCTCGCCCGAGGCCTGGCGACCGACCGCCGCCCCGGCCAGCAGCAGGAGGAGGAAGACCCTTTTCACGGATCGAGGAAATCAGTGGAAGAAGATGCCGCCGACCTTGCCGTTCTTCACGCTCAGGGTGGCGAGCATATCATCGCCGCCGTCCTTGAACCGCAGCCGGTACAGGTGGACCTCGAAGCCCTTCTGGTTGAGTTCTCCCAGCGCGGAAGAGTCGCAGCCGCCTTTGAGCCGGCTGTTCATGAGGTTGCACACGGCGTCGAACTGGGACTTGGAGAGCGCCGCCTTGAGTTGGTCGGTGCCGTCGGCGATGAACGCGTCGTAATCTTTGGCCTCCTCCGCCGCCAGCATCTTTTTGAACAAGGCGTCCGCCGGGGCCGGGTCCTGCGCACGCAGACCGCACGCACCACACACGACGACAAGGAAGAGGAAGGCCAGAACTGCGTCGGGTTTGCTCATAAAAGGAAAGCGGTCCGCTACGGGGTTAGGGTACCGCGGAAGCCGTTCGGGGTGCAAGCACGCTGCGCAACGGCTTACCCGAGTGCTTGTCCACCCGCCCACCGCCGTGGCGGCGGTCACCGCTTGCCGGCCGGACGGACGAGCGCGCGCCAGTGACGCCGCCCCTTGTACCCGGCGGCCCCGACCAGCAGCAGCGCCCCCGCCACCGTCGCCGGTTCGGGCACCGGCACGATCTCGCCGTTGGCCAGGATGCCGCCGTTGCCCAGGAACGTCGAACCCGCGTCGCTGTAAAAGGCCACCTGCGACAACTGCGTGCCCGTCAGCCCCGTGGCGTCGCTGCCGAAGAACACGGCGTCCGTCCCGCCGCCGGCGGTGTTGCCGCTCCAGTCGTACACCTTGAGGGTCGCGCCGCCCGTCCACGCCGCGGCGCTGCTGTTGGCAAAAGTCACGAGGCTCGCGCCGTTCCCCAGGTCCAGCACCGAGGTGGCCGCCAGCGTCAGCGCGCCGATGCCCGCCGTGGGCTTGCCGCCGCTCACCGTGCCCTCGCTCAGGCCGCCGGTGTTGAGCGTGCCGCCAGCCAGCGTCAGGGGGGCGCTGTTGTTGAGGTGGTCGGCGTTGGTGCCGGAACCGGCGAACAACAAGGTGCCGCCCGCGTTGAGCGTGATGCCGCTCGTGCCCGACAGCCTGCCGGCGTCGCGCAGGGTCACGAGGACGTTGCTGACCGTCGTCGCGCCCGTGTAGCTCGCGTTGCCCGTGAGCACGAACCCGCCGCCCGCACCCTGGACGGTCTGCGGGGTGGTCGTGAACGTGGCCTGGTTGGGCTTGGTGGAGTCGGGGGAGGGCGTGAAGGTGCCCTCGTTGTAAACCGTGGACGAACCCACGAACGCCAGGCTGTGCGCGCCGCTGACCCCCCCGGTCACCGTGAAGTTGTTCGCCGACACGTTGCCCCACGTCTGGTCGGCCCCGAGGACGATGTTCGCCGCGACCGTGTGCGCGCCGGTGCCCGCCTGCACGGTGATGCCGCCGCTGTTTTGCAGCGTGAAGGGCGTGTTGGGGTCTGCCGCCGTGTCCACCGCGCCAATGGTCAGCGTGTTGCCCGCACCGATGGTCACCGCACCCGTCGCGCCGCTCGTGAAGTTCAGGCTGCGGATCGTCGTGTCCGTGCCGAGCGTGGTGTTGAGCGCGGACGTGTTGCTGGAGAAGTACACGTCGGGGTAGACGAGGTACTGGTTCGCCACCGAGTCATTGAGCGCCCGGCCGCGGTCGGTCGTCAGGCCGGCGTCGAAGTCGAAGTTCGTGGCCGTGCCGTTGACCGTGTTCCAGACCGTGCCCTGGCTGCCCGTCCAGTACGCCTGCCCGTAGGCGAGCGAGGTGTACCAGGCGTTGGCCATCTTGTCGTACCCGGCCTGGGTCGGATGGATGCTGTCCGTGCCGATGTCGGTCGTGTAGTTGATGATGCTGCGCAGGTCGAGGAGGCTGACGTTCTGGCCGGCGAGCACGTGGTTGAAGACAATCCCCGGCATCGCCGGGTTGTAGTACGGATCGAGTCCGGTCGGGCTGGGATAGATGCCGGTGGAGTTGTTCTTGTCGCCCCGGTACGCGATGGTCGAGAGGATCGTCGCCACGCCCGGCCGCAGGGTGTTAAACTCAGAGACGATGGCGTCCAGCCGCTGCGACGCCGCGAGCATCGTGGCCTGCGCCGTGGCGGTGCTCGTGAGATAGTCGATCCCGTCGTTGCCGCCGATGTTGACCGTGATGTAGTTCGGGTTCTCGCCGTTGCCCGGCTTGAGCCAGTAGCCGCCGTTGTTGCCGCCCTCGCCGTCGCTCATGTTGAGGTTGGCGAGCATCTGGATCGTCGTCCAGCCGGGGTGCCCCTCGTTGGCGAGTTGGTTCGCGTCGGTCAGGATGTTGCCCTCGTTGGGATTGGTGGCGGTCAGGCCCGTGCCGCTGCCGACGAAGTTCGGGATGAAGCGGCCGTCGTCCGCGAGGTCGAGATAGAGCTGCGAGCGGTAGCCGCCGCCGTTGTACGGGGTCTGCGCGCTCGTGCCCGCCGTGATCGACGAGCCGAAGGGCAGGATCGTGATGACCTTGTTCGGCACGTCGTAGGAGACGGTGACCGTCTCGGACGCGCCGTTGTTGCCCAGGGTCAGCCGGTAGTAGCTGCTCGGGCTGTACTGGTTGCCGCCGTTGCTCTTCACGAGGATGGAGTTGGCCGACGCCGTCATGTTTTCCGCGCCCGCGAACTCCCACGCGCCCCCGAGCGTGCCGCTGCGGGAGGTGACCAGGTTATACGTCCCCGCGGTGGGCAGGACGCTCGACGGATTGAAGAGCAGGTCGCCCGTGCCGTTGAGCGTGGCGGAGGCGACCGAGAGCGATTCGAGGGTGGAGTTCGTCCCGAACGCGTACGAGAGCGTCCCGGCGCCCGACGTGCCGGCGTTCTTGTCGGAGATTGGCCCCGGGGTCGTGCCGGTCAGCGTGAGCGCGCCCACGGCCGGGCTGTAGCCGTTGAGGAAGAGAAAGCCCGCCAGGTTGAGCGCGCCGGTGTTCGCGCCCAGCGCCGTGCTGCTGCCGACGATGACGTTGGTGTTCAAACCAATCGTCGTGCCCCCGGTGTAGGAGTTGTTGCCCGAGAGCGTGAGCGTGCCGTTGATGGAGGTGTAGTTCGTGGAAGTGGCGTTGGCGAAGGTGGCGTCGGTGACCGTCAATCCGCCGCTGCCCGAGACGTTGCCGCTGACCGTGCCGCTGATGGCATTGCCGCTGCCGCTGCTGCCGGCGTAGAAGCTGATCAGGCTCACGGTGCCGCCGCCGCTTTGCAGCGTGATCGGCCCCTGGTAGTTGCCTGAGCCGCTGTAGTAGTCCCAGGAGATCGCGCCGCCGTTGAGCGTGAGCGCATTCGAGATCTGGCTGCCGAGCGTGGTCAACTCCGCGCCGCTGTTCACCGTGATGCTGCCCGTACCCGCGGCCTGGCCGTTGGTCAGTTCCAGCACGCCGCCGTTGAGCGTCCAGGCCCCGCTGAAGCCGGTGTTGGCCGCGCTGACGGAAAGCAACCCGGCGTTGTTGAGGGTCAGCGTGCCGCTGCCGGTGAGCTGGCCCGCCGTGCCGAGCGTGATTTTGCTGGTGCCGTTGGTCGCCCCCTTGTTGTTGAACTGGACCGTGCCGCCGTTGGCGCCGACGTTGATCGTGCGCGTCATTGTGACCGCCGCCGTCTGCGCGGAGGCGAGCGTGCCGCCGTTGAAGTTGAGCGCGCCCGTGCCGAGATTGCCGTCGGTGACAAACTGGACCGTGCCGCCGTTGATCGTCGTGCCGCTGCCGTAGGTGTTGGCGGCGGTGAGCGCGAGCGTGCCCGCGCCGTTCCACGTCAGGCTGCCGGCGCCGCTGACGATGCCGGCCAGGGTCAGCGTGGTGCTGGTGAGAGTGGAAAGATACAGCGACGAACCCGCACCAGCGCTGTCGACGATGGCGTTGTTGAAGGTGTCGTTGTAGCCGGAAACGTCGCGGATGGCTCCGCCCGCCGGGTTGATCAGGAAGGTGCGCGCCGACCCGACGACGTTGGTATTGTTCGCCCCGCTGCCGCGCACCTCCAGCGTGCCGGAGTCGAGGGTCAGTTGCGTTGCGGCGTTGGTCGGAGCCTGTCCGAGGTTGTTGGCGAGGGTGACCGAGAGCACGCTGCTGAAGCTGCCGTTGCTGAAAGTGCCGCCGTTCACGGTCCAGGTGGCGGGACTGGCCCCCGTGCCCAAGCCGCTGTTGTTGTTGGCCAGCGAGAGGGTGCCCACCCCTGCCTTGGTCAGGGCTACGCCCCCGGCTCCGGCTAGGCTCACGGTGCTGTCGAGGGTCGTCGTGCTGCCGTTGTTGGTGGCGATGATCGTGTTGTTGTCGAGTGTCAGGGTGCCGCCGGTCAACGCGTAGCCCGCGTTGAAGGTCAGTCCACCGGCCGTGTATGTGGTGCCCACCGTCACCGTGCCGGTGGACCCGTTGGCAAGCGCGTTGAAAACGGCGGTGCTGTCCTGGATCCAGCTACCGCCGTTCCATCCTTTGGGGTCGCTCCAATTGCCGGTGCCGCCTTTCCACGTCAGCATCGTGGAGGCATCAGCCGGCAGGTAACCGCCTGCGTCGGAGATCAGCACGCCGACCGTCTGCGGGCTACCGGCTGCCAAGTCGGTGCCATCCAACAACCAGAAGTCGCTGCCGTTGGCCCACCAGTTCGCGGGGATGGCACGCGCGGAGGAAGTGGCCAGGACCGTCAGCGCCGCAGAAAACAGCAGGGCGCGGCGGAAACGGCGGGGAACGCGCAACACTGTTGCGTCGGCAACGGGATCAAGGAAACGGACCATGGTCGGGGGAAAGGGACGATCAGGAGACGAACAGTTACCGGTAACTATTTAGAACGAGCAATTCTAAGTCAATCACCATTTTGTTGCTCGCGCCGGTTTTCTCGCGCCTAGCGTGGCACGGGTTCAACTGCGGGAATGACCGTGAACAAGCTTGCACCTTTGCTCCGCACGGACAGAAATCAGTAGAAGATGCTTACAAGCAAAATCGCCCCAGATAAGTTTACCGGTAACTCTCTACTACAGCCCCCGACCCATGACGTTCACCCCCTCCAGAAGCGGCGCAACTTGTCCCCTGGTGGTATTTGTCCTACGCCGATCGCGCCATGCCTTTACACTCATTGAATTGCTCGTGGTCGTCGCGATCATCGGCATTCTTGCGGGGCTTCTCATGCCGGTTTTTAGCGCTGTGCGAGCCTCTGCCGACAAGACAACCTGTCTGTCACATCTCAAGCAGATGGTTGCCGCAACCAACTTGTCCGCCAACGACAATAACGGCCTGTACCCAAATCTGCATAGCTACGACGGTGAAAACGGCGCGGTCTGGGTCGCCGACGGCTTGGCCCCTTACATCGGCACTTTCCAGGTTCTGTCCACCGACAAGCTTCTGCGCTGCCCAGCGGCTGAGAAGAATAAATCAGCCAAGGGAAGTTGGCTTTCGGGCCCTGCAAGTTCCAATTATATCCACTACCGGTACAACATCGACGCCCAGAACACCAAACCGGCCGTCAGCTACATAAACGCCATGTTGTACTACGATACCGCCTGGCCGAACTGGCAGCCAACCGACTTCTCTCACTACCCGGGCGGCGGAGCCTGCATGAACGTCGGGTATGCCGACGGCCACGTGGCGTCGCTCGCCTACGGGGACTACCTCAAACTCGGCACGAGCGGCGACCAGACCGACAATTTTTATCTTAACGGCTGGAAGCAATGAGTAAGACTCGCCTGGGTTCGTTCGTGGCGGGTGCCTTCCTGACCGGGTTCGTCGCCGTTTGCACGGCTGTCTGCGCGTCCGCGGACCCACCTTCTCTCCTTCCTTTCCTCCACGCCGCCGGCACCGCCATCGCCGACGAGAAGGACCAGCCCATCCTCCTGCGCGGCTGCAACCTGGGCAACTGGCTCCTGCTCGAACCGTGGATGCTCGGCATTTTTGACAATGCCAACTTCCGTGACCAACACGGCATTGAGCAGGCGCTTGTCCGCCGCTTCGGCGCACCCGAAGCCGAGCGCATCCTCGACCTGTACCGCGAGAACTGGATCACCGCGCGCGACTTCGACATCCTCAAGGCGTGGAAGTTCAACGTCGTGCGTCTGCCGATCCACTACGGCCTGTTGCAGGACGACGCGCACCCGGACGAACTGCGGCCCGATGCCTTCCGCTGGCTCGACCGCGCCGTGGGCATGGCACAGACGGCGGGCATTTACGTGATCCTCGACCTGCACGGCGCGCCCGGCGGGCAGAGCCTCGACGGCGTCACCGGCCAGGCGGGCAGAAACCAGTTCTGGCAGCCTGAAAACCGCCGGCGCGGCGCGTTCATTTGGCAGAAGATCGCCGAGCACTACCGCGATAATCCGACCGTCGCCGCCTACGACCTGCTCAACGAGCCGTACGGCAAGATGAGCAGCGACAACCACGACGCCGACCTCGTCGGGGCCATGGACGAGATGATCCGCGCGATCCGGCAGACTGACGCGCGGCACCTGATCTTTTGCGCGGGTTCGTTGCGTGGCATCGAGATGTACGGTCCCCCGCAGGCGCGCGGCTGGCAGAACGTCGGCCTGACCGAGCATTTTTACCCCGGCGTGTACGGCGGTTCGCCGAGCCTGGAAACGCACGCGCGCTTCCTCGGCTCGAACCTGGCCGGCCGCGCGGACCTCCTGAAGGCGTGGAACGCGCCGTACTTCGCGGGTGAGTTCAACGTGGTCTTTGACAGCGCCGGCGGCGCGGAGATGATGCGCCGTTACTTCGACGTGTTCGCGAGCCACGGCTGGGCGGCGACGACCTGGGCCTACAAGCTCCTCAACAAGGACGGCGGCGTGCACCCGGATGGCTGGTACGCCGTCACCAACGCCCATCCCCAGCCGCCGCCGGATTTTCTCCACGCCAGCGCCGAAGAACTGGAAGCCTTCTGCCGCTCGCTGGGCACGATGGACCTTGCCCAGTCCACCGGTCTGCGCGACGCCCTCAACACGCCGAAGCCCAAGCCGCTCGTCCTCGCGTCGTACGCACCGGTGTCGCTGCCACCTAACCGCACGACCTTGACGGGCTGGACCGACGCGGATGTTGGCGACGCGTTCCCGAAGGGCGGCCACACGCTCGTCAACAACACACTGCAAGTCTTCGGCGGCGGCCGGGACCTCTACGAGGGCAACGACGAGTTCCACTTCGTCTCCCGCCCGGTGGAGGGCGACTTCAGCCTCCAGGCCGACGTGGCGCGGCCGACGGACACGCACCTCTACGCCAAGTCCGGCCTCATGTTCCGCGCGTCGCCGGCGGCGAACGCGCCGTTCGTGATGATTAACCTTTTCCCGGACGGCTCCTGCGTGGCCGCCTACCGCGACGTGCCCGGCAAGCGCTTCCACGCCGAGACGCTGCGGCTCGACCCCGGCACGTCCACGCTGCGGCTGGCGCGGCGGGGAACGGGCTTCGAGTTGACCGCGCTCGGCCAGGGCGGGGCCGAACTGGCCAAGCACGTCTTCGCCTTGCCCGGCTTCGCCAAGGGTGGCGAGATGGGCGTTTTCGTTCTCAGCCACGACGAGATGCAACTGGCCGAGGCGACGTTCACCCACTTCAAGATCGAAGCTCCCACTCCCGCAAGCGAACCCAAAAACCCCTGATGAAAAGAACGTTTTTCACCCTCCTCTTCCTGGCGTCGGCCGGCGTGACCGCTCACGCGCAGAACCTGCTCAAGAACCCGTCGTACGAGGATGCCGGTCAGTCCGGCGACACTGCCGCGAACTGGAACCGCTGGGGCCAATGGATCAACCGCGAGGACTCCTGGTCGCCGACGCACAGCGGCAAGTGCCTGGTCGGCTATCACCACTGGCAGATCGAGAAAGCGGACAACTCGGGCCTGTGGCAGGACGTGACGACGGGCATCAAGGCGGGGCAGAAGTTCAAGTTCAGCGTCTTCGTGTCCACCGACAAACCCGACAACGGGGTGAACTCGGCCGACAAGGTGGAGTTGCGCCTGGAGACGATTCGCAACGGCAAGGAAGTGCAGATCGAGTCCGTGACGACGCCCGTGGCCGAACTCGAACGCGCCTCGGGCTGGCACGAGTTGACGATCACCGGCACCACGCCGGACAACAACATCCGCGTGCTGGTCGTGGTCAACCCAGCCGCGGGTGAACCGCGCGGCGGAGCGGTCAAGATCGACGACGCCAAGCTGGAACTGGTGAAATAGGACGGCGAAACCTCAGCAAAAAGCGCGGGTTCATGCAGAACCGGCGCTTCTTTTTGCCTCAAGCCAAGAACATGGCAGGCAAAAACCCACGGCTTGCGCCGTGGGTTAAATCCTGCCCCTTGATCCGGAGCAACGAACGAGACTGCTCAGGCAATCCGTCGACGCCAGCCCAGCAACGCCAAGCCGATCCCTGCTCCGAGGATCGCCACCGTGCGCGGCTCCGGGACAACGGACAAATTGTTGGCGAACACATCGTAGTTTGCACCGCTCCCGTTGGGACCGCCGGCGTTGTCATTGTAGACTTCGATCACGCTTGGCGCGCCGCTCACCGTTCCGGTCCAAGAACCCAGGGTGGTCGTTCCATTGACAACCGCCGCGCTGTAAGTGGTGGCCGTCAGTTGGGTGTAGTTAAATGTAAATCCGTTCGGATAGTAGCCGAACCCGGCCGAGTTGCCGCTGGAGCCAGCGTCATAGTAGCGGTAGGCGTTGTCACCGGAAAGAAACGAGAGCGAGAGCACGAAGCTGCCTCCCGGACCAAACAGCCGCAGTCCGTACTGGTCGCCACTACCGTCCACGTAGCCGCCGTCGAACTGGATCGACACCGTCTGGCTGGCCGTGAGCATCCCGCCGACAAAGGTGTGGTCGATGTCCACCTCGTTGCTGGCGGCACCCGCCGCTTCGCCGTTGGCGTAAATACCCCAGGCCAGACTTCCTGCGCCGGCCCCGCTGCCGCCGCCGTTTTGGCTGGAGTCGCCGGGGAAGGATCCGTAGTTGCCCGGCGATGTGCCTGCTCCGATGTGCGTCAACGTCCACACGTCAACGGCGTTCCCATTGTTGTCGACGCCGTCAGGACTAAGGTTCGGGTCCGCGGTGGCCGTGTAGCTGACGTTGGTGGCGGCGAAGGCTGCCGGGGCGGCAGCCGTCAGGCCGAGCAGGGCAAGGAAAGCGCAATTCTTCATGGCGGGAGGGACGGGCGGATGGATGGTTGGAGGGTTACCGATAACTTTCACCAGATCCGCCTGGCAGTGTCAACGAAAATGTTCCGCGACCGGCGGGCACGTTTTCAAGCGGGCGACGCGGTGGTTGCGCGCTTGACGAGGTGCACCGGCAGCATGATGCGCTGGTCCGGCTTGTGGCCGGTCTCCATCGCGCTGACGATCAGCCCCGCCGCACGCGCCGCCATCTCGACGACGGGCTGGTGCACGGTCGTGATCAGCGGGTAGCGCTCGCCCGTCGAAGACAGGTCGTCGAAGCCCACCACCGACACGTCCTGCGGCACGGCGAGGCGCAGCTCCCGGGCGGCGTCGATCACGCCGAAGGCCATCATGTCGTTGGCGGCCACGACCGCCGTGGGCCGGTTCCGGCCGGAGAGCAGCTTCAGCCCCGCCTGCCGGCCGGACTCGCGCGTGTACGCGCCAGCCTGCACGAACTCGCCCGGCAGCCGCAGCTTCTGGCCGCGGCAGTACTGGATGTAGGCCGCCTGCCGCCGGCGCGCGGTCGCCAAGTCCTGCGGCCCGCCGACAAACGCAACCCGCCGGTGACCCAGCCCGAAGAGGTGGTCGCACGCCAGATCGATGCCCTGCGCATCGTCGCAGACCACGCAGCTCACCTTGGCCGACGACGCCATCTCTCCGACGACCACCAGCAGGATGTCCAGGTCGGCGAGCGTTTCCAGGAACTCGTCGTCGACATGCGGCGCGACCAGGAGCAGCCCCTCGACCTTGCGCGAGCGGTACAGCTTCTCTAGCTTGCTGCCGTCGCTGAAGGTGGGCGAGAGGATGTCGAACAACGCGAAGTCCCACATGGAGTCCGACATGATCTGCTGAAACCCCTTGAACACATCGGCCAGGTAGCTCGCCCCGAGCAGCCCCTCGAAAGGCGTGGCCACCCCCACGAAGCCCGAGCGCCGCTGGGCGAAGT
>CAXTMD010000090.1:0-8606 GCA_964245035.1 uncultured Chthoniobacterales bacterium
GGGGAGGGGGTGACCGTTGAACGCGGAGCGTGAATAAGGTGCGTGAGGTAGGCCGGAGGCGTCCGCCGTAGGCCTACATCACCTGTCCTGCCCTACTTTCACCGTACAAAACCCGATTTCAGGCGATCAGGCAAGTGATTCGCTGTTGGAATATAGACGAACTTGTGAGAACTTTGCTTCGTTCCTGAGCGTCCTGGGCAATCCACCGAGATTGCGCCTCGCTTCTCGGGATTCACGCTCGAACCATTGAGAACCTTGCGGAATGCCTGCCCGAAAAAGCCTGCTTGACCTGCTCAAAGAGGAAGATTTCTCCGCCGACAAGAACCAGAAAAATCTGGCCGAGTTCATCGCGGAGAAAAAGGAGATCCAGGAAGCCCTCGATGCCTATTGGGCGATCAGGAACATCTGGAAGGTTCTCACCAAGTCCGGTCGGATCACCATGCCGTACTCGACCTTCTGCCGGCTGGTCAGAGCCCAGTTAAAAACCCCAAAGGAAGAAGCAAAAATTGAATCCCGCCCCTTGCAACGCACCAAACCGGATGGCTTCACCCACAACGCCACGCCCGATCCCCGCAACCTGATCTAGACCTCCGTTCCCGTTACTTCTACCATGCCCACCACTCACTTCGTCCTCCAAGGAAAGGGAGGCGTCGGAAAGTCCTTCGTCGCAAATTTGCTCGCGCAGTCTCTCGTCGCCAAGGGCACTCCCGCCCTGTGCATCGACACCGATCCCATCAACGGAACCCTCCACGGGTTTACCTCGCTCGGCGTGCAGAGGATCAACATCCTCGAAGGCGACGAGATCAACACCCGTCAGTTCGATCTGCTCATCGAACACATCGCCAAGTCCAAGACCGACGTGATCGTGGACAACGGCGCCTCCTCCTTCGTGCCGCTCGCGCACTACCTCATCAGCAACGAGGTGCCTTCCATCCTCCAGGATCTCGGGCACTCGGTCATCGTCCACACGGTCATCACGGGCGGCGAGATGCTCATGCCGACTCTGGCGGGCTTCGCCTCCCTGGTCACGCAGTTTCCTGCCACCGTCCCATTCGTCGTCTGGCTCAATCCGTACCATGGGGTCATCGAATATGAAGGCAAGGGGTTTACGGACACCAAGGTCTACAAGGAAAACAAAGCACGCGTCGCCGGCATCGTGCAGATCCCCGAGGTCAAGAAGGAAACCTTTGGCGTCGACATCGAGAACATGCTCAAGGCCCGCCGCACCTTCGAGGAAGAGCAGCAGGCCAAGAACGTGGTGCTCATGGCCAAACAACGTCTCAAGATTTTCGAGCGCAAAGCATTCGCCGCCATCGGTGCGGGGATGGGAGGCCTATGAACCAGGATCGTCTCAACGAAATCATCGCCGAACTGGCGCGCGTCCACAACGTGGTGCTGCCCAAGGACGACCCGGCGCTCATGCTCGTGACCATCAACGCTATTCTGGCCGGCGACCTGGCCGCGGAGCTGAGAGTGTTGCTGCAGGAGTTCCGCGAAACCCTGGTCACCCAGTCGAGCGATTGGCAGAAGGTCGCCTCCAAGAAGGCGGAGCAGGTGCTCAACGCCACGGTCCTGGCCGCCAAGAACGCGGTGGCCGCCGGGGTGCAGTCCGCCTTGAGCGAGTCCTTGCCGGTGTTCCAGAACGCCCTGCAGGAATCGGCCGGACGGCTCCAGAGCCAACTCGCCGCCACCCGCTCGCTGGTGCTGATCCTGGCGTGGATCGTGGCGGCACTGATCCTGGCCCTGGCCGGCGGGGCGACGCTCTTGGCCTTTCACCACTAAAGGAACCTTCGGCGCAGGGAAGTTGGAAAAACCAGCGACCAACCAACGACGAAGCCGCTGCGAGAGGTTAGCGTTTGCGACCGGGGGAGGGGAGCGACGCTCGGGTGCCTTGCCTCCAGGTGCCCGTGGATGGCATAGCCAAAAGGGGTCGGCGTGGCAGCCGCTTCCCATCCGTTTGATTACCTCTGGATAGAAATGCGGAGAGATGTTGGCGTCTGTCTGCATTTTTATCCCGCCTGCCAACGTCCACTCACCAGCAGGTTCGGGCGGTGTTCAAGGCGCGCCACGGTACCTTGCGCACCAGCGGTGCACTCCGAGCCGGCAGTCATCCACGTACGCTCTACGCGCTGCGCGATGGCGGCGAGATCGAGCAGCTCGCCCGCGGCCTCTTCCGTCTCAAGCTCGCCTCCTCCGCTGAAAATGAGCCGGATTTGGTCAGGGGGCCAGAAAGGTGCCCCGCGCCGTGTTTTGCCTGCTGACGGCTCTGGCGTTCCACCGGCTGACCACGCACGTGCCGCACACGGTGGCCATCGCCCTGCCGCGCGCCGCGAGAATCCCACGGCTCGATCATCCTTCGCTGCAGGTATTCCGCTTTTCACCCGCTTGTCTACACGCTGGCGTGGAGCAACCCCGCACGGCAGACGGCACGACGATCCGCGTCTACTCAGCCGAAAAAAGCCTCGCCGACTTTTTCCAAGTACCGTCACAAACTCGGACTCGGACGTGGCGCTCGAAGCCTTGCGGATCTATTCCAACGGGCGTGGGCGCGATTGGCAGCGGGTGCTCGAATACTCGCGCGTTTGCCGGGTGGAGAACGTCATGCGGCCTTATCTGGAGGCCGTGATGTGAAGCGAGTCGATCAAGCCGCCTTCGGCAACTCCCCCGAGGCCAGGAGACGCTCCAGGTCAGCGGGTGACTGCAGGTTGAACCGCCGCAAAAACTCGCCGGTGGTCATCCACACGGTGCGCCCGGTCTCCCCCGCGTTGCGGCAGTCCACCAGACCCAGGTGTTGCAGCCGGAGGACGACGGATCGTTTGTCGCTGGAAAAGTAACCGTTGAGTTCGGCCAGGGAGAGCGGCTGCTTGAAAGCGATGCAGGCGAGCACTTCCAAACCGGTGGTACTGAGTGGGCCTTCCGCTTCCTCCGGGCTCCCCGCGCCAGCCGTCTGCTCGGCCCGGGCTTGGTCGGCCAACGCCGCGAAGTAGTTGCGCAGTGTGGGGGGACGTACCTCGGCGGTGGTGATCCGCACGCCGCCCGCGCGCATGTCCAGGCGCAGCCCCAGCTTTTCGAGCTTCTGCGTCGCCTTGAGGAGGGTCTGCAACAACTCGAAGCTGCCGACGCTGGCCGCCGCGCGCATCGAAGGATCCGCCTCCTGCACGAGCAGCTCGCGCAGCTTTTCACGCAGTCCCTCGATGGAGAACTCCCGGCCGCTGACAAAGAGCATCTGCACGACCGCTCTTTCCAGGAACGCACTTTCGCTCGGTGTCATGATCTTTCGCGGCTGGTTCCCCCGACGACGGGGCGGTCACGCAAGGCGGGCAAGCTCCCTCCCAGCGCGTCCATCGTGCCCCGGGTATGCTCCGGGGCCACGTGCGTGTAGCGGCTGGTGGTGCGGATGTCGCGGTGGCGCAGCGCCTCCTGCACCTCGCGCAGGTTCTTGCCTTGGTCGTTGAGGAGGATCGTCGCCGCGCTGTGACGCAGTCCGTGGGCAGTCAGGATCGTTTGCAGGCGCAGGTCCTTGCAGGCGCGGCCCAGATGCGCGTTGAAGCTCTGGTTGGTGTAGGGCTCGCCGCCCGGGCCAGCGAACACGTACTCACTCCGGCAGAACTTGAGTCCCCGCGCCGCGAAGATCTTCATGCCGCGGTGCTGGTCCTGGATCGTGCGCCAGTTGTCGAGTAGCTGAGCGAGCACGGCGTTGACGGGCAGCGTGTGGTGCGCGCCGCCCTTGGCCTTGATGCGCAGTCCCATGATCCGCCCAGCGCCGCCCAGCAAACAATCGTTCCAGCGCAGGCTGGCGATCTCCGTGAAGCGCGAACAGGTGTAGAAGAGGGCTGCGGCCAGGTGGAAGGTCAGGCACTCCCCATATGTCGCTTGCCGCTGGCTCAGGAAGTCGAGCAACCGCGCGAGATCGTGTGCCTGCAGGTAGCCGACGAGTGGGGGAGGGGGGCTCTTGGGCGGCTTGACCTTGGTGAACGGGTTGGGCACGTCCCAGTGCTCGTAGGCGAAGGAGAGCGCCGCGCGGGCCTGCACCTGGCTGCTAGCGGCGGTGCGCCCGTCGGTGGCCACCATCTCACGGTAGAACTTTGCCGCTTGTTCCTGGGTGAACGCGCTCGGATCGAGCTTGTGCATGCCAGCCCAAGCAAACAGCCGCCGCCAAGCACGCTGATAGGCTAATAGGGTATTCTCACTCAGGAGCCGCTCCGAGCGTGCCGCGCGCACCAACGCGTCGAAATCGGCCGTTTTCCGTTGCTCCGGCGGGGTGGGGGAAGGGCTTTCCATCCGAAAACTAGTTTTCCAAGAGGTTTTACCTCTGAAAACCTGAATTTACAATAATAATGCTTATTGTAAATGTTTTGGATTGTAGGGCACAAGGACCCGTTGTTATTGAAAATTCGTAGTTTGCTACTGTTCAGGCAGGCTCATCCGCGCTGTTTGGCAGGGGCTTTGCACCTGATTGCACCTCGCGCGGACTGCGCACGGGTAGTGGAGGCGCATGCCAACGGACGCCGGCATGTTGGAACGACAACTCGCCTCGCTCGGTCATGCCCCCTGTGCAATTCAGGTCTTCAGAAGCCAATCAGAAACAATCGGAGACTGTCGTACAAAACTGGCGGCCAGGAAAACGAACCACGCGGAACCTATGCAGAGATCGCTGCCACTAAGATCGTGTGCGCCGCACGGATCATGGTGACGGCGACAGTCATACCGGCCGTGCGGCAAAAGCCGCATTGGCAAACCACGACTTTCAGGTGAGTACACAAGGCAGGAGCAACGCTGGTGGGCAGCATGGTCAGGCGGTAGTCGGCGTGGTACTGCCAACGGTTCCACTTGCGTGTAACCTTCGTCGCATCGGTATAAATGGGATCGTGAGCTCTGCGCCGATGCAAGCTGTCTCGCACTGGGAGCAAACGGCTCCCGGGTCCCGGTTCAATCAATCGTTCGCGATGGGTGTGAGCGGCGAGGGGCTAGCGGGCGGCAGCAGGCCGATGGAGGTGCTGCCGGTTGCTGTGGCACCCACAAAACTAGGTGCGCCGGGCACACCGGGACCGAAACCCACGCCAAAGCCAATGATGCCATCACCCTGCGTTCCAGGCGCATCGCCGCCGGTTGTTGCGAGCAAATCTTGGAGGCTATCCGCGCAACTAGGGTGCAGGGATGCCGCCATCTCGACGAGCTTGCTGGTCCTGTCAGGAGCCCCGGTGCAGGCTGCCCGCACCAGCCGGCACAGATCTTCGCAGGAAGAATTGCGTTCATCTTGCCGGGGCGTTTTCGCCAAGATGGCGACGCGCAGAATGTCGAGAGCGTCGTCGTGATGCTGCAGGATGGTTTTGTAAAGCGCGACGGCGGTTTGCTTCATGCTGGCTTGCTGGAAGGTGACGTTGGCGGGGAGATTAGACTGGATCGCCGCGGCGTTGGCAGCGTCCGTCGCTCCTCGCACAGTTGGCGTGGCAAAGACCAAAGCGAGGACGCACGTCCACCGGAAGACACACCGGATGAAAGGGATGCCGGATGTCTGCGGGTTCGTGTGCCTGCTCATCGCTTATCCTAAGGGTTCAAATGGCCCCATACTCTCCTCTCGACCGACAAAATGCCAAGTGTCGCCAACGGAAACCAGCATTTTCCTATTGGCAAGCCAAAGGAACGGACGAAGATAACCTGCATGAAACAGAAAAGGGACGTTCAGCAGGGAACGGTCGCGCTGATGATCTTGAAGACCCTCGACGTGCTCGGACCACTGCACGGATACGGGATTGCCCGTCGCATCGAGCAGATCAGCGGTGACCTGCTTTCGGTCAACCAGGGCACTCTTTATCCCGTGCTCCTGCGCTTGGAACAGGAAGGCGCGATCATCTCCGAGTGGGGTCCCTCGGAAAACAACCGCCGGGCACGCTTCTACGAACTGACTCCGGCTGGACGTAAACTCCTCGCCACCGAAAAACGTGATTGGGAGCAGACGGCCGCGATCATCGCACGCTTCTTCGACGTGAAAGCGAGAGACTTGGCGTGAATGTCTTCAGACGCTGATTGCTGCACACTTTCGTCCCGATTCGCGGCCGCCGGACATTTGGCATGATTTTTCTGAAGAGGTTCTTCAGACGCTTGGTCAACCTCGTGACCAAACGGGATGACGACGAGCGACTCCGGGAGGAGATTGAGGCGCACCTCGCTGCTCTCACGGAGGAATACCTCCGCGCCGGTCTGCCCGCCAAGGAGGCTGCCCGCCAAGCTCACCTGAAGTTTGGCTCCATCGAATCCGCCCGAGCCTCCTACCACGATGAGGCCAGTCTGCCCTGGCTGGAGGACCTTCTACGAGACGTACGCTACGCGATAAGCATCCTTCAGAGATCGCCCGTTTTCACGGTCGTTGCCGTGGCTAGTTTGATGCTCGGGATCGGCGCAAACACCGCGATCTTCAGCCTCGTCGACGCCGTCCTGCTGCGGCCTCTCTCTTACCCGCAATCCGACCGGCTGACGGCTTTGCTGGAGTTCGAGCCGGGAAAAGAGACCCGCGCAGGAACCGTGGCGATCTCGTATCCGCGCTACCAGTTCATCCGTGATCAGCAAGATTGTTTCGAAAGCCTGGGAGTGGCCCTTTTCGAGAGTTTCTCGCTCACCGGCCATGGCGAACCCGTCCAACTCTATGGTTATTTTGCGAGCCCGACGTTTTTGCAGACTCTCGGCGTGCCACCGCTACACGGCCGCTTGTTTTCGTCCCAGGAAGACCGCCCGGGCATGGCTCCGGTGGCGGTTCTAAGCCAGGACTGCTGGCAAAAGCACTTTGCGAGCGATCCGTTCATCGTCGGACGAACCGTCACCCTCAACAACGCTCCTTATACCATCGTGGGTATCCTCGCCCGGCCGCTCGCGCCTCCGCTCGATCAGGCGGAGGTGTTCGCCCCGGGGGTTCTGAACTCCCGCCGGTATCCTTCCGCCATGCTGCGGCAGGGAACTTCGATCTTGTTTAGCCTCGCCCGGCTCAAGCCCGGGATCACCCCGGAGCAAGCGAACACCGCGCTGCGTGCACTCTCCATCCGCTACCGGCAAGCCTACCCGGACCATGTCGACGCTGCGGTCAGTCAAAAAGTGGCACCGCTCCAGGAGCTGGTCGTCGGCTGGTCGCGTCCACGTTTCTACATCCTGGCAGGCGCGGTCGTCGGTGTGCTGCTCATCGCCTGCGTCAACGTGGCGAGCCTCTCCCTGGCGCGGTTAGAGGGTCGCCACAAGGAGATGGCGATCCGGGTCGCGCTCGGCGCGGGCCGTGGGCGTCTGGCGCGGCAACTCGTCACGGAGAGCCTGCTGCTGAGTTTGCTCGCCGGCGTGCTGGGCAGCTTCTTTGCCGCGTGGTGTGTGCACTTGGCGCGCGGCCTGGGTCCCGAGGTCATCCCGAGGGCGCGCGAGATCCATCTGGACGGAACGGCCCTGCTTTTTACCTTGGGAATCTCGCTGCTGACGGGGGGGCTGCTCGGTGTCGTTCCCGCCTTGCGCGCCACCCCGGGTGGGACGGGGAAGGCGCTGCAACGGTCCGCCACGTTCGGGAGCATGGGGGCGACAAACCGGAGCCGGATGCGAGCCACCTTGATCATCGCGCAGGTGGCACTTTCCTTGGTGCTCCTCGCCTGCACCGGTTTACTGCTCTCCAGTTTGTGGCGATTACAGCGCGTGCGCCTGGGGTTCGATCCCGACGGCGTGGTCATGGCGGGCGTCTACCTCCCGGCCGGGCGCTACCCGAACACTGAAAAGCAGGCAGCCTTCTTCGCGCAAGTGATTCGGAATCTCCGCGCCTCGCCCGGGGTCCGGGATGCGGCGGCAGCTCTGTACGGACCACTCACGGGCGGCCTGGAAATGTACTACTCGGTGGTCGGCCAACCGCCCCCGTCCGCCTCCCAACGTGCCCACGCCCTTTGCTGCTACGCCAGCCCTGATTACTTCGCCACGCTGGGCATCCCGATCTTGCAGGGACGGACCTTTACCGAACGTGACCGCGCGGATGCGCCCCCGGTGATGCTCATCAATGAGACCATGGCCCATCAACTATTTCCGCAGGGCGATGCGCTCGGCCAAAAGCTGTGGTGCTCGGCGATGAACCCGACGGCGACGGAGATCGTCGGGGTCGTTGCGGATGCCCGCACGGTCGGCGTGACGGACTTGCCGCGGCCGCAGATGTATTTTTCGATGTACCAATGCAGCAGTCTGTCCATGAACTTGTACGTACGCGCAGTCGAGCCCGCACGGGCAGAAAGCCTCGCCACGTCCATCCGCGCGGCGGTCCACTCCGTCGATCCCGACCAACCCGTTGGCGAGTTGCTGGAAATATACACGCTGGTTTCGCGGTACATGGCGAACCGCCGGCTGACGGCGCTTTTGCTGGCAGGTTTCTCCGGCTTGGCTTTGGTGCTTGCGGCGGTCGGCATCTATGGCGTGACCTCCTACAGCGTGGCGCAACGCACCCGCGAGATCGGCATCCGCATGGCCTTGGGCGCGCGGCACGAGGAGGTGCTCCGCTTCATCATGAAGGGGAGCATGAAGCTATTCTGCGCGGGCATCGTCGTCGGGACGTCGCGGGCGGTTTGCCCGCCGCCCCGGGGGGGCACGGTTCTCGTCGG
>CAXTMD010000090.1:8616-11747 GCA_964245035.1 uncultured Chthoniobacterales bacterium
TTGTGGGCGGGCATGGGCGGCGGGACGGCGCGGGATTTAACCACGCCGCACGTGCTGGCACGGTGCCTCTACGGAGTGGGAGCGAGCGACCCGACGACGTTTGCCGCAGTGATTTTGGTGCTGACGCTGGTGGCGTTGCTGGCCAGCTACCTGCCCGCACGACGGGCGACGCAGGTTAATCCGCTGACCGCGCTCCGGGAGAATTGATCGTCGCCTCTCACCCCGAGCCAAATTTACCGGAAAATTCTCTATTGCATTCCAAAAGGAAATGCACATACTCCTGTTGCTAAACAAAAGGAAACCATTTTCAGGAATCTCCAAATGACGATCTTGATCCGCCTTTCGCCAAAGCTTCTCTGCGCCACCGCGGGCTTTCTTCTTGGCTTGCCCTTGATCACTTGGGCGCAAGATATCGCTGTGTACACCACCCTCTACAGCTTCGCCGGGACCGACGGCAGCAGTCCGGAGAACCTGGTGGAGGGCAGCGACGGCAACTTCTACGGACTGACCGCCAGCGGTGGCTTTGACTACACCACCGGGTCGGGCGGCGAGGGATACGGCACGTTTTTCCAGATCACCCCGACCAGTGGGTTGACCACGCTCTACGTTTTTGCCGGTGCCGACGACGGGCAAGGTCCCTTCGGCCTGATCAAAGGCAGCGAAGGCAACTTCTACGGACTGACCGCCAGCGGCGGGGTCAACGGCGGCGGCACGGTGTTCCGGATCACGCCGACGGGCGAACTGACGACGCTCTACGCCGCCAAAGGCTACCTGCCCGCAAACGGTCCGCTGGTGCAGGACGGCAGCGGCAACTTCTACGGTGTTTCCTCTGATGACACCTCGGATTCCGGCAGCATCTTTCGCCTCACCCCAGCGGGCGTCTATACCACGCTGTACAAGTTCACCGGCGGTAGTGACGGAACCGGGAGCTACGGTTTGACGCGCGGCAGTGACGGCAACTTCTACGGTGTGAATGGCTCGGGAGCCGATGGCTTCGGGACGATCTACCAGATCACACCGGCGGGCGCGTTCCAGACGCTCTACACCTTTACGGGCGGCGCAGACGGGGCTTTTCCTAATCCTTTGACGCTGGGACCCGACGGTCATCTGTACGGTACGGCGCAGGGTGGCGGCACTCACTCCGACGGGGTGGTATTCAGGATCACGAACGCAGGGCAATACAGCGTCCTCTACAACTTTACTGGTGGCAGCGACAGCGAGGACCCGATCAACAACTTGGTGCTGGGCAGCGACGGCAATTTCTACGGGGTCACCCAAGGCACCACGGGGCCTATCGACCCGTTTCCGACCATCGGCCAGCCACCCACGCTCGCGCCGATGGTGCCATCCGTGTTCTTCCGGGTGACCCCGCAGGGTGTGTTCACCCCTTTGTACGCCAGTGCCACCACCATCGGCGGACTGCTCTCCGGCGACGGCAGCGGTGGGTTGATCCAAGGTAGCGACGGTAACTTCTACGGCTCGGACAACGGTGCCGAGACCGACCAGACAGGCTCGACCTTCAAGCTGGCCGTCGTACCGCATCCGGCCTTCTTCACCGGTCAGGCACCGCTGACCGACGGCGTGGATTACCTCGCGTTCCCGAGCGGCAACCCCTTCGGCTACTACGCGTTCCTGAACGACCCGAACTACCTGTACCACTTTGATCTCGGCTACGAGTACGTCATCGACGCCAAGGACAGCCAGGGCGGTATCTACCTTTACGATTTCGCCAGCAGTGACTTTTTTTACACGTCGCCGACCTTTCCGTTCCCGTATCTATACGACTTCAACCTCAAATCGGTGCTCTACTACTATCCCGATTCAAACAATCCGGGTCGCTACAACACAAACGGCGTGCGTTACTTCTACGATTTCGCCACGGGCGAAATCCTCACCAAGTGAACCGCAGCCGCATGGCTACCTTTGTCTGCCGAAGCACCTGCCGCGACCATTGTGCATCGTTCCGCCTGGAATCCCAGAAAACAGATAGTTGATGAGACGCCGGATTCGAGTTTAGCCATGACGTTTTGTTTTACGTGGTCAACCTGTTGAGCCAGCGTACACCGTTTCGTTTTGACAAAGAGTACCCTACCAGAGTTCGATTGCCAGCGACCCAGAAACCTACCTGTTATGAACATTCATCCAAGCCGTTTGATGCTCGTCCTGCTATCCCTCTTCGCCGTGTCCACGTTGCCTCTGCGAGCCAACGACATCACGCCGATCGGCCAGCCCGTACCTCCACCTGGGGACACATTCTTTGGTGGAGGAACTTATTTGGGCGATGACCCCAATGGCTACCCTGTCTACTACCTGAGCTATTTCAACACGTTCACCTTCACCGCCAGCGATGGGGAATACTACTTCTACAAGTACAATTTTGGTTGGCTCTACTATTTGAGCGGCACGGCTAACACCGTTGGTCCCACCACGGACGCGTACCTCTACGATTTTGCGACGGACGACGTGTTCTACACCTCTTCGGACCTGTACCCCTATTTCTACAGCTTCAATCTAGACACTTGGCTGTATTACTTTGAGGGTAGTTCCCCGCGCGAGTTCTACGATTATCGCATGGGCAACTACCTGTATTATCCTGCGGGCAACAACACACTTTCCCATTGATCTTGCGGCTGCTTTGACAATGCTGAGCTGGTTCTTTCAGCCGCTCCCTGTCAACTACGCGTTAGGGTCGCGGTTGGTTCAAAGCAGGCCACCCCGACACCGTAGTTCGCGCTCCAGGCACTGTCTCATAAGACAGAGATGATCTTGCTGCGTTGGTTCTTCCGCACTTTGTGTGGAACTACGAGGCGAGGAGCAAGCGACGACGCAGCAGGTCGAACTTGGCGCGTCCGTACATCTGACGCTTGAGCAGCTTGAGCCGGTTGACGTGACCTTCCGTTTGCCCGTTGCTCCAGCCCGTTGTCAGCGCGGCTTGGATGGAAGCGAGGTCCTGCTGCACGCCGGCCGCGAAGGTCTGCAGAGCTTGCACCCCGCAGGTCTTCACCTGGCTCAGCCAGCGCTTCAACGCCGCCAGCCGTGCGCCGGGAGCGCGGCGGTGCGTCACGCCGCTGGCCTGCACGAGGGCGGTAAAGCGGCGCGCCAGCGTGCCGGCTTTTCTGACCTCTTTGTCT
>CAXTMD010000090.1:11757-12635 GCA_964245035.1 uncultured Chthoniobacterales bacterium
TCTTTGTCTTGCGTGACCTGCGCCACCGCGGCCTTCTGCGTCGCGTCGAGTTTGGCCGCCGGCTGAAGCAGCAGCCAGGCGAGTTGCCGGGGCGAGGCCAGCGGTGAGGCGGCCGCTTGCCCTGACATGGGTGGCAGGTCGCGCCGGCAGGGCGGCGTGATTTTTGCAGGGACGCGACGCTGGGTCTGCACCCACTTGTGCACCTGCCGACTGGCACCCGTATAGCCGCGCCCGCATAACCCGCGGTAGAGAGCCGAAGCGTTCTCGCAGCCGGCGGCCAACCACTGCTCCAACCACGGCAGGAACGGATCAAGCCGACTGGGTTCCGGCGCGTGCACCGCACGCTCGGGGAAGCTCTCGGCGCGAACGAAGCGGCGCACGGTGGCCCGCGCCAGCCCGGTGGCTTTTTTGATGGCGCGCAGCGACTCTCCGGCTTGATGACGCCGTCGTACTTCTTCGTAACGAGCCAGCGCACGCGCCCGGCTGGCAGCCGACGTGGCCTGCGCGGTTCGGTCGCGTGGGAAGGCGCAGGTGCGCACCCCACGGCGCGGTAGGCAGGCTGCCGCCACGGCGGGCAGGCGGCGCAACCGAGCGTAGATCGTGAAGAGCCAGCGCGTGAGCATCTCGCGGGTGTTTTGGAGCAGGTGCCAGCGGTCGGCGACCTGCACGGCGCGGGGTGCGCCCAACTCCACGCCGCGCGCAAACTCGGTCGAGCGATCGCGGGCGACCACCTTGAGGGGGCGGCGGGGCGGGCGGGGGGGGATTTTCGCGACCCGCCCGGGCGCGGTCAGGGGGGCGGTCGACCGGTTCGAGATCGACGTCGAGGCGCGCGGCGCCCACGCGGCCATGCCGCACCAGGGCGTCGACGCCGTCTACGT
>CAXTMD010000091.1:0-5342 GCA_964245035.1 uncultured Chthoniobacterales bacterium
CGCTCCGCCCGCCTTCCCCGCCGCCATCCCGCCGGGCCGAATGGAACAGCACGCCACGCGCGCGGTCTTTTTTGTCATCGGTCTTGCCATGGCGGCGTGGGCTCCGCTGATCCCTTTTGCCAAAGGCCGCCTGGAACTGGATGACCGTGCCCTGGGCCTGCTGCTGCTGTGCCTGGGGGGCGGCTCCCTGGTCACGATGCCCTTCGCCGGCGCGCTGGCGGCGCGCTTCGGCTGCCGCCGGGTGATCCTCGCGGCCGGCGGCCTGGTTGGCGTGGCCCTGCCACTCCTGGCCACGGTCTCCCACGTACCGCTTTTCGTCGCTACCCTGGGTCTTTTCGGCGCGGCGTTGGGCATCGTCGACTGCGTGGTGAACATCCAGGCCATCCTGGTCGAACGCGCCAGCGGACGGGCCATGATGTCGGGTTTCCACGGGATGTTCAGCGTGGGCGGCATCGTCGGAGCGGCCGGTGCCACCGGGCTGCTGAGCTTGGGCGCGACTCCGTTCACCACCGCTTTGTGCGTCGTCGCCGGAACCCTGCTGGCCCTCGTCGCGGCGGCTCCGCACCTTCTTCCCTACGGGAGCAGCCGGGAAGGCCCGTCTCTGGCCGTGCCGCACGGCGCCGTGCTTTTCTTGGGCGCGCTTTGTTTCATCGTTTTTCTGGCGGAAGGCGCGGTGCTCGACTGGAGCGCGGTCTTCCTGACCACCTTGCGCGGGATGGCTCCCTCCCATTCGGGATGGGGCTACGCGGCGTTTGCCGCCACGATGACGGCGGGTCGGCTGACCGGCGACGACATCGTGAAACGGCTCGGCGGCCAAAAGGTGATCGCACTCGGCGGAACCCTCAGCGGCGGGGGGCTCCTGCTGGCGGCGCTCGTGCCGTTCTGGGGAGCCAGCCTGCTCGGGTACGTGCTGGTCGGAGCCGGCTGCTCGAACATCGTGCCGGTCCTCTTCACGGCGGTTGGTCGCCAACGCGCCATGCCGGAAAACGCGGCCGTGCCCGCCATCACCACGATGGGCTACGCGGGCATCCTCGCCGGCCCGGCCGGCATCGGCTTCATCGCCCAGGCGTCCAGCTTGCCGACGGCGTTTGTCGTTTTGGCTTTCCTGCTGCTCGGCGTGGCGGCCAGCGCGCGGTTTCTGCGCACTTGAAGGACCTACGCCGGAAGCAACACGTCCATTGTCCATGCACACGCCGCCCCTGCCTGCCGATCTGCCACAGCGCACGCGCGTCAACGCGCACCCGGAGGTGGAACGCCCCATCCTGCGCGACAACGGCACGATCCCCAACAACACGCGCCTGCCGGTGATGGTGTACCGGCGCGCGCTGCGGCTGCCGTCCGACGATCCGGCGGGAGCCCTGGAGCAGGTCTTCCATTACTGGAATTGGCGCGGACAGTGGCGTAACGGCATCTACCCGTTCCACCATTACCACTCCACAAGCCACGAAGTGCTCGGCGTGTACGCCGGGCGGGCTACCGTGCGCCTCGGCGGCGAGGGCGACGCGGGACTGACCACCACCTTGCAGGCGGGCGACGTGCTGGTCATCCCCGCCGGCGTGGCGCACCGCAACCTGGGGTCGAGCGCGGATTTCGGCGTCGTGGGCGCGTACCCCGACGGCCGCAAGTGGGACCTACTGCGCGGCAACCCCGGCGAACGCCCGCAGGCCGACGTGAACATCGCCCAGGTGCCGCTGCCCGCGAACGATCCCGTGTTCGGACCACAGGGACCGTTGCGCATGTTCTGGGAGGACTGACCGATCAGGCGACAACCTCGAAGTAGGCAGCTTGGGAGCGAGGTTCAGGGATGGGTTCTCCCGCCAACTTCAACCCTTCGATGTGGAACCCGATGGCCTCACCCATCTCGTGCTCGATTTCTGCGCGCGTTTCACCGGTGGCAACGCACCCCGGCAGATCGGGCGAGTACGCGGAGAAACCTGTCGCCGTGTCTTCGATGATAATCAGATAACGATTCATCAGAGTTGGGCTTGTTTGAGGATACTGTTCTGCGTGCCGGGCAAGGTCATCGCCTGGCTTGCCAGCCACCGTCACCAACCCGCGCTTGGTCGGGTGTTTGTATTGTCGGTGGCTGCCCCGTGTGCGATCCAAGAACCAGCCGTCCGCTTCGATGCGTTTGATGATCTCGCGGACCTTCATGGTCACCCGATCACCCCGCCGTACTTCTGGCTGCCCGCGGCCTCCTCCGACGGCTTGCCGCCGCGCAGGTGCCCGTAGCGCTCCAGCAACCCGTCGGAGATCTTCACTGGTTTGCCCGCCGGCATCTGCACGAGCGCGAGCATCTGGCGGCAGTGCACCAGCACCGTCAGGTCGTCGCCCTTGCGCCGGATCTTGAACCCGCACCAGAACCGGATGCGTTCCAACCGCTCCAGCCAAGCCTCGATGACCAACGTGTCGCCCAGCACCGCCGGGCGTTTGTAGTCAATTTCCGTGCGGACCACGACGGGAAACTGCTGGGTGCGCGCCATGTCGGCCAGGCTCATGCCCAACGCTCCGGCCAGCAGCGTGCGCGCCGTCTCGATGTGGCGCAGGTACGCGATGTTGTGGACCACCGCGGCGGCGTCCGTGTCGAAAAACATCACCGGCACCTCCGTGGTGATGCGGGGATCGGCGGGGAGTTCCGTCATAGCCACGAAGCATCAGGCCAGCGCCGTGCCGAAAAGGTCCAGTTGCAGCAGGTCGCCGCGCTTGCGAACCACGCGCGGCGGGGTCTCCTCACCCACGCGCCCGGCGTTTTCCGTGGCCGGCTCCGGCGCGGGTTCCGCGGGACGCTCCTCGACCACGAACCGCGCGCTGACCTCGTTCTGTGTCGCGGTGATGATCTCTAGGTCCGCCGCCCCCTCGCCGCCCTGCGCGCGCAGGGTTTCGACGGCGAGTTCGGGCCGGTTGCAGTCGCGGCTCAGGTGACCGAGCACCGCGCGCTTCAACTTGGCCCCACCGCGCAGGAGCTGCGCGACGACGGCCGCCGCCGCCTCGTTGGAAAGGTGTCCGTGGCGGCTGGTGATGCGCTGCTTGACCGACCAGGGCCGTTTGGTGTCGGCGTTGAGCAGGGCCGTGTCGTGGTTGGTTTCGATGAGCAGCGTGGTCGCCTCGCGCACGCGTTCGTGGACGAGCTTGGTGGCAAAGCCGAGGTCCGTCAGGTAGCCCAGCGCCGCCCGGCCGTGGTGGAACATGTAGCCCACCGGCTCCACGGCGTCGTGCGGCACGGCGAAGGTCTGCACCGACACGTCCTTGACCTCGAAATCCGTGCCCGTCGTGAACACCTTCCAGTGCCGGTGGTTTTTGAGGCACTCGCTGTCGCGCCGCAGAATCTCGGCGGTCAGGGCGTTGCAGTAGATCGGCACGTCCTTGAACCGGCGGCAGAGCACGTCGAGCGCGCGCGAGTGGTCGCCGTGCTCGTGGGTGAGCAGCACGCCGTCGAGTTGTTCGGGCGCGAGGCCGAGGCCGGCCAGGCGCTCGTTGGTCTGTCGCGCGCTGAGACCGGCGTCGACGAGCAGCCGGCACTGGTCGGTCGTGACCAGGGCGCTGTTGCCCGCGCTGCCGCTGCCCAGGACCGTGAGGGTGAACACGCTGGCAATATAAACCGGAAACCGGCCGGCGAAGCAAACTTCTCGTTCAAAGTTCTGCCGCCGGCTCGTCCGGACGCGGCGTCGGCGCGGGCAGGGCGAGGATGTGCTGCTTCTTCGCCGGGTAGTCGAGCGCGTGGAAGGCGCGGATTTCCTCCAGCCGCCGCAGACCGTTGATCGTGTCGAGGAAGCGCGTGTATCGCCGGGCCAGCCGGGTGGTCTCGAGATAGCGCCCGCGCAGGTTCGGGTCGCGGTACGCACGGGGGTCGTGCCGCGCGAACAGGTGAAAGCGCAGCCAGCGCCGGTCGGTGCGCGACACCCGTTGCGCCTTGCGGAAAAACGCCACAAAGAGCAGCAGCACGAGGTACGTGTCCACCTGCGCTTGGAGTTCGAGGTTGCGCGCGAACTCCTCGCTGCCGATGGCGCGCACGCCACGCTGGAAACTCAGCGCGGCGTGCAGCGCGTGGTTGATCTCCTCGACGAACGCCACCAGCGAGCGGATGTTCGCGTCGTTCAGGCCCGCGCGCGGGTCGTGGCGCTCGAGCTGTTCGATCAGCCAGCGCGAGTAGTAGATGCCGACGTGGAGCTGCCCATCGCTCGTGCGCAGAAACGTGCGGGCCAGTTCGCTCAGTTCGCGTGCAGACGCGCCCGCCAGCCGCGAGAGCTGGCCGCACCGGCGCGGGCCGATCAGGCAATCTTCGAGGTTGATGCCGACGGCGGCGTACGTGCGCTCGAACAGCCGTTGGATCTCGCTGAAAAGCGTCGGGTTCATGCGCCGAGGATGGCCAGACCCGCGCCGGTGGCACCCAGGCTGTCGTCGCCGAGGTTGAAGAGGCGGTCGGCGAGTTGGTTGAGCGCGAGCCGGACCTCGTGGAACTGCTCGGCCAGTCCGGTGAAAACGTCCGTCAGCCCGCGGTGCCGCGCGACCTCGTGCTGCGCGACGGCGCGGTAACTCTCCCGCCCCATCGCCTCGTAGAACGAACATCCCGGCGCACCCCGGCGCACGCGGCGGCGTTCGATGCTCTCGTGGAAGATGCCGGTCAGAAACAGCGCGTGGTCGCCCAGCCGCGCCCGCAGGAAAAACGCCTGCGTCGGGTTGGCCTCGCGCAGAGCCAGCAACAGGTCGGACAGGTACACGGTCCCCCGCGAAGCCGCTCCCGCCGGCGAGCGCAGCGCAGCGGTGCGGCTGAACTCTTCGAGCAGCGACGCCAGGTAATCGCACAGCGGCCGATCCTCGATGCCCGCGCGCCGCAGCACGCGCCTGGTCAAAACGTAGAAGTACAACTGCGGCGAAATGGCCAGGTGGCCATTTTGCGACAGGATGCCGTCGACCAGCGCCTCATGGTCGAGGAGCGCGTCGAGCGTGTCGGCGTCGGTGAGGAGTTTGACGAGAGAGACCGAGTCCCTCTGGGAGCGTGCGAGCGTGCGGACGATGAAATCGAAATCCGCCGCCGTGAACCGTGTCCGGCAGTTGGCTTGAACCACGGAACTCAGTTCGTAGCAGCGCGCGTGCCGAATGGGAAGATAAAACGCTCTGGTGGATCGTTGCAGTTTGGCCTGCGGCCACGTTGCGGTGCGCCGGGAGCGCGTTGCGATGTGCGCTGCGCGCACGTTGGGCAGAGGATCAGAACCGGACCGCCTTCTCCAACGTCGCCGCAGGCGACACCGCAACGTGGCGAAGCCACCCCGCAACGCACGCGCCGCGTGCACCGCAACGTGGCCGCAGGCCAAACCGCAACCGCGCTTCAGCGCCCCCGCAAC
>CAXTMD010000091.1:5352-12611 GCA_964245035.1 uncultured Chthoniobacterales bacterium
ACTCCCCCCTTTCCCAACCGGAACGCCCCGTGCTACGCTTCTCCCGATGGAGGACGCCCCGCCCCCAGCGAGCAAAAAACGCCGATGGCTCCGCCGGTTGACGGCCTCGGCGGTCCTGCTCGCGCTGCTCGGCGGACTGCTGTGGAGCGGATGGTACGTCTACAACCGCGGTTTCACCCGCAAGTGGCGCGCCCAACTCGCCGCCGAACTCCGCCGCCGCGGCTTCGATTTCTCGGCCAGCCGCCTGACGCTCGACCCCTTCGAGGGCCTCACCGCCGAGAAGGTCCGCATCTATCTTCTCGACGACCGGCACACCCAACTCATGTACGTGGACCGGGTCGCGGTCGACATCGACCTAATCGCCTTCATCCGGCACCAACCGTTCCTCAATTCGCTCGACCTGCGCGGCGCGCGCCTGACCCTGCCGGTGGAGATGGCCGGCCCGCAGGGCAGCGCGCGCAAGCTCAAGCTCCACAAGCTCTCCGCCAAGGTGGACTTCCTGCCCGACGAGGTACGGCTCACCCAGGCCGACGGCGAGTTCTACGGGCTGCAGCTCTCCGCCGCCGGCTCGCTGCTGCACCCGGAGGGTTTCAGCGGCTCCGGCGCGCCGCCGGCCAGCGCGGAAGAGGCCGGCCGCCGCCGCCAATGGGTGCGCACCGTCATCGACGAACTCGAAAAGATCGAACCCGAGCGCGCCCCGCCCCAGTTGGCGGTGCGTTTCCAGGGCGACCTCGCCAAACCCGGCAGCCTGCGCGCATCCGCCACCCTCCAGGGCGAGAAACTGCGGCGCGGCGCGTACAGCGTGGAGCGGCTGCTGGCGCGCATGGACTACAGCGCGGGAGCGTTCCACCTCCAGCAGGGCGAACTCGCCGATGGCCACGGCACGCTCGCGCTCCAGGGCGACTTCAACCCCGACACCGCCGAGACGCACTTCCAGGTCCAGAGCAGCCTGGACCTGATCACCCTCGCGCGGGAGTTTTCCGACCCCCATCTTTTTGCCGACCTCAAGCTGCACGACACGCCCCGGCTCCAGTTGGAGGGACGCACGCGGCTGGGTGCCGGCCTCGCCGGCCCTGCCCCTGCCGATCCTGCCGCCGCGGCCGTACGCACCGCCTCCAACGATCCCGCCCCTTCGCCACCCACCGCCGGGTTGCAGCTCACCGGCCGGCTCGCGCTCGGCCGCTTCGCTTACCGCGACTTCGAGTTCGAGCGCGCAGACACGGAATTTTCCTGGAGCGGCGACCGCTGGTACTTGCGCGGCCTGCGCATCGTGCGGCCCGGCGGCGGCAACAACAACACGCAAACCCTCACCGCCGACGCCCTCAGCGAACCCGGCGCGTGCCGCCTGCGGCTCACGAGCACGTTTGACCCCGTGCCGTTCTTCGGCCTGCTGCCCGCCAAGGCGCAGGCACTGCTCGGCCACACGGAGTTTCGCGATCCGCCGCGCGTTGATCTGACGGCCTCCGGCCCATCCTTCGCCAACCCGGCCGCGCTGCACGCCGAGGGCAAGGTCACGCTCGGGCACACCCGCTACCATGGCGCGTGGCTCAACAGCCTGAAGATGGACGCGGCGTTTGCCGACGGCGTGTTCACCGCGCACCGCCTCAGCCTGGAGCGCGACGAGGGCACGGCAGCCGGCGACGCCGTCACGTACGATCTGGCCAAGCACGAAATGCGGCTGGATAACGTGCGCTGCAACCTCGACCTCGGGCAGATCGGGGTCTGGCTCGACCCCGATGTGTATCATACCATCCAGCCGTTTCGCTTCCGCCGCCCGCCCGCGCTCGTGCTGAATGGCAACCTGCAATTTGAAGGCGGCCGCAACTCGCATCTCGTCACCGAGGTCAACGCGCCCGGCGGCATGGACTACGTGTTCGTCAAAAAGACGCTGCCTTTCCAGAGCATCGCCGGCCAGGTGGTGTTCAACGAGGAGCGGATGTGGCTCAACGACGTGCGTGGGGAAATTTTCGACGGGCAGGCGCGCGGCACGCTCAACCTCGCGCTCGGCGGCAAGGGCAGCGCGCACGAGTACGCGGCCACGCTGGATTTCAAAGACCTCGACTTCGCGCGACTGACGAAGCTGTACTTCGACTACGATACTTCCAAGGGCCAGTTGTCCGGCGGCTACCACTTCACCGGCAAGGGCACGGACGAGCGCACGCTGCACGGCGGGGGCACGTTGAGCGTGGACCACGGCAACGTGTTTTCCATCCCGTTTCTGGGTCCGCTCTCGCCGATCTTCGGCGCGGTGCTGCCGGGCTTGGGTTTCGACGAGGCGCACCAGGCGTCGGTGAATTTCCTGACGAACGGCGGCAAGGTGTTCACGGGCGACCTGGACGTGAAAGGCCGCGGGTTCAGTTTGTTCGGAGCGGGCTGGATCGGGTACGTCAACGACACGATGAACTTCCGTGTTCGGCTCAACACGCGCGGGTTGCCCGGCGCGGTGCTGCGGCCGATGAGCGACCTGTTCGAGTATGCGTCCACCGGTCCCCTGAGCAAACCTGTGTGGCGGCCCAAGCTGCTGAGCAAAGTGCTGCCGGTGGTTGAGGAAAAGAAGCCGGAGACGCCGAAGCCGAAATAAGATTGTCGGTCCTGACAGGGCTGCGGACAAACTCTGACCGAATCCAGCGAGACCACGACAGGATCACTCCACCGCCGGCTGCTGCTGCGTCAGGCAGTGGAATGCACCCAAACCCCAGATCAGTTCGCGGCAGTCGATGGGCACGATCTTGCGGCCCGGCAGCGCCTGCCGCAGCACGCTCGCCGCCCACGCGTCGTTCGGGTCGCCGAAGGTCGGCAGCAGCACCACGCGGTTGCCGATGTAGAAGTTCGCGTAGCTCGCCGGCAGCCGCTGCCCTTCGCGCACGATCTTGGACGGCATCGGCAGCGTCAGCACGTGCAGCGGCGCGCCGTCCTCTGCCGCCATCTCGCGCAACCGGTGGAGATTGGCCTGGAGCGGTTCGTGGTTGCCGTCGTGCTCGTCCTCCTCGATGACCGTCACCACCGTCGTGCGGTTCACGAAACGAGTCAGGTCGTCGACGTGCCCGTCCGTGTCGTCGCCCTCGATGCCGTCGCCCAACCAGAGGACGTTGCGCACGCACAAGAAATCTTTGAGCACGGCCTCGATCTGCGCCTTCTTGAGGGTCGGGTTGCGGTTGGGATTGAGCAGGCAGCTTTCCGTGGTCAGCAGCGTGCCCGAGCCGTTCACGTCGATCGAACCGCCTTCGAGCACGATGCCGGGGCTGTACACCGGCAGCCCGCCCAAAGTCTCGGCGACCTTCGTGGGCACGGCGTCGTCGAAGTCAAACGGCGGGTACTTCCAACCCCACGCGTTGTAGTCGAAGTCGAGCACGGCCATCCGCGGGTCGTCCGCGCGCGTCAGAAAGATCGGCCCGTGGTCGCGGCACCAGGGTTCGTTCGTCGGAATGTGGAAAAACCGCACGTGCGCGTATCCGCCCGGCAGCGCGGAGAGATGTTTGCGCACCGCGGCCTCGTGGTCGGCGTCGCAGACGTTGATGCACACCGGCTCGCTCTCGGCCAGCGCGGCGACCATCTTCACGAGCGCGGGCACGGCGCGCTCGTAGCCGCCGCCGGGGAAGGAGATGCCTTCCGGCCGCGGCCACGACAGCCACGTCGCCGCGTGCGGCTCCCACTCGGCGGGCATGCGATAGCCGAGAGCGGCCGGCGGGCCGGACAACGTGGGCTGACTGGTCTGGGGTGCAGACATGACAAACGAAAAGGTAACTTGATCGCCCGGCAGACGGGAAGCGTTTCGTGCGGAGGAGCGGATATTTTCCGGCAAAACGCTGACCCCACGGACTTTAATCAATCAGGCGGCGGGTGATGTCCGTGTAGGATTCGATCCGGCGGTCGCGCAGGAACGGCCAGTGGGTGCGCTGTTCCTCCACCCGCGCGAAGTCGATGTCCACCACGACGATCTCCTCGTCGTGGACGCCAGCCTTCGCCAGGATCTGCCCGGCCGGATCGCAGAGGAAACTCTGCCCCCAAAACTCGATGCCCGCACCGCCTGCCGGGGCCTCGTGGCCGACGCGGTTGACGCCGGCGACGTAGCAGCCGTTGGCGATGGCGTGGCCGCGCTGGATCGTCTCCCAACTCGAATGCTGCGCGTGGCCGTACTGGTCCTTCTCGCCGGGATGCCAGCCGATGGCCGTCGGGTAAAAGAGCAGCTGCGCGCCGCTGAGCGCCGTCAGCCGCGCCCCCTCGGGGAACCACTGGTCCCAGCACACCAACACGCCGAGCTTACCCTCCTTTGTATCCCACGAACGGAAGCCGAGGTCACCGGGCGTGAAGTAAAACTTTTCGTAATACAGTGGGTCGTCGGGGATGTGCATCTTGCGGTAGCGGCCCAGCAGTGCGCCGTCGGCGTCGAGCACGACCGCGGTGTTGTGGTACAACCCGGCAGCCCGGCGCTCGAAGAGCGAGGCGATGATGACGACTTTCAACTCGGCGGCGAGTTGGGAGAGCAATTCAGTCGAGGGACCGGGGATGGTCTCGGCGAGCGCGAAGTTGGCGTGGTTTTCCTCCTGGCAAAAATACTGCGAGGCGTAGAGTTCGGGCAGGCAGACGATGTTCGCGCCTTGCGCGGCGGCGGCGCGGATTTTCTCGACCGCACGGGCGCGGTTTTCGTCCGGCACGGGCGAGCAGCGCATCTGCACGAGGGCGACGCGGGTCTTCGGGTGGTCCGTCATGGGCAACGCGTACCTACGAAGACCACGGGCAAAATGCAAAACGCAAAATGCAAAAGTTCCGTGCGGGCACGCGGTTGAAGTCGCGCGGCGATCTTCTATCGTTTGGGCAAACCGCTCCCAAACGATGCGTCGCCTTCTTTCCTTCCTTGCCGTCCTTTCCCTGGTGTCGAGCGCCCGTGCGCAAGACCCCTCGCCCGCCGCCGCATCCGAGCCGGTGCGCGACGTGCGCGTGGTTTTCCACACGGACAAGGGCGACGTGGACGTGACGCTGTACGCCACCAGCGCGCCGGTGACCGTCGCCAGCTTTCTCAACCTCGCCCAGCAGCATTTCTATGATGGGCTGCGCTTTCATCGGGTGATCCCCGGCTTCGTGGCCCAGCTCGGTGACCCGACCGGCAGCGGCAGCGGCGGGCCGGGCTACCAGTTCGAGGATGAGAAAAACGGCGACCGCCGCTTCGACAAGGCCGGGGTTCTGGCGATGGCCAACCACGGTGCGAACACCAACGGCAGCCAGTTCTTCTTTTTGCTCGGTCCCGCCGCGCACCTCAACGACGACGGCGGCTACGGCCACTACACGATCTTCGGTCAGGTGACCAAGGGCCAGGAGGTCGTCGACGCCATCACGCAGAGCGACCACGTCAAGAGCGTCGACATCCTCGATCCCACCGGCCCGCTTTTCGCCAAGGAGGCCGAGCAGATCGACAAGTGGAACAAGCAGCTGACCAAACCGGCCAAACACTAGCGCCATGAACAACGATCCCTCCGCCCGCCGCCTCCAGGTTTTCGCCGATCCCGCCGCGCTGGCGCGCGCCGCCGCCGAGGAACTCACCCGCCGCGCCGTGGAGGCTGTCCGCGCCAACGGCCGCGCCACCGTCGTACTCTCCGGCGGCTCGACGCCCAAGACGCTCTACGGCTTACTCGCCGACGAACCCGCCTTCCGCGACCGCCTGCCGTGGACGCAGACGCATTTCTTCTTCGGCGACGAACGCCACGTCGCGCCCGACGACAAGGACAGCAACTTCCGCATGACGAAGGAAGCGATGCTCGACAAGCTCGGCGACCTTCTGCCCGCCGCCAACGTGCACCGCATCCACGGCGAGGAACCCGACGCCGCCATGGCTGCCGCCGACTATGGACAGGAGGTTCTGAACCACTTCGGCGACGACCGGCCGCGCTTTGACCTGATCCTGCTCGGCATGGGGCCGGAGGGGCACACGGCGTCGATCTTCCCCGGCACCACGCCGCTGCGCGAGACGGCGCCGGTCGTCTCGGTGTACGTTGAGAAGATGATGACGTACCGGATCACTTTCACGCCGCCGCTTTTGCAGAGCGCCGCCGCGATCTTGTTCCTCGTCGCTGGCAAGGACAAGGCCGAGACCCTCGCTGCCGTGCTCGAAGGTCCTTCCGAACCGGACCGCTTGCCGGTGCAGGGCATCAACTGCACGGCCGCCGGCGGCGAAACGCTCTGGCTGCTCGACCGCGCCGCCGTCGCCAAGCTGCGCCAACCCCCGCAGTAAAGCGCATGGACGACGCCCGCCAGCGTTATTCCACGCTCCTGTGGCGGCTGACCTCGTCCGGCCAGTGGGACCGCGTCCTCGCCGCCGCGCGCGACTGGCTGGCGGAGGACCCCGACTGCGCCGAGGCCCACCGGCACGCCGCGCAGGCGCTCGTCAACCTCGAACGCGACGGCGAGGCCCTGCCGCACTTGCAGAAGGCGCTGGTGGCCAACCCGAACAGCGCGTTCATGCACCGGCTGGCGTCGGTGGCGTGCTTTCAGCAGAAGCTCCAGCGCCGGGCCGACCACCACGTCGAGGAAGCCCTCCGGCTCGCGCCGCGCGACCCGATGAACTGGTACCACCTCGCGCGCATGCGTTACAAAAACGGCGCGCTCGACACCGCCGCCCGGCACGCCGAGCGCGCCCGAGAACTCGATCCCGAGAACGCCGACATCCTCAACCTGCTGGCCCTCTGCCGGCGCGGCACGTCCGCCGAACGCGTCGCCGATTACACCCGCGCGCTGGAACTCGACCCGCAAAACGCCATCGTCCTCAACAACCTCGGCGTGCTCCACCTCAACGAGCAGAAATATGCCCGGGCGGCCGATTACTTCCGGCAGGCGCTGGCGATCAACCCACGCGACAAGAACACGCAGGACAACCTCGAAAAAGCCGTGCGCGGCACTGATCCGCTCTACCGGCTGCTGCGCTGGCCGCGGGTCGTCATCGGGCTCTTCAGCGTGCGCAGCGTGCGGCGCGATCCGGTCCGCACAGGGCTGCGGGTGCTGTTTTGCCTCTACGCGGGGTACTATCTCCTTTTCGCGTACGGGTTTTGGCTGGTGTTCGGCGCGGGACTCCTCACCGGCTACTAATGGGTCACGCGGCCGGACGTGCGCGAGCGGGCCGGCGTGCCCGGCGCGCGCCGCGGCGGACCGTTGCGGTTCTGGCGCTGGCCGCGCGGGGTGCGCGTGGGTCTGTACCTGACGCTCTACGCCGCGGCGTGCGCGGCGGTGGTCCTGGCGCTGCGGCAACTGTTCGCCGACTGGCAGCTGGT
>CAXTMD010000092.1:0-3253 GCA_964245035.1 uncultured Chthoniobacterales bacterium
AGCACGCCGCGCAGAAACGCCACCTTGGCCTGCGGCCAGCCCGCGCCGAGGCAGCCCGCGTCCTCGTCCACCTCCAGGGTCAGGCCGCGCCCGGCCACGCGCTGGGTGACGAGTTGGCGCGGCGGGGAACGCAACGCCGGGAAGTCGCTGCCGGCCGGGTCGTCCAGCGGCAGGAACCCGTCGGTGTAGCCGTAGAGCGCGTACTCCACGAAGCGCCCCCGGTCGGCCGGCACTTCGGGCGCCAGGAACCGCCGGACGGCGTCGGGCAGTGCTGTGCCGGGACCTCCCCCGCGCCCGGCGTGGGCGCTCAGGCGCTCGTCGGGCGCGTCCCCGTCGAACTGCGCGGGGTCAAACGCCATGACCCGCCCGTGGCGAAACCCGCCGTCGGGTTCCTCGACCTCGAACGACTCGCGCGTCGGCGGGCGTGCCGGCGCGAGCACGCCCGCCGTCAGGGCGTCCTGCTGGGCGGCGAAGGCATTCATCGGGCCAGGCGGTCGCGCGCCGCCTGGTTTTCGGCGGCGTGGCAGGCCAGCCGCTCGGCGAGGACGGGGTGGGTGCCCGCCTCGATCATGGCCGCCCCGCCTCGCCTGTCAGCCGGGATCGCCGGCGGGGAGTTGGTAGGGACGGTGGTGTTTCATCGGCGGGTTCGTTTTGGCTTGGAAGCAACGGCAGGTCCGTGCCATCTTGAACGAAGCTGAACATCCCTTGAACAGCTCCGCAAGTGGAAACTGAACACAACTTAACAAATTTTAACAGCCGGGTCGAGCACCTGCACGCTGTCACCGGCTGGAACTACGCGGCGATTGCCGGGGCGCTGGAGGTCTCCCGCACGATGCTCCACTACTACCGCAAGGGCATCCACCCGCCCGACGCCGGGGTCCTGCTGCGCTTGGCGCGGTCTGAGGAAGAGGCAGGCATCAAGGGGCCACCCGCGCGCGACTACCCGCTGCCGGCCGACCCGGCCGCCGGGGAGGGCCGTCAGCTCCGCTGGCTGCGCGGCCTGCTCGACCAGCAGCGCGAGGTGGTCGAGGCCGCCCAACGTCACTTGCGCCAGATCGAGGGCTGGCTCGCCGAAGCTGAGGGGCGCCCCGCTCCCGCCCGGCGCAAGGAAAAACGCGCCCGGCTCAAAGGAGTGTCCGCCGCCGTGGACCTGCTGCGCGACATCGACACGGTGAGCCTGCCCATCTTCGGGCACCTGCCCGCCGGCTGGCCGCAAACCCGTGAGGGAGTCGCCGCGCAACGTCCGGCGCGCACGGTCCCGGTCCAGCGCGGGCGTTTCCCGGAGGGAGCGTTCGGCCTGGAGGTGCGCGGCGAGAGCATGAATGCCGCTACCCCGCGGCCGATCCTGGACGGCGACACCGTCGTGCTGCTGCCGCCCGAGCAGCGCGAACCGCGCCACGGCGACATCGTCGCGGCGCTGGTGGACGGCGAGACGTGCCTAAAAAGGCTGGTCAACAAGACCCGTCCTGCGCACCTGCGCAGCGAGTCGCACAACCCGGCGTACAAGGAAATTTACCCCGCGCATGACTTGGTGATCCAGGGCGTGGTGGTGGGCAAGCTCTAGCGAGCAAAGAGCGCGGCAAGGTCGATGCACAGTTCCGGCGCTGCCGAGGAGATCAACTTCTCGTGGCGCAAGTAGGTGCGGCAGTCCATGTACCGGTCGCCAACCGGCTGAACGTGCCTTTCGATTTTCTCGCTTTGTGCGAGCACAAGCCAAAATTCGCTGATTCCCGCCTCGGCGTAGAGTTCGGCCTTGGCGCGGTCCAGTTCGACGGTGGTGTCGGCGACTTCGACCGCCAACAGTGCGGTCGTGGGATGAGTGTCACGGAAATCCTCCATCTGGCCATCCACCACGCTGAGATCCGGTTCCGGCTCGGAGTCTTGCATGGTGATCGGCTCCCACTGGCTGACGAGCAGCTGCTCGCCCACGGCATCCGTAACCATTCTGCGCAGACGGCTCAACAGGTAGCATTGCAGCGGAGTCTTGCCAACCTTCTCAATGACGATGCCGCGGATCAGTTCCGTCCGTACGCCGCGTGCGTTGTACTCCGGCATCCGGTGGTATTCCTCGACGCTGACCAGCGACACCATCTGGCGCACCGTTGGTAGTTCAAGAAAGTTCACCGCGGCCGCCAGCCTACCCGGCCCCGCGCCGGGCGGCAAGATTTGCATTCGCCCCCGGCGTCCCGCATACTTCCGATTGCCATGTCCTGCGCGAAGATCGATCCCGCCCTGCACGTCGACAAAAAGCCCGACTGGATCAAGGTTCGGCTGCCTTCCAACCCGGTTTTCTTCTCCACCAAAGCGCTCGTCGCCGACTTGCGGCTGCACACCGTCTGCGAGAGCGCGCAGTGTCCCAACCGCTGGGAATGCTGGAGCCAGGGTACGGCCACCTTCATGATCGCCGGCGAACGCTGCACGCGCGCCTGCGGCTTTTGCGCGGTGTCCACGGCCAAGCCCTTCCCGCTGGAGGTCGACGAACCCCAGCGCGTGGCCGAAGCCGTCAAGCGGCTCAAACTCAAGCACGTCGTCATCACCGCCGTGGCGCGCGACGACCTCAAGGACGGCGGCGCGGAGCATTTCGCGCAAACCATCCGCGCCGTGCGCGCGACCGACCCGGCCATCGTCATTGAGGTGCTCGTGCCCGACTTCCACGCGCAGGGCGACTGCCTGAAGACCGTGCTTGACGCCGCACCCGAGATCTTCAACCACAACCTGGAAACCGTCGAGCGGCTGACGCCGCTGGTGCGTTCGCGCGCGAAGTACGTGACTTCGCTGGAAACCCTCCGCCGCGCGAAAGAAATCTGGCCGCAGGTCGTCACCAAGAGCGGCATCATGCTCGGGCTGGGCGAGACGGAGAACGAGCTTTTCCAGGCGATGGACGACCTGCGTGCGGCGGGCGTGCAGGTGCTCACGCTCGGGCAGTACCTGCGCCCGACGCCGCAGCACCTGCCGGTGGTGGCGTACATCCCGCCGGAGACCTTCTCTCTCTACGGCGACATCGCGCGCAACAAGGGCTTCGAGTACGTGGCCAGCGGCCCGCTGGTGCGTTCGAGCTACCACGCGAGCGATTTCCACCCGGTGCCGCGGCGGGAGGGGTGAGACGATTTTCGGTGGAGGCGAATTAGCTCTTCACAGCGCACCTATTCGCCACGTCTGTCCTCCTGAGGCGGGGGGGACCCGGGGGCCAACCACCCCCCCCGGGGGGGGCGTGGGTGGCCCGCCGCCTTTTCTTTTGTACAGCGTCTTCCGG
>CAXTMD010000092.1:3263-10093 GCA_964245035.1 uncultured Chthoniobacterales bacterium
CGCCACGTCTGTCCTCCTGAGGCGAGTGCAACGAGGCGAAAGACCTCACCGCGGGGTGCTCGCCCGCCATTCATCGCTGGTCTGACTGGCCGGTCCTCTGCTCAGGCATCCAGCGGGGGCACCCGTGTACCTTGCGGCGAGGTCCTTCGCCTCGTTGCACTCGCCTCAGGAGGACAGAGCTTTTTCAGAACCTCGCTACGCTAAAAAGCTCGGCCGCATTCCGTGTTGCGCAGCACGTTTTCACATTTTGCCTTTTGCCTTCCCGGCACGAACACGGCATGATGCGCGTTTTCGCCGCCTCTCCTCTGCCTCCGTGGAAGAAAATCCGTCTCCCCTCGACCCCGCGGTCGAGTACCGCTACGCCCGCGTCGGCGCGTTGATCCCGGCCTACAAGGAGGAGCAGTTCATCGGCGACGTGGTCCGGCGCACGCTCGCGCAGGTCACGGAAGTGCTGGTGGTGGACGACGGCTCGCCCGACGGCACCGCCACCGCCGCGCGCGAGGCGGGCGCGGACGTGATCTCCTACGAGCAAAACCAGGGCAAGGGCATAGCGATCCAGATCGGCCTGCGCGCCATGCTCAAGAAGGGCGTCGAGTACGTCATCCTCCTCGACGCCGACGGCCAGCACCTGCCCGAGGAAATCCCGCACTTTCTGGAAGCCGTCACGCGCGAGGGTTCCAAACTGCTCGTTGGCAACCGGATGCACGACACGCGCGGCATGCCGCTCCTGCGCCGCTGGACGAACCGCTTCATGTCCTGGCAGATCAGCCTCCTGTGCGGCCAGCCGGTATCGGACACGCAGTGCGGCTTTCGCATGATCCACCGCGATCTGCTGCCGAGGTTGCTGGGCGGCGACCGGGCGGGCCGCTTCGATTACGAGACGGAGATGATCATCCTCAGCGCCTGGCGGGGCGAGCGCATCAGCGCGGTGCCCATCAGCACGGTCTACGGCGAGGAAACCAGCCACATCAACCCCGTGAGCGACGGCTGGCGTTTTCTCAAGCTAATGGTCCGGTACTGGAGCAAGCGTTTCGGCAAAAAGAGCAAGTATTCGCGGGCGCGCGGCCAAGACTGAGCGGGAGTTGATCCGGGCATCGGGGTTCGCCCGACACAAGCCGACGAAAAAAGGCTTGTCGACTGGTGAGGGATTTGCTTAAACCGACCGCACCCCGGGTGACAAACCCCAGCCCGGAGGAAAACGGCGGGAGCTTTTCCTGACCCGCTGCTTGCGTCCTGATCTCCCTATGAAACCTCTCTTTCCGACCCTGTATCTCGCCCTCGCGGCCCTGTGCTTGTCTCCTGTTTCGCCTGCCCAGGCGCAATCCGGCATCTTGCTGAAGACTTTCGACAACCTCAAAGCCGGCAAGCTGCTGCTCGACCCGAACCGACCGCGCCTCTACGCCACGCTGCCTTTCGATAACAGCCTGGCAGTCATCGATACGAACACCAACACGGTTGTCACGACGTTCTTCATCGGGGCAAATCCCAGCAGTCTGTCCATCTCGCCCGACGGCACGCGGCTCTACGTGGCCAACTCCGGTTCAACTTCGGCGGCCATCGGAGTGGTAGATTTGACCACCCTCACTACCCTGACCAGCCTACCCACCCCCGGCACGACGTCGGCCGTCGCCGCCGGCCTCGGCAACCGGGTGTATGCGCTCACGGCGGGCGTCAACGGCAACGGCATCATCGCGCAGATCGACGGCACCACTGGCACGCTGGAGACAACCATCGGAGACGGCTCCGTCCAGGCCACCGGTTCCTTCAAAATCACTCCGGACGGCACCCGGTTGTTCTCCGCGGTCACTGGCGGGACGGCAGCCTACGATGTCTCAACCGCGACGCCGACTTTGTTGCAAGCGGTCTCTGATGTGGGCGGGGGAGGGCAGTTATTCGACATCAGCCGCGACAGCCTTTACTTGGTTGGTCTAGGCACCGGTACGACGAGTTCACTGGTCTCCACCGGTGATCTCAGCCGTGTGCTTGGCTCGTTTAACGTCGGCTCTTACGTCGGCCCAGCGGTCTTCAGTCCGGATGGCACCCTCGTCTACGAAGTGCAGGACTACGGCGGCTCCAACGGCCAGAGCGCCTTCAAGATCTTCAGCACTGCCACGTTCACTCAACTGGATTCTTTCCTAGATCCGTCGCCGGGTGCCAGCAGCGGCCAAGCTCCGACCATTAGCGGACTGGCCGTCACCCAGCCAGACGGCTACCTCTACCTTGCCGCGGCGGGCGGTTTCTACGGAGCGAACAATCTGGAGATCATCAGCACGCAGCGTGCGCCCTTCTTCGGCGGCTCGGTGGCCCTCTCCGACGGCTTTTACTACCTCAAGTTCTCTGACGGCGTGCCCTTTGGCTACTACAACTTCAACTTCTCGCCCTACCTCTTCCACAGCGACCTCGGCTTTGAGTACCCCTTCGACGCCGCCGACGGCAGCGCGGGCGTGTACCTCTACGACTTCACCGCCCAGACCTTCTTCTACACCAGCCGCAGCCTGTTCCCGTACCTGTACGACTTCACGCTCAACACGTTCCTGTACTACTTCCCGGATCCCACGCGCCCCGACCACTACAACACGGATGGCACGCGCTACTTCTACAACTTCGCCACGGGGGAAGTCATCTCCAAGTAAACCGCCCGTTTGCAGCGGGCAGCGCGGTGTCCTAACTCAGCAGAAACGGGTGTGGGGATAACCGCGCCAACGAGCCACGCTCTCCCCTACCACAAACGGGGCAAAAAGATTCGCTCCCCGCACAGAAGCTGCTTAGAACAGGCTGCCTGCCGTGACAAACCCAGCGGTGGGCACAAACACTCTGCTCCGAACCACCAATCGGCCGCTTTCCAAACCAGCAAACTTCCTATGATGAAACCCCTCCTCCCTGCCATTTGCTTCGCCTTGGCGGCGTTCGGTCTGCCGTTTGCCACCTCCGCCCACGCCCAGTCCGGCATCCTGCTCAAGACCTTCAATAACGTCAAAGCGGGCAAGCTGCTGGTTGACCCCAACCGGCCGCGCCTCTACGCCACGCTGCCGCAGGACAACAGCCTGGCGGTCATCGACACCGACACCAACACGGTGCTGACCACCTTCTTCATCGGCTCCAACCCGGTGGGCATGTCCATTTCCTTGGACGGCACGCGCCTGTACGTGGCCAACGAAGGTTCGACTTCCGCAGCCATCGGCGTGGTGGACCTGACCAGCTTGACCCCCCTCGCCAGCCTGCCCGCCCCCTTCGCGCCGGCCGCCGTCGCCGCCGGGTTGGACAACCGGCTCTACGTGCTGACTTCCGGCTACGGGTTCGACGGTGGCGGCATCGCCCAGATCGACGCCACCACCGGGGCGAGCCAGACGACCTTCGGCGGATCGGTCGTGTACGAAGGCGGCTTCCTTCAGATCAGTCCTGACCGCAAGACGCTCTTCTTTGGCGACTCGGGCATTTCTCCGTCTACCCTGGCCTCGTTCGACGTTTCCACCGCGACGCCGGGTGCGGCCAACAAGCCTGCCTTCGACAGCACCGGCTCCAACGGCGAGGGGCTGACGATCAGCCATAACGGCCAGTTCCTCGTGTTCCCCAACGGGGCGGGCAACGGAGTCGGCGGCAGCTACACCACCTCGCTGATCCCCACCAATAATCTGAGCGGCGTGCTCGGCACCTTCAACAACGGAGCTTACCCGGGAGTGGCCACCTTCAGCGCGGACGACAGCTTGCTCTATCAAAATCAATCCGGCGAAGAGGTCATCCAGATTTTCAGCACGCAGACCTTCACGCAGCTCGACTCCTTTCGCAGCCCGTCGTTCACGGACGGCTACTATCCGACGGTGACCGATTTGGCGGTGACCTCGCCCAACGGCTACCTCTACATCGCCGCGGTGGGCGACAACGGCAATGCCTCCGGCACCGCTGGCTCCCTGGAGTTGGTCAGCACGCAGCGTGCGCCCTTCTTTGGCGGCTCGGTGGCCCTCTCCGACGGCTTTTACTACCTCAAGTTCTCTGACGGCGTGCCCTTTGGCTACTACAACTTCAACTTCTCGCCCTACCTCTTCCACAGCGACCTCGGCTTTGAGTACCCCTTCGACGCCGCCGACGGCAGCGCGGGCGTGTACCTCTACGACTTCACCGCCCAGACCTTCTTCTACACCAGCCGCAGCCTGTTCCCGTACCTGTACGACTTCACGCTCAACACGTTCCTGTACTACTTCCCGGATCCCACGCGCCCCGACCACTACAACACGGATGGCACGCGCTACTTCTACAACTTCGCCACGGGCACGATCATCACGCGGTAACTGCCAGTCCTACGTGCCGAAGAAGCGGTCGCCCGCGTCGCCGAGGCCGGGCACGATGTAGCCGCGTTCGTTGAGGCCCTGGTCCACGGCGGCGGTGAACACGGGCACGTCGGGGTGCGTGCCGTGAAAGTGCGCCACGCCCTCCGGGCAACTCACCAGGCATAGGAAGCGGATGTGCCGCGCGCCGGAGACCTTGAGCGCCGACACGGCCGCCGCCGCGCTGTGGCCGGTGGCCAGCATCGGGTCGAGCAGGATCACCGCCGCGTCGGCGATGCCGGGCGGCACCTTCGCGTAGTAGCGCACGGGTTTGAGGGTGTGTTCGTCGCGGTAGAACCCCAGGTGGGCGACCTGCGCGTCGGGCACGAGTTCGAACAAACCCTCCAGCAGCCCCAGGCCCGCGCGCAGGATCGGAGCCAGGACGACGTGCCGTTCCAGGCGTCGCGCCGCGCACGCGGCGAGTGGGGTTTGCACGGTCGTTTCCACCGTGGGCAGGTCGGCCGTGGCCTGGAAGAACATCAGCGCGGCCGTCTCGCGCAGGGCGCGGCGGAACTCCGGCACCGGCGTGGACTGGTCGCGCAAAAGACCGAGTTTCACCTGCACGAGCGGATGGTCGATGACGGAGAGCATGGGAGAAGGTGCGGAGTGACAGAAGGACGCGCCGCTCCCTTGAGATGCCGCCCCGCGCGCATATCGTAGCGCGGGACGCCGGTGGTCCCCTCCGCCACTCCGCACTCCGCACTCCGCACTTTCTCCCATGCCCTTCGACGCCCTGTTCATCCGCCACGCCGAGAGCGAAGCCAACGTTGGCGGCGTCATCGACCATCCCGCCAACTACGGCCTCACCGACGCCGGCCGGCAGCAAGCCCGCACCCTGGCCGCCGCCACCGTGGCGCAGCCCCAGGTCATCGTGTACTCGCCGTTTCTGCGCTCCCGCCAGACGGCCGCGCCGCTGATCGGGCGTTTTCCGCAGGTGGAGAGCCTCATGCTGCCGATCCAGGAGTTCACCTACCTGCGACCCGACGCGTGGAAGGACTCCACCGTCAAGCAACGCCGGCCGGCCGTGGACGAGTATTGGAAGAAGGCCGACCCGCGCTTCTGCGATGGCGAGGGTGCGGAGTCCTTCGCCAACTTCCTGGGCCGCGTGGAAGCGACGCTGGCGTGGCTGCACGCGAGCAACGCCGCGCCGGCGTTCCTGATCGGCCATGAACTGTTCATCCGCGCGGTGATGTGGCGCTGCCTGGCTCCGTCGTTCGACACGGCGGTGGACACGATGGCGGCGTTCCGCGCCTGGCAGACCGCCGCGCCGCTGCCGTACGTGTCGATGACCCGGATCGTCTGCAACGCGGCGGGCGAGACGGTGGTGTCCACGCCGTTCCTCTTCAAGTCGGCGTGCGTCGTGTAGCCGCACTAGCCGTCTGTCATTTCAAGAACAGCCGGTGCTGGTAGCGCCGCTGCTGCGCGGCCGACAACGGCGGGAAAGTCGGCAACTGCCCGCTGCCGTTTGTTTCCACGCACCGGCGCGCGGCGGCCTGGAGCGCCTGCCAGCGGTCCCAAGAGTACGCCGGCGCGACGGCGATGTGCGACAGGAGGCTGCGCCACTCGGTCAGGGCGCGTTCGAGGTCGCCCGCGCGCAGGGAGTCGTTGAGCAGCCGGTGGCGGTTGCCGGGACTCTGCGCCAGTTCCGCGACGACCTCCGCCGCGCCGTCGCCGTAGTCCGGCGGCACGCCCATTTCCAGGTAGCCGGGATGGTCCGCCCGCGCATAAATCCGCGCGCACAGGCTGCCCAGCCGGCCGCCGTGCGGATTGTCGCCCTCCGGCGTGAACCGGTGCCCGGCGCGCAGGTTGGCCAGATCGTAGATCAAGTCCTCGATGGCGTAGTCGGGCTGTTCGAGCGCGGCGGCGACCGCCAGGCCCTCGCCATGGTTGAAGAACCCGAAGATCACCCCGCGCCGCGTCGGCGTGCCGTCGGGTTCGATCAGCCCAAGCTTGCGCCAGGCGAGGGCGGGGGTCATGGACTTGTTGTCCGCCTCGCAGACGGGCCGTTGCGGGCAGTTCTGGCAGCAGGCGGGATAGTTGCGGCGCTCGGCGGGCGCGTGCAGCGCGCGGCCGGTGGAGTCGTGCCGGGCAGGGAACGTGAGGGATGAGTAATCGACCTGCGCGACCAGCACGCCGCTGCGCTCGGCCAGCCGCCAGAGCGTCCCGCCACCGCTCAGCGCGGGGAGAACGGGCAGCACGCGCTCCTCGAACACCGCGCGTCCGAGCCGTCCGCCAACCGGGAAGTTGCGCCCGCGCCAATCGTCCGAGAGGGCTTCCAGAGCAGCACGCATCCCTTTGACGAAGCGCACTTCGTTGGCGTTCAGGACCACGGCCAGAGGGATCTCGCGTCCGTAGCGCCAGCCGGCCGACGCGTGTTCGGTCTCCGGCCGGTGCAGCTTGCAGAGGTTTCCCTGACCGACCTTGCGCATGAACGCCGCGTCGTGCAGCGCCGGTTTGTAGGGCAGGCGCTCCGCCTGCCGCGTTTCGGGACGTTGGTCGGGAACAGAC
>CAXTMD010000092.1:10103-12246 GCA_964245035.1 uncultured Chthoniobacterales bacterium
GGGGGGGGGGGGCCCCCCCTGCCCTACCATCAACCCACAACTCCGCCAACGGCACCGGCGTCTCCTCGCCGCACGGCTCCCACTCGCCGGTGGAAGCGAGGATTTCCACGCTGAGCGGCTGTGCGAGCCGGGCGCGCTCGGCGTCCACCCACAACCCGCACGGCCGCGGGCCGTCCGCCACGGAGCGTTCCACGCCCAGCGGCACGTTCTGCACGCTGAACAGCCGCGCGCACAACTCGGCGGCGGCGGCGAGCGGCGGCTCCTGGCGTTCGCACGCGGCTTCCATCACGGACAGCAGGCTCGGCCAGTCGATCTGCGTCGCGCGCTTGAGGTTCTTCGGCCGCGCGTCCTCCAGCCGCGGACGGCCCGGGGCGACGAGCACGAACCCGCTGTCGTCCAATCCCCGCCGCCCCGCGCGACCGAACATCTGGAGCAGTTCCTCGGGCAGCAGGTGGCGCTCGAAGTGCCGCACGGAGTAGCGCGTGTCGGTCACGAGCACCGAACGCATGGAAAAGTTCACCCCCGCCGCCAGGCCCGTCGTGGCGACGACGGCGCGGAGCTGGCCGGTCTTGGCGAGTGGTTCGATGAGGCCGGCGCGCGCCCCGTAAGACAGCCCGCTGTGATGGTAGGCGATGCGCTTGCGCAGGAGCTTGGCGAGCTTTTCGCCGGCGAGGACCGTTTGCTCGGGCGAGAGCACGAGCGGGTCGTCGACGGGCAGGGTGCCGGCGAGGTCACGGGCGAGTTCCTCGGCGGCGGCGCGGCGCGGGGCGAACACCAGGATCGGCCCGAGGTCGGCCAGCAGCGCCTTGGCGAGCAGCCGCGGCCAGTAGCCGAAGGCGCGGGCGTCGAGCTGGTAGGGCAGGGCGTCGAGCACGCTTTCCTCCAGCGGCACGGGGCGCTGCTCGTGGACGACGAGGTCCACCTCGCGCCCGAGCCGGCCCAGCCACGCGCTCACGTCGGCCGGGTTGCCCACGCTGCCGCTCAGCAGCAGGAGCTGCGTGCCGGGCGGAGCGAGGGAGAGGGCCAGTTCGTAGTTCGCGCCGCGGTGCCCGTCGCCGAGCATCTGGTATTCGTCGATGACGAGCAGCTTCGGACCGCGCCGGTGCAGGAGCCGACCGCGCTGGGTTTCCAGGGTGGCGACGATCACGCGTGCCTCGGGCCGCAGATTGATGTCGCCCGTGCAAATCCCCACGTCCCAGCCGGCGGCGCGCCACTCGGCATATTTGTCGTTGGCCAGCGCCCGGGTGGGCACCGTGAACACGGCCTGTCCCTTGAGCGTCGGGTAGAGCAACTCGAAGATGTACGTCTTGCCCGCGCCCGTGGGGGCGTGGACGACCACGTCGCGCCCGGCGCGCAGGGCACCGACCGCCTGCTGCTGCCACAGGTCGGGGATGCGGAGGCTGGCTTCGAGGGTTTTCAAGGAGCCCGGCGCACGTCGGGACGCCCCTGACGCGCGTCGCTGCACAACGTAGCGGTGGAAGCCGGGGCGTTCAAGGATTTGTCTTTGCCCGTGTGCGTCGTGGTGTACGGTCCGCCCGAAGCCGTATGAACCTTCCCGCCGCGCCTTGGACACGCTCGCCGCGGCTGCGCGCGACCCTGGCAGGCGGCGCCTTGCTGCTGGCCGTGGTCGTCGCCTACCTGCCCGCGTTGCGCGCGGGCTACGTCTGGGACGACGATAACCTGCTGACGCAAAACCCTGCGGTCGTCGGCTCGGCCGGGCTCGGCAGCGTGTGGACGACCCGGGCCGCCGACATCTGCCCGCTGACGATCACCGCCCTGTGGGCCATGCACCGGGTCTGGGGATTGGTCCCGTGGGCTTACCACCTGGCGAACGTCCTCCTGCACGCCTGCGGCGCGCTGGTGCTCTGGCGCGTGCTCGCACGGCTGCGCGTGCCCGGCGCGTGGCTCGGCGCGGCGCTGTGGGCGCTGCATCCCGTGCAGACCGAGTCCATCGCGTGGGTCAGCGAGATGAAGAACACGCTTTCGGGCGGGTGCTTCCTGCTGGCCATCCTCTTCTTCCTGCGCTGGCTGGAGGAGCCGGCGCGGCCCGGGGCGCGCCTCGCCTACGCGCTGGCGCTGCTCTGCGCCGCGCTGGCCATGGCCGCCAAGACCTCCACGATGGTGTTGCCCGCCATCCTCAGCC
>CAXTMD010000092.1:12256-12576 GCA_964245035.1 uncultured Chthoniobacterales bacterium
TGGCCTGGTGGGTGGACGGCCGCTGGCGATGGCGGCGGCTGGGAGAGATCGCGCCGGTTTTTCTCCTTTCACTCGCAGCGGTCGGCCTCTCGGTGTGGACGCAGCTCTGGCGGCAAACCCCCCTGGGCAACGAAGCGGCGTGGGTGCGCAGTGGACCGCAACGCCTCGCCGCCGCCGGCGACGCCGGGTGGTTTTACCTGGGCAAACTGGCCTGGCCGCACCCGCTGATGACGATCTATCCGCGCTGGCAGATCGACGCCGGGCGGCCGTCAGCCTTCTTGGGGCTGCTGGCAGCCTTGGTCTTGGCCGGGTGGGGAGGG
>CAXTMD010000093.1:0-12560 GCA_964245035.1 uncultured Chthoniobacterales bacterium
GGCTACCTGCTCAAAACCCGCGGCACGGCGACGGCGGTGCCGGGGGTGTTCGCGGCCGGCGACGTTTCGGACCACGTTTACCGCCAGGCAATCTGGGCGGCTGGGGACGGCTGCGCGGCGGCGCTCGACGCCGAACGCTACCTAACCGAGCACGCCGAGGAGCCCGGAGCGGAACTGGCCCCGATCCCGCCGGAGTTGGCTGCCGCCGCTTGAAAATCTGTGACCTGACGCAGTTTTATTCCCCGGTCAGCGGCGGGGTGAAGCGCTACCTCGCGGAAAAAACCGCCTACCTGCGCGCCCACACCGCTGACCGGCACATCCTCGTCGTCCCCGGCCCGGAGACCGCCGTACGCGACGACGGTCCGACACGGACCTACACGATCCATTCCCCGCTGGTTTCGCGGACCTCCCGCTACCGGGCACTGATCAACCTGGCGGCGGTCGAGCGCATCCTGGAACGCGAACGACCCGACATCATCGAGTCCGGCGACCCGTACCAGATCGCCTGGAAGGCGCTCGCCTCGGGCAAGGCGCTGGGCATCCCAGTGGTGGGTTTTTATCACTCGCATTTTCCCGAGGCTTACCTGCGCACCGTCAGCAAGTTTTTCGGCCAGACGGCCACGGCGATAGTCATGGATGCCGCCCGGCGCTACGTGCGGGCGCTCTACAGCCGGTTCGCCCGCACGCTCGTGCCGTGCGCGCCGCTGGCGGCCGTGCTGGCCGACTGGGGCGTGCGCAACGCCGCCACGGTCGATCTCGGCGTCGATCCGACCATCTTCCATCCCGGTGACCGCCCGGAAAGCTCCGCGCGGGGCGACCTCAAGCTGCCGCCCGACATCACGCTGCTGCTCTACGTCGGCCGGCTGTCGCCCGAGAAGAACACGCAGACGCTCTTTGGAGCGTTTCACCGGCTGTGCCGACGCGCGCCTGGGCGGTTTCACCTGATGGTGATTGGCGATGGGCAGCAGCGCCGCCTGGTCAAGGCACTAGCGCAGAAGACGGGTGCCGTCACGTGGCACCCGTATTGCAGCGACCCGCGGGAGTTGGCCCGCTTCTACCGGGCGGCCGACCTGTTCGTGCACCCGGGGGTGCAGGAAACCTTTGGGCTCGTCACCCTGGAGAGTCAGGCGTGCGGCACCCCCGTGGTCGGCATCCGGGGCAGCTACATGGATCGCATCGTCTTCAGCGACCTCGGTCACTGGGCGGCCGAGAATCGCCCGGAGTCCCTCGCCGTCGCCATCGAGCGTATGAGCCGCCAAGACCTGCGCGCCATCGGCGAACGCAACAGCGGCGTCGTGGCCGAGCGCTACAACTGGCGGCGCGTGTTCGAGCGGCTTTTCGGCATCTACCGCGAAACGATTTCCGGATTTCACCGGGATGGATGAACACCGGACGCCGCGGCACGTCCATCGGAGAGTCAACGTCAGGATTTTTATGAGCAAAGAACCTTCCGGGACGGTCACCGCCCCGCCCTGCACCATCCGCAACTACCGCCCGGCCGACCGCCAGGCCGTCCGCGCCCTGTGCTGCGACACCGGCTTTCTCGGGCAGCCGATTGACCCCGTGTTCAGCGACCGCGAATTGTTTGCGGACTTCCTGACGAACTACTACCTGGAAAAGGAGCCGCAGTCGGCCTTCATCATGGAGATCGGCGGCGAGGTGCGCGGCTACTTGCTGGGCTGCCGACAGCCACTGCGCAACCAATTCCACAACTTCCTCCAGAACTTCCGCCTCGCCGCGCGCGTCCTGCGGCGCTATCCGGGCTACAACGCTGCCAGCCGGCGTTTCATCCATTGGATGTTGAGCAACGCCTGGCAGGAGGTCCCGGCGGCCCCCCGCCGCACGGCGCACTTTCACCTCAACCTGCTGCCCGATGCCCGCAGCATGTTCAACACACGGCTGCTGATTGATGCTTACCTCCAGTATCTCACCGACAAGGGGGAAAAACGCGTTTACGGCCAGATGGTCAGCTTCGCCAATCGCCGGGGTGAAAAGATGTTTCAACGCTACGGATTCCGCGTGCTGAACAAGACTGAAATCACCAAGTACCGTCGCCTCCACCCTGAGCCGGTCTATCTGTGCACGGTGATCAAGGATTTAGAGGATTTTTCCCAATTCAAGAGCCAGAAAACGTGATTTGTGAACAACTCGGAAAATCAAAGGTGTAAATTGCTCTTATTGAATGATTTGTATCTTGTGAAAAAGTGGTGAATTTATTTGATTTCTCGCTTGTTCCCGCCTACACTATTTCCAATGAAAAACACCACGTCATCATCCCCCCTCCGCGACGACAAGATCGTTACGCTGGCGGTGGACCCTGCGTCCTCCGCGATGACCGTCCAGCAGGTGCTCGGACAGGTCGCCCTGATTCAGCAGATCATGGGCACCGCCATGAAGGAAGGAGAGCACTTCGGTCGCATCCCGGGCTGCGGCGACAAGCCGACCCTGCTCAAGCCGGGTGCGGAGAAGCTTTGCCTGACCTTCCGCCTTGCGCCGACCTATGACTTGGACGAGCGCAACCTGGATCGCGGTCACCGCGAGTACCGGGTGCAGTGCACCCTTTCCAGCATTTTGACCGGCAGCTTCCTCGGTCAGGGCGTCGGCACCTGCTCGACCATGGAGAACAAGTACCGCTTCCGTGCCGGTGCGGCTGAGCCGACCGACAAGCCGGTGCCCCGTGCTTACTGGGACCTTCGCCAGGAAGACCCCGCCAAGGCGCAGGAACTCATCGGCGGCAAGGGTTTCACCACCAAGAAGGTCGACGGCAAGGGCTGGATGATCGCCAAGGGCGGTGAGAAGGTCGAGAACGACAACCCGGCCGACCACTACAACACGGTGCTCAAGATGGCCAAGAAGCGCGCCTTGGTGGACGCCGTGCTGACCGCTACGGCGGCCAGCGACATCTTCACGCAGGACTTGGAGGACATCAGTGCCAACATCGTGGCGTCCACGCCGGTTTTGCCACCGGTCGCGGCGGCTCCGGTGGCCCCAGTGGCTCCTCAGCGTCCGGCATCCAAGCCGCAGGTCGTGGTGGCGGATCCCATCCTGTCCGATGACGACGACGATACGTTCGAGCCGGAGCAGGCAGCACCCGCCTCTTCACGCGAGTCAAATATCGACTTCCGCGAGACGCGCATCCACTTCGGCAAGAACCGGGGGCTCATGCTCTCGGAACTCAGCCCGCAGCAAGTCCATTGGTACGAGACCGACTGGATGCCCAAGAAGGAGGTCAACGGCCCGACGAGCGTGGAAGACATGGCGCTAATCGACGCGCTGAAGGCTTACCGCAACTGGCGGTCCGACCATCACGGCGTACCCGCGCAGCGGCGCTGATCCGGTCCGGTTCACGGAAGGCGGCTTCCTTTACGCCCTGGCAGCGCGCGCGCTGCCAGGGCTTTTTGCGTAGCCGGCAGCGCTAACCCCTACCCGGTTGGACGACCGCTTGCGGCGTAAAGCACCCACGCCGCCGCTCCCAGCACCATGTCACGCAGGATCGCGGTCCAGTGGCTCCTTGTTGGGGCGAGCACGTCGAGAACCCGCGCACCGAAGCAGCCGCAGTCGACGTTCAACCCTCGCCCCCAAGCCGTCGCCAGGGCGAGCACGAAGACCACGAGCATCGTCAGCAGTCCAATCGCCCCGGCACGCCGCCAGCGGCCGCTTCCCAGAGCCGCCAGGCCGGCGAGCACCTCCAACACTGGCAGAGCCAGCGCCACCAGACTGATCAAAGGCGTAGGCAACAGACGAAAGGCAGCGACGCTTTCCGCGAACGATTGCGGGTCGCGGATTTTCAACGCTCCGGCGTAGATAAACACGCCCGAAAGCCCGAGCCGTAAAATCCACAAACCTGCTCGAACCGTCGCGCGATCAAAGAACGGTTTCACGGCGGCGCGGAGACTCCCTCTTGCGGGAGGCCGGTTTGCGACCACTCCTCCCAGCCGGAGGTGTAGATCAGTAGACGGCGGTACCCGAGTTTGGCCAAGGCGTCGCTCACCAACTGGCTGTCAGGACAATCCGGCCCCGAACAGTAGACCGTGACTGGTCGCTCCTTCGAAGCTTCGAGCGTGGCGCGGAGCGCCCGGTAAGACTCTGCGAACGTCTCCCGCGGCAAACTCAGCGCGCCGGGCACGTGTGCCTCGCGGTAGAAGGCGACTGGCCGGGCATCAAGGACGATCCCTTTGCGCTCGCTGACGAAGCTCTGGAACTCGTCCAACCGGATCTCGTGCGGAAGTTCGATTGGCGCGACTTCTGCGCCGCTTGCAGGGGACGGCTCGCCGAACTGCGCCACCGCTCGATCCAGCGTTTGCGCACGGCTGCGATAGACCCAGGGCAGCGGATCGTGGCGAAACAAGTTAAAGAGACTTCCCAGCCCCAAAGAAACTACTGCTAGGACCACCAGACCCGCCAAGTCACGACCGACGCCCTTTCCGACGGTTGGCAGCCCGTTCACCCGCGCGGTCTCGGCTTCTTTCATGGACGATCTTCACTCGCCTGACCAACAACAAAAAGCGCGGCGTGCCGTCCGATCGCCGCGGGCAAAATGCCCGACAACTTTCCAGACGGCAGCCGCCGGCTTTTTCGGCAACTATGAAAGGGACGAGCCCTTCTTGCCGCCAGGCCTCACTTCTTGAGGTGGCCGTTCACCAGCTTGTTCATCTCGAACATGGTGACCGTCCCCTTGCCGTCGAAGACCGCCTTGAGCGCGGCGTCGGCGTTGATCTGGGTCTTTTTCTTGGCGTCCTGTAGCTTGTGCTCCTTGATGTAGGCCCACAGCTTGCTGGTCAGCTCCGTGCGGGGCAGCGGCGAGTTGCCCACGATGGCTGCAAGTTTGTCGTCTGGGGTGACCGGCTTGAGGAAGGCGGCGTTGGTTTTCTTCGGCTCGGCGGCTTTGGTCGGTTTTTTAGTAGTTGCCATAAGCCAGTGGATTAAAAAGAAGCCGCGCCGGGAAACAATCCTTTTTTAAGGTCCAAACGCTTTTTTTGTGCGAGTTGCTGGCCGGCACGCCCTTTTGGCGTTATCAGGCACGATCTTTTCTCTGTTTGGCTTGGCATTCTTTCCATGAACACCTTCCTCCGCCCATGCTTGTGGGTCCTCCTCCTCTGCACGCTCGGGATCGCGGCCGGCCGCGTCTCCGCCGCCGACACCCTGCCGATGAACACGGTCTTCAAAGGCCGGCCTACCTTTGACCGCCTCGTCGCCCAGGCGCAACGCGAGAACTGGCGCGCCCTGCCGGTGGGCGACCGCACGGTGCGCGTCGGCGCCGCCTTGATGGGCACGCCCTACAAAGGCTTCACGCTGGAAATCGACGACCGGGTCGAAGCGCCGTCGGCCAACTTGGAGGGAGTGGACTGCTGGACGTTTTTCGAAATCTCTCTCGGCTTTGCCCGGATGCTGCGCGCCAAGGAGCCTCCGTACGCCCCGGCTGACCTGCTGCGCATGATCGAACTGGATCGCTACCGTCACGGCCAATGCACCGGCGAGTACCTCTCGCGCATGCACTTCCTGGAAGACCTGTTCGCCGACAACGAAAAGCGCGGGCTGGTCACGAACATCACCACGCGGCTGCCCGGCGCGGAGCGCATGGAACACCGCGACATCCACGAGATGACCATCATGTGGCAGCACTACCGCTACCTGCGCAACAACCCTTCCCTGCTCCCGGAGATGGCGCGGGTCCAGGAACGTGTCTCCGACCTCCCGGTCTACCATGTGCCCAAGAGCCGCGTGCGGGCCGCCGAGCCCTACCTGCGCAACGGCGACATCATCGCCGTGACCAGCCGCGACACGGCCGGGTATACCTCCCACGTCGGCCTGGCGTACCGCGACTCCAACGGCACCCTGCGCTTCATGCACGCTTCCTCGCGCTACCGCCGGGTGGTGCTCGACGACGAGCTTTCCGCCTATCTGGCCGACAAGAGCGACGACGCCGGCATCATCGTCGCCCGGCCCGAGGACGTGCCGTCGCGCACCCTGGCGGAGCGCTAGGAGCGCTTCTTCTTTTTCTTCGCCGTCGTCTTGGACTTCGTCGACTTCGACGACTTCTTGGAAGCCGTCGCGTGGTGCCTGGAGACGCGAACGTGGTGCCGCCGATAGGCGTGGCGCGTCGGCGTGTACGACACGACCGGCGGCAGCTTGGCAAGGTCGTTGTCGCCCTTTTCGTGTTGTTCGACGATGCCATCCGCGATGCCTTCGGCCACCCGCTGCCGGTAAGAATCGGTGGTGGCCAGCGAGTAGTCGTAGGAGTTCGTCAAGTAGCCGCATTCGCAGAGGATGGAAGGCTCCTGCGGATTATGCGTCAGACGCAGCACGCGGCGGATGACGCCGTGGTTCAACTGGCCGGTTTCGCTCAGGATGTTGCGCTGCACGCGCGTGGCCAGCCCCAAGCTGTCGGTGCGATAGAAGTACGTCTCGATGCCGCGCGGTCCGCTGCTGGGCGAGGCGTTGTAGTGGATGCTTACGAGGATGGCATCCGGGCCGTAGCGGTCGGCGATGGCCACCCGGTCGTCGAGTTCGACGAACGTGTCGTCCGAACGCGTGAGAACCGTTTTTAGCCCCGCCTCGCGCAGGAGCGGCTGCAGGCGCAGAGCCGTGTCCAGCGCGAGGTCCTTTTCCGCCTGCCGGCCGGGCGGATGCTCACCGGAATCGTGGCCGCCGTGACCGGCGTCGATCACCACCGTCGAAAAGCTGCCCGGCGACATGACGCGCGGCACCGTTCCGCAGCCGGCCAGCAGCAAAACGGACAGCCCGAGAGTGGCGACGAAAGCAGAAGAACGGCAGAAAAAGCGTTTCATGGCGGTGCGCGTCGCTCTCTACGGGCACACCCGCGGTGCGTCAACGTTTTTCCGGGCCGTTTTCGCCGTCCAGCAAACCGTACTCGCCGGTTTGCTGGAGCACCTTAGCGATGAGGCCCGTCCAGCCGGTCTGATGGCTTGCTCCGCAGCCGCGTCCCTCGTCGGCGTGGAAGTATTCGTGGAAGAATGGGTAAGCGTTCCAGCCGGGGTCCGTCTGGAACTTCTCGTAGGGTCCGAACACCGGCCGCCGGCCGCTCTCCTCGTCGCGCCGGAAGATGCCGACGAGCCGCCGCGAGATCTCCGCCGCCACTTCCCACAGCGTCATCATCTGGCCGGAGCCGGTCGGGCACTCGACCTTGTACTCGTCGCCAAGGTAGTAGTGGAACTTTTGCAGGCTCTCGATGAGCAGGTAATTGACCGGCATCCACACGGGGCCGCGCCAATTGGAATTGCCCCCGAACAGGCCGCTGCGCGACTCGCCAGGGTTGTAGTCCACGGTGCGCGTGGTGCCGTCGGCCTGGAAGACGTAGGGGTGTGCCTCGTGGTACTTGGACAGGGAACGGACCCCGTATGGCCCGAGGAACTCGCCCTCGTCGAGCAACCTGGTGAGCACGCGGCGCAGGCGGTTTTCGTCCACGAGGGAGAGCATCAGCTTGCCGCCGCGGTCTTCCTTGCAGTGCCGGCTGATGCTGCCGGTCAGCGCCGGCCGGTGTTCCATGAACCACTGGAAGCGGCGTTTGAAGCCAGGCAGCTTGTCGAGGAGTTCCAAGTCAATCGTCTCTACCGCGAACAGCGGGATCAGGCTGACCATGGAGTGGATTTTCAGCGGCACTTCGTCGCCGCTGGGCAGGTGGATGTGGTCGTAGAACAGCCCATCCTCCTCGTCCCAGAGGGAAGCCTGGCGGTCGCCGGTCGCGTTCATCGCGCTGGCAATGGAGAGGAAATGCTCGAAGAACTTGCTGGCGATGTCCTCGTACACGGGATTGTACTGCGCCAACTCCAGCGCGATCTTGAGCAGGTTGAGCGCGTACATCGCCATCCAGCTCGTGCCGTCGCTTTGCTCCAGGTAGCCGCCGGTCGGCAGGGGCTGACTGCGGTCAAAGACGCCGATGTTGTCCAGGCCCAGGAAGCCGCCCTGGAAGATGTTGCGACCCTGTTCGTCCTTGCGGTTGACCCACCAGGTGAAGTTAAGCAAGAGCTTTTGGAAGACACGCTCCAGGAACTGCCGGTCACCCTCGGCGGGTGCACCGCCGGAGCCCTTCATCTTGCGCTCGATGGTGTACACCCGCCATGCCCCCCAGGCGTGCACGGGCGGGTTCACGTCGCCGAAGTTCCACTCGTAGGCGGGTAGCTGGCCATTGGGATGCATGTACCACTCGCGCGTCAGGAGCATCAACTGGCGCTTGGCGAACTCCGGGTCGACCAGGGCGAGCGGCAGGCAGTGAAACGCCAGGTCCCAGGAGGCAAACCAGGGAAACTCCCAGGTGTCGGGCAAAGAAAGGATGTCGTCGTTGAAAAGATGCCGCCAGTCGCTGTTGCGCCCTTCCAGGCGCGCGGCAGGCGGGGTGGGCTGGCCGGGGTCGCCGTCGAGCCAGCGCTCGACCACGTAGTGGTAGAACTGCTTGTTCCAGAGCATGCCCGCAAACGCCTGGCGCTGGACGCTGGCGAGGTCGGCGTCGAGCGTGGTCGGAGCCAGCGCGCCGTAGAACTCGTCGGCCTCGCGCCGGCGGGCGGCGATGACCTCATCGAAGTCCGCCCCGAGCCAACCGCCTGTGCCTTGCACCTGGGAAGTCAGGCGCAGTTTGATCTCGAACGTCTCGCCCGGCCCGAGGGTGGGCGCGTGGTGGAAGGCCGCCTTCGTGCCGGTCTGCGCGGGGTTGACCGCGCGCTTTTCGCCGTTCACCAAGTAGCGGCCGATCCCGTCTTTTTGGAACGCGGTGCTGTTGGCCGAGCCGAACACGCGCTGGAAGTTTGTCTCGTTGTCCGTGAACAGAACCTCCGCGGAACGGCCCGCCAACACCATCGCGCCGAGGGCGGGATGGTCGGCACGGATGGCGATTTCCTCGTCGGTTGCGAGGAGGCTCAATCCCGGCCTGCCCTCGCGGTCGCCGAAGTCCCAGGTGTTGCGAAACCACAGCGTCGGCAGCAGGTGCAGCGGCGCAGGGTCGGGGCCGCAGTTGGTGGCCGTGATGCGGATGCAGAAGTCGTCCGGCGCAGCCTTGGCGTACTCGACGGACACGTCGAAGTAGCGGTCCCCGTCGAAAACGCCCGTGTCGAGCAACTCGTACTCGGGTGCCTCGATCCCGCGACGGCGGTTCTCCTCGATGAGCTGCTCGTACGGGAAGGCGGCCTGCGGATATTTATACAGCCCTTTGAGGTAAGAGTGCGAGGGAGTCGCGTCGAGGTAGAAATAATACTCCTTCACGTCCTCGCCGTGGTTGCCCTCTCCGCCCGCGAGGCCGAACATGCGCTCTTTGAGGATCGGGTCGCGCTCGTTCCACAACGCGAGCGCGAAGCACAGCCGCTGGTGGTTGTCCGAGATCCCCAGGAGGCCGTCCTCGCCCCAGCGGTAGACCCGCGAGCGGGCGTGGTCGTGCGGGAAGTAGTCCCACGCCTCGCCGGTGGCGCTGTAGTCCTCGCGCACGGTGCCCCACTGACGTTCGCTCAGGTAGGGACCCCACCGCCGCCAGTAGGCTGTGCGCTGCCGATCTTCTTCGAGACGGGTGAGTTCCGCGTTGGTCGCTGGCATGGCAAAATAAACGGTGCGGCGCGAGGATAGAGCAACGCCGGGCGCGTCCGCCAAGGAAAAAACGGCCAGAATCCCCGGTCAGCGCGTACAAGGGAAACAACCCCGCAAACTTCCTCTTCTATGCCAATGGACCCCGCCGACCCGCACGACCTCCGCCCGACCGAAGAAGCCGCCGTCGAGACCGCGCAATTGGCGATGGACGGCCTCACGGAGCAGGATTCCGTGCAGAAGGTCATCGACATCCTCAAGAAAGTGGACGGCGTGCAGGATGCGCACGGCGTCCCGGCCAGCGGGATCGTCACGGTGACCTTCGACGCACGCAAGACGCACGTGCCCGCGTTGCACGACGCCCTGCTCAAGGGCGGCTACAACCCGGCGCGAACGGCGACGAACTGATTTACAGTGGCAGGCATCAGGTCTGCCGCAGGATTGTAGGGCAGGCGCTCCGCCTGCCGCTTTCGAGAAGCTGCACGCTCTTTGCACGCCTGCCCGTTTACGCCTGTTCCCAAATAGCGTCCCGAAACGTGGCTGGCGGAGCGCCTGCCCTACAAAATTACCCACCAGCCGCGTGCGCTTTGCAGATCGCCTCCAGCAGGTCGGTTCCCTGCCCTTGCCTCTGTAGGTGCGGGTAGCGCGGGCCGCCGTGGTAGTCCAATCGGAAGGTCTTGTAGAACTCGTCGTTCTGGATCAGCAACTCGACCGGAGCACCGCCCTTGGCTTCGACGAGCGCCTGCTTGAGCAGCTTGCCGTTCCAGGCGCGCCCGTTGACGGCAACCAACTTCATGCTCGGTCCGATCCCGGCCTTCTCCGCCAAACTGCCGCCGAACACGTCGGCGATCATGCCGTCCTCGCCGACCGTGAACCCGAGCGAATAGCGCACGTCAGTGAACTTGCGATCCTCCTCCAGTTGGGCGTCTTCCTTGTTGGGCGCCTCGTTGTAGACGAGTTCCCAGCCGGCGTTTTCGATGCCGCGCAGCGGCGCGCGGGTCGTGTACGCATCCAGACGCTCGCGCAGGAAGGCACGCCAATCGTAGGGAGCCACCGCATTCAGTCCGTTGACCACGTCGTCGAAGGTGTAAGTCACCACCCCGGGCGGGGTCACGCCGCCGTGGAAAACGTGCGTGAAATCATCCAGCGACTTCGCCCCGGCGGTGAGCTGCCGGATCGTCGTGTCCACCTCCAGCCACAACAGCACGCCCTCCCGGTAGAAATCCACGCCGCGGCGTACGTTCGCCCACTCCGTGGGCGACTCGTAAAGCAGGGACGCCGCCGTGGCGGTGTCCTGGAGGTTGCGCCACTGGCGACCGGCGCGGGTGTCCATCTGCGCGGCGCAGGAGGCGAGCCATTCACGGCTCCACTCAGGGTTTTTGAGTCCCGCTCGTGCGGTCAGCACGTAGCTGCCGGCGTACTCGGTCAGCCCTTCGTACACCCAGAGCAGGTCGTCCTGCATCGGCACCTGGAAGTCGGGCGTCGTCAGGCTGGCCGGGCGGCGGTACTTGCCGTTCCAGGAATGGGTGTACTCGTGCGGTAGCAGGTCGCTCTCGGCGAGGCGGGATTCCTTGTCGATGAAGGTGCGCTCCGGCAGCGTGTTGAGGCTCGACTCGTGGTGCTCGATGCCCGAGTGGAAGATGTGGTCGCTCAACGCCACAAGAAAATGGTAGTGCAGATAGTGCGTGCCGCCGTAGAGCGCCGGAGCCTCCACGACCAGGGCCTTGTAGCGGGCGATCTCGTCGTCCGGCAGCGCGAGCGCCGCGGCGCTGTCGGCCACGAGGTCCATCTGCGCGGAGGGCTGCACACCGGGAGCGGTCAGGGGGATGTTCCGGTAAAACGTGCCGGCCACCACTGGCGAGTCGACCAACGTGGTCAGGCTCACAGGCTCAAACGCCGTGTGGTCGCCCTCGGTCTTCGCCACGACCATGCCGGTGCCAAACTTCCAACCGGCTGGCAGCTTCATGCCCGCCTGCACGAGGAGGTTGTCCGCCGGCGTGCCCGATGGATAAACCAGCAGTTGGTTCCAGCTGAGGATCGTCAACTGCGCCGAGGCCGACGTGCCGCTGGAGTAGCCGCCTGTGCCCGTCGGGATCACGTCGTCCAGCGTCACGTCGAGCGCCGTTGCTCCTTCCGGGATCACGCAACGGATCGTGTAAAGCTCGACCGGATCACGCTGCCACACGAGGGCCTTGCCGCCAGCAGTGAGGCGCAGGTTGACCAGGCTGTTGATCGGCCCGGTCGGCGCGTGCTCGCCCGGCAGCCACTTCGGGTAAAACAGGGCCAGCGGCCCGGGCTGCACCGGGATGACGAGATGCGAGTGGATGATCTTGCGCGCGGTGTCCGTCGCGTCGACCTCGACGGTGATCGGCGTCTGCGCGCGCAGCGCGGCGGACGTTCCGAAGACCAGCGCGAGGCTGGCGGCGAGGGGCAACAACCGGCGCAAAGTCGATGGCATGTCCGCATGTACCCGCCGCCCGCCGGGTGTCAAAGGGTTTCGGTCGTCGGCCGTTCAAGTCCGCTGGAACTCGAACCGCTTCACCCGGTCGGGGAACGTGCACTGCTCGCAGTCCGAATCGTCGCGCAGGCAAAAATCCTCGTAGATCTGCAGCAGTCCCTGCTGGTGCACGGCCGCCTTGATCCAACCGGCCCCGTTCGCCCGGTCGCCAAAGAGCCGGGCGATCACCGTCTCCACCCGGCGGTTGCTCGTCGTGATGGGCAAGAGTTCGTACTGCGTCCAGCGTTCGGGCCGGTGCGCGATGGCGAGCGGGAAAAACACGTTGGCGAGCATCTCGGTCGCGCGCGACGCGCCGATGAGCGCCTGCGGACGCACTGCCCGCGCGGAGGTCAGCGTGTAGTGATGGGTCCAATATTCGTCGCGCAGGCCGGTCAGGAACCGCGTGACCCGCTTGGCGAGGTCGGCCGGGGCGTCGTCGATGAGAGCGCGCACCTCCGGCCAGCGCCGGGCGAGTTCGGCGAGCGCGGCGAGGCGGCGTTGCGGGTGATTGGCGGGGCGCAGGCCGGCGAGCTTCCAG
>CAXTMD010000094.1:0-12545 GCA_964245035.1 uncultured Chthoniobacterales bacterium
GTGGACACGGCGCGCTCCGGGGTGGGTTCGCCGGTGCTCGCCACCGGGATGGAACTGGACGCCATCGCGGCCGTGGTCATCGGCGGGGCCAGCCTCATGGGTGGGCGCGGCACGGCGCTCAACGCGCTGCTGGGCGTGGTGATCCTGGGAGTGATCGGCAACATCATGAACCTGATGGACGTACCCGGATATAATCAGCAGGTCGTCAAGGGCATTATCATTCTTGTGGCAGTCTTGCTGCAATCCGGGCTTTGGTCACGGCAGCGGGCCTAATCTTGAACCGCCAAGTCCGTGGGCGCTCGCTACTGATCAACCATCCTTTTTTGCCCCGCATGATGAGGGCGTGGATCAATCGGATCGCTTCGCATCCGAGGCGCAGCCGACAACCGTCCCCTCTCCTGCTACCCGCCCGTAAAGGAAGGTAGCGAGCGCATCCAAAACTTACCAAGAATCGTGACCAAATCCCAGATCATCGACCAGGTGCTCGACCCCGGGATCGTGGCCGTCATCCGCGTGGACTCAGCCGCGACGCTCCTGCCCATTTGCGACGCACTCTTGACCGGCGGCGTGACGGGTCTGGAGATCACCATGACCTCGCCCGACGCGCTCGGCGCCATCGCCGACGCGAGCCGGGAGTTTGCGGATCGGGGCGCGCTGGTGGGCGTGGGCACGGTGCTCGACCCGCAGACGTGCCGCGCGGCGATCCTGGCGGGGGCGCAGTTCGTGGTGACGCCCGTGTGCCGGCCCGAGATCGTGGCGATGTGCCTGCGCTACGGCAAGGTCAGCGTGTGCGGGGCGTACACGCCCACCGAGGCGCTCACCGCGCACGAAGCCGGGGCGGACTTCATCAAGCTCTTTCCCGCCGACGGGTTGGGGCCGAAGTACATCCAGAACCTCCTCGCCCCGCTCCCGATGCTGCGCATCATCCCGACGGGCGGGGTGACCGTGGAGACGGCGGGCGACTTCTTGAAGGCGGGCTGCGCGGCACTCGGTGCCGGGTCGAGCTTGGTGGCCAAGGAGTTTATCAAAAACGCAGATTGGGCGGGGTTGACCGCGCGAGCGGCAGCGTTCGTGGAGGCAGTGAAGAAGGCGCGGGCGAAATAAAGGAACCCACCGCGCGATCAGCGGCGTGAGCCGCCTAACCTAACATCATGTCCAGAGCTTACGGCGGTCTTGGTAAATACGTTCAGCGAGCGGGCGAGATGGATCGCCTCGCGGTGCATCTGAAGCCGCTCGGTCGGAAGGCGTTCTTTCTGATAGACCGCGCGCTCTTCGATCAGCTATCTAAGAGAATCGCGGTGGGTTTAGGCGATGAAGTCACGGCAGTTTTTGAGCGTTTCGGAGGAGAATGCTGCACCTCCGAGATTCAACGGGTGACGGCGCTCGTACAAGCGGCCAGCAGCGAGATCGTCGTCGGCGTCGGGGGCGGCAAAACCGTGGACACCGCCAAGATCTGCGCCGTCACCCAAAAGGCGCGCATCGTGATTGTGCCTACCATCGCTTCCACCGACGCCCCTTGCAGCGCGGTGGCCGTGCGCTACTCGGAACACGGTGTCTACGAGGAGACGCTGCGCTTGCCGCGGAACCCGGATGCAGTGATCGTCGATCCCGCGGTGATCGTGGCGGCACCTGTGCGGTTCTTGGTCTCCGGGATCGGCGATGCTTTGTCCACCTGGTTTGAGGCACGCTCCAACCTGGAGTCGAGGAAGCCGAACTACGTTGGGGACGGGTATCCTCCCACCCAGGCGGGGATTGCCATCGCACGGCGTTGCCACGAAGTGCTGATGCGCGATGCCCAGAAAGCCAAGCTGGCGGTGGAGGCTGGCCTCTGCACCACGGCCGTCGAGAACATCATTGAGGCAAATACTTTGTTGAGCGGGCTAGGTTTCGAGAACTGTGGGTGCTCCGCCGCCCACGGCATCCATGATGGCTTGACGGTGCTGGAGGAAACCCACTCATTCTTCCACGGTGAAAAGGTTGCGTTTGGAACGTTATGCCTGCTCATGCTAGAGAACCGCAGCCATGAGGAGATTGCGCACACGGTTCGTTTTTGCCGTTCGCTGGGCTTGCCCACGGTGCTCAGCGACTTGAATCTCTCGCCGACCGACCGTGACAAGATCAAGCAGGTTGCCGAAGCGACGCTCAGGCCGAACGCGATTGCTTATGCAACGCCCGTTGATCTCAGCGTCCCCTTGGTTCGTGATTCTATCCTTGGACTCGATGCTTTTGCGCGGACCCTCTAATTTCGGGCTACGGCGTCAGCGGTCCTCTGCGCGCCAGACTGACACAACGCGGCTTGCACCATCTGCCGGGTGTGACCGGCGAGATGGTCGTCTTTACCGAGCAGCCGCTAGGTACGCGAGCGCAGCTTCGAGCAACACCGCCGTCGCGCCAGCGGCCTGAACTTGGTGACGGCGGCCATCGTGCTCTGGAACACGGTGTACCTGGAACGGGCGGTTCGTGTGCTTCGCCGGCGCGATCAGAAGTTGGACGAGGTACTATGCAAGCACCTGTCGCCACTTGGCTGGGAGCACATCAACTTGGCGGGCGACTACGTCTGTAAGCAGAATCGGGTGGTCGGACCGGGAAAGCACTGGCCGCATCGGCCTCTCCACGTGCCTTAACGTGCTCTATAAGCCGTTTTCTATGTCGGCCCCAAGATGCGCGCCTTCGTGCCCTTCCGCACCGTGGCGGCGGAGGATGGCGGAGCACCTTGGTACGTTGCGTGGTTCGAGCCAGCGCACCACATCGTGGAAGCCAACGCCCCCTTCTTCCGGGATCGTTTCGCGAGCATGCGCTGGTCGATCCTCACTCCGGACCGCTGCGCGCACTGGGACGGCTCGACCATCCTCTTCACCGCCGGGTTGACCCGCGACAAAGCCCCCAGCGCCGACGCCGTCGAACCATTGTGGCGGCAATATTACGCCCACATCTTCAACCCGGCACGGCTGAAGGTTCATGCCATGCAGAAGGAGATGCCCAAACGCTACTGGCAGAACCTGCCCGAAGCCGGGTTGATCCCCGACCTTCTTCGCCAAGCACCCAGCCGCGTTCAGACCATGCTCGCCCGCAGCCAAGCACAGGAACCTCCCGATGCTACGTGACTATGCTACTTGGCAAACATACTGCGGATTTCTGTGGCGACGGTTTGCAGGTTTTCATCCAGCACGAAGTGCCCGGCGTCCAGCCAGACGAGCTTGGCTTGCGGCAGATCGCGCAGGTAGCCCTCTGCGCCGGGAGGGACGAAGAGCGGGTCTTGGCTGCCCCAGAGGATGAGCGTCGGCGGTTGATGAATGCGGAGGGCAGCCTGCCAAGTGGGGTACAAGGGAGCGTTCGTTTTTAGATCCTCGACGATGTCGAGCATGGCGGCCTCCGTGCCCGGCCGGGCGAGGACCGCTTGATCAAGGAGCCAGTTGTCGGGGTTGACGTTCTGCGTGTCTCTCGCGCCGACCGTCCAGAGGTGCTGGACGTAGGCCGGAGCCATGAACTGTTTGGCGGGCTGCTCGGTTTCTGCGTTGCGGTGGGTCCACAGCGGGCCGAGCGCGCGCTTGGCATCCTCGGCGACACCCTCCTCATAGGTGTTGGCATTTTGGATGATGAAGCCCTTCACCTGCTCTGGCGTCTCCGTGAAGAGACGGAAGCCAATCGGCCCGCCGATGTCGTGCAGGTAGAGCACGTAGGAGGTGAGCCCGAGTTGGTCGAGCAAGCCGCGCACGTGGGCCGTGAGGTTCTCGAAGGTGTAGGCGAAGGTGTCTTGCGAAGGTGTTTCAGAGTGGCCGAAGCCGAGGTAGTCGGGCGCGATCAGGTGGAAGTGGTCGGCGAGGGCCGGGATCAACTCGCGGAACATGGCGCTGCTGGACGGAAAGCCGTGCAGCAGCACGACCGTGGGAGCGGACGGGTCACCGGCTTCGCGGTAGAAAACCTTCCGGCCTTTGATGGTGGCGGTGCGGTGGTGGGTGACGGGGAGGATACGTTGCGCGGTGGCTGATGTCATTGTTGTTGATAGGAGCATGGTTGGTGTTGGCCGCATGTTGCTCCGGAGCCGGCATGACGAATAATGCAATGTTTGCAATGAATCATTGCAGTTTGCGTACACCATGGACTTGAACCTCCTCCTCTCCCTCGACGTGCTGCTGCGTGAACAGAGCGTCTCGGCCACCGCGCGCCGCCTCGGCCTGAGCGCGCCCGCCACCAGCCGCATCCTCGCCCGCGCCCGCGAGGCGTTCGGCGACGCGCTCCTGGTGCGTGCCGGCCAACGCTTGGTGCTCACCCCACGCGCGCTGGAACTGCGCGCCGAGATCAGCCGGGTGGTGCAGGATGCCCAGCGGCTCGTCCGCGCCGACAACCCGACGAAGTTGCGCGACGTGGAGCGCACCCTCAACATCCGCGCCATCGACCTGCTGGCCGGGGTGTACGCCCAGCCCTTGTCGGAGGTCCTTTGGTCCGAGGCTCCCGGTCTGACCGTGTGCTTTTTGCCCCAGGGCAACAAGGACGTGGCCGACCTGCGCCAGGGCACCGTGGACCTGGAGCTGGGCGTCCTCGGGGAGACCGGCCCGGAGATCAAGGTCCAGCAGCTTTTCGTCGACGGCTTTGTAGGCGTGGTGCGCCGCGGCCACCCTCTGCTCAAAGGAAAACTGAGCGTAGCGCTACACGCAGCAGGCGCACGTCAACGTCTCGGGCTCGGGCAGACGCTGGAGCCCACTCGACGACACGCTGCACCAGGCGGGGCACGCGCGGCGCAAAGTGGTGCTCATCGTCAACGGCTACCACGCGGCCATCAGCGCCGCGTTGTTCTCGGACTTGGTCGCCACCGTGCCCGGCCATCTAGCTGGACACCTGGCCGGATTCCTGGATGTCGTGGTGTTCCCGCTGCCGGTGCGCTCCGTGCCGCTGCCGATCTCGCAGGCGTGGCACCCGCGCTTTGACGCCGACCCGGTCCACCGCTGGCTGCGCCAGTGCGTCAAAGAGACGTGCGTTCCGCCGCCAGCCCCAAGAGCTAAAAAGTGAATGGTACGACCTGCAAGACATCTGGGTTTGTTTGATCGCCCACGCCGTGCCGAACTTCCTGGCCACCACGCTCATGGCCACCGGCGTGGCCTCCTGACCTTCCGAGAGAATTTTAGGCGAGGCGGATTTTCTTCTTTCTGCGGTGGCAGAAAATGAGCGGATTCTGGCTGGAGGCTATTGCGTCGTCCGGAGGTTTCTTGGAGCGAAGATTGATATAGAAACTCATCGGGTTGCTCACCCTTCGGCATTTTGGGCAAAATAACGAATAGCTGGCTCGATGAATTCCGTCCTCTCCCAGGTAGGATGCTGACTGCGAGTTTGTTCAGCAAGATGGCTGACCGCGTTTGTCTCGACCTTTATTCGTTCGGCTGACGAGGCAACCAGCTTGCGTACATTTTCCAGGTAATCGCTGACTTCCTCCGCGATTTCTGTGCCGCCCAAGTTGCCGTGGCCGGGCACCATGACCCGGGGCGCTTGCCCAGCCATCTTCTTGAGCACCGCTTGCCAAGTACGCGCACTGATATCTTTCGCTTCAATCAAGGGTGGAAAGAAGGGAACGATGGGGAACATGCGTTCTTCGATGAGGTCACCGGCGAAGGTCACTCGTTGGTCTGGCACGGTGATCACTTGATCCCCCGGACTATGTGCGGTGCCCGGAGTCCAGAACTCTACCCGGCGGTCGCCGAGGTCGAGAAAAGAGCGGTCTCCCACGTAGGTCTCGTCCGCCAGGGTGATCTCGACTCCGTCCAGCAGAGCAATGCGGTCGGGGGGAAGCAAGCTACGGAAGCCTGTCAGCAACTTCAGGCCGTCGCGGTCCAGATAGTCGCGCTGGAGGCGGTTGTAGTAGATTTTGGCGTGCCCTTTGAAGGCTTGTGCGCCAAAGGTATGCTCGGGATGAGCGTGGGTCACGGTGAGAATCAATTCGCGCCCGGCCGCGAGCGCTTGGGCGGCGGCGAGGATGTTGCGCCCGCTTTCGGGATTGAGTCCGCTGTCGATGACGAGCACTGCCCGGCTGCCCTCGATCAGACCAACATTGGGTACTAACGGCACCCGCTTGTCGGGGATGATCCAAACCCCGTCGGCGATGCGGCACGGAAAGCGCGCGTCCACCACCGGCAAGGGAGGTTGGCTGACGGTTGGCGCCGTCGCGGTATCCGCCGCCTGCACGGGTGCGGGACGCCAAAAGGGTAAACTGCCGAGGAGGCCAGCGCTCCCCGCACGCAGGAAGTCGCGCCGCTTGAGCTTTGCATTGCCAAGGCGGTTGGCGATTTGGTCTGGCGCGGGAACTGAGCGGTTCAATCGTGTCATGTGTTGCAGAGAAATCACACTCCGATGGAATTTAGAAGATGCTGCGGTGACAAGCTTGGATCATGGAACGCTGATACGCAGGGACGCGGGTGGTCCCGGCAGCGACAGATCAGACTTCTTGGCAATCGCTCCATCCGCACGCACCTCAATGATTGAGAGCGTGCGGTCACCGAAGTTGCCAGCGTAGATGTACCGACCGTCCGGCGAGATGCCCACGCTCTCCGGCAAGGGGCCTACGTCGCTTCCACCGACCACGGCCACGCCGTCGCGGGTGAGCCTCAGCACCACCACGCGGCCTGTTTCATGGTGGTACCACGCCCCGGGCGGCGCATCGTAGCTGCCTTGCAAAACGGTCACCGCTGCAAAGTCACCTCGCGGGCTGATCGCCAATCCCTCCGGCGCGTCGCCGACCGTGACTTGCTGCACCACCCGTGCCGGTTCGCTTGCCAGATCGATCACGGTGACCGGGTCGGCGTGACCGTCCGCTCCGGCGGGATCGCCGAAGTCGTTGACCAACGCGCGACGGCCGTCGGGAGTAATGGCGATGTTCCAGGGGTAGAGGCCGACCGGCAGATCTTGCCGGAGATCGGTCAACTTGCCTTCCTAGCTCAACGCGAGCTGCGCGATCTTGTGCGCGTGCAGTTTGGTGACGAGGGCACGCCTTCCGTCGGGAGCGATGGCGACGGCGTTGACGACCTCGGCCATGGGCAGCACGTCGACGACCCGGACTTTTCGGCCAGAGATGGAAAGAGCCGTGACCGATCTGCCCATTTGACTGGCAACGAGGGCGAGCGTGCCCGTGCGGGAAATGGCGAGGCCGGAGGGTTGGGCACCCACCTGCACAGTGTCGATCAGGCGGGCAGGCCGCGAGGTCAGATCCACCACGAAGACCTCCGAGGCGGGTACCGTTTTCCAACCCGCGCCTTCCGGCAGGCGCTCGGTATGAACGGCGTTGGCGACCAGTGCCAGGCTGCCGTCGGGAGTGACGGCGACGTTGGTGGGTGGGCCAATGAGCGAGTTTTCCAATCCCAGCTCACCGATCAGTTCGGGGCGGGCCGGGTCCTTGAGATCAAAGACGAGCAGTTCGTCGTGGCCCGGCTCTAGGGTTTGCCGCCGGCCTTCCACCGCTGCGAACTTACGATCCACCCCGATGACCATGATTTGTGCCCATGCCAGCGGATGTGGCGTAAACCACAGCAGAGACATACCGACCCACCACGATAGAACGCTTCGGCCGTGGTGGGACCTATCGTGACGGAGGTTCATGGTTACGCCTCGGTTGATGCCAAGCGTTCAGTCTCGGTCAGGGTCGCCGGAGATAGGCATAGCGGTGGGCCAGCCAGCGTGTGCCGGTGCCGTCCGCTAGGGTGAAATACTGATCCTTCACGTCGTGGTCAGGATCTTCAAATGCGATGGTCTGATCCATGCGCAACAACCGGCCCGTCACCTCCGCGCCCTCGCCCGGCAAGGCAAAGGGATAGAACGTGAGCACGATCTTGCCACCTTCGTCGCGCGTGCTGCTCCAGGCGGGCATCAAACCCACCGGGACTCGGGTGTCGAAAGACACGTAGCCCCAGCGACCCTCCACGCGATTGAAGCTGAGCAGGTCCGTGCGCTTGACTTCCCGGTGCGCTTCGTCGGCGGGCGGGCGGATGAACTCCTGCAACAAGCTACCCATCAGACGCCGCTCGGCCACCAGTCCTCGAGTGGTCACCGGCTCCGCGCCCGGATGGCCCCAAACGGTTTCCACCACGTCCCAGAGGCCAACCCGCCCGGCCAGAAGCTGGGCCTCAGGTCCGGCCTCGTTGAGCCGGATGACGGCGGGCTGCTTGTCTTGGGCCACGGCTGGGGTGGTCGCCGCGAGCAAAATCATTCCAGCCAAGGCGAACAGGCGAGTCGCTGGGCGGTGGGCAAGCGGGTAGAAGCCAGGTAGTGCAAACGAAAAGTGTCTCACGCGGGCAGCGTCGTGCTTGGAGCACACGGGAACAACCAGGCAAAAGTTTGTGACCAGTCCCGGCCGCTTTCTGGACGAGCGAGCGCGTCGGGTGTTGGTTGGCGGCATGAAAAAGCCTGCGCGACCCGATGATCATCCCTGTCCGGTGGAAGCCGCTTTTGATGCCATCGGCGGCAGGTGGAGAGGCGTGATCCTCTACCACCTGCTGACGCAAGGCCCCTTACGCTTTGGCGCGCTGCGCCGCCTAGTGTCCAGGCGGTGCAGCCAGCAGGCTCTCACCAACCAGTTGCGGGAACTGGAGGTCGACGGCGTGGTCGACCGGCAGGTGTATCCACAAACTTTGCCCAAGGTGGAGTACTCACTCACGAGCCTGGGCGAGAGTGTCCGCCCCCTACTGTTTGGATTGTGTGAGTGGGGAAAAACTTACCAAGCACAGCTGCCGGACGATACGTCGCTCGCGCCGACTGGTGCCCCGGTTGCCAGCACGAAGACTTGCTGACTACGCCTTGGCCTTGTCATCAACGCGTAGCGGCAGGCTCATTGAGCGCCGGCTCAAACTGCCCGCAGCCCGCGACATTCCGCCCTCGTTTGACCGCTTCCCGGCAGTGATGACGCCCGCCAGGAATTTCTTCCGTCTTTGGACGGAAAGCGCTGCTGAGCGCACGCTTCGATTTTGCCGGTGATTGGCCCTGGCGACAAAACCGCACGCCTCTCCGAGCGAACTTCAGTCTCCTGGGCGTGATGGCTTCCAACCTACGGATTCTTGCCGCGATGCGCGATCACCTCGTCGGTACGTCCATTCTCGGCTGAACCCCGTTCCTCTGTTTCACGATCACAGTAGTTTCGGGCGCGAGATGATACCGCTCGGGGCGAAGCATCCACCATCATTTCGATGTTCAACGCGATCGGAGAAACGCCCGCTCGATCATGTCCGCGGCAACCCCCAACCCATCAGTTTGCGCCAGCACTTCCTGAAAGCGGCGGGCGTTCGTGCGGTAGTGCGGCGAACGGAGGACACGCACGATTTTCTCAAGGAGCAGCTGGTCGCTCAACTCTTCTATTTCGATGAGTTCACCGACTTGGTGGTAGCGAACTCGCGCCGCGACTCCAAACTGTTCGTAGGCGATGGGAATGGCCACCATCGGCACGCCGACCGACAAGGCTTCCAACACGGTGTTTAGCCCTGCGTGTGTGATGCAGAGTACGGCGCGCTGGAGCAATTCGAGTTGTGGGGCCGACATGGCCACCACCACGTTGGATGGCACGGGGCCAAGCTCGTCCAATTGCACGTTGCCTCCTACAGAAAACACGAATTGGTGATCTGGCGACCGACTCGCCGCCTGGAGGATCGTGCGGTGAATCTCGATCAAGCCGTTGACGAGCGTGCCCAACGACGCGTAGATCAAGGGCCGACCGTCCAGCCTGTCCCAGGCAAAGTCGATGGGTTCTCTGATGGCGGAGTCCGAGTACGGTCCCGCGTAGTGGAACTGCGATGGCCAAGGGATGTCTGGATAGTCGAATTCCTTGGGGGCCTGCGTGAGAACCGCCAGTGGCGAGGCGGTCGAACCCGCATCCTTGATCTCGACGCCGAGTCCGGCCTCTCGAGCATAAGCACGAGCCACAGGCAAAGCCCCGTCAAAGATCTGTCCGGACTTTTTGACGCCCGCTAGGTTGCGCTCCCGGGCAGCTGGGTTGCGATCGTCGGGCCAACTGAAAAGGTGGGGCGGCGTGGTGCCGGATACATCGCAGTGCAGCGCCAGCCAAGTTTGCACGTAAGGGATGCCCGCGCTCATGGCGGCCAGTTCGGCGAACGCGCACGATGCGTCGACCACCATCGCCTCAACGCGCGCTTGCACGAGCCGGGTTGGCAGTGTCTTAAACAATGCGGCCAGGAGTTCAGGGTGGATGTGTTTACCCCAATAATCTAGGACGGCATACCCGTGCATCTGGCGAGTGGGTGCATACGCCTCGGCCGTGGAACCGACCGGAAACTCCTTCTCGCCGACTGGCAGGAAGTCGACCCCGGCGGCGCGTGCGGAAGGCTCGGCATCCAGCGCCCCGAAAAGCACCGATTCGTGGCCGAGCGATCGCAATCTGCGGGCCAGCGCGGTCATGGGTTGCAGATGACCGGACAGCGGCAGACAGATGAATCCTATTTTCATAATGATTGTTGCGCGGGCCGCCGGGATCGAAGTCTGATCCTCAGCGGGGCGCACGTCCAAGAACCTGTTCGAGGAAGCCGTTGCCCATGGCGCGTGTGTAGCGGCGGCTTTCTCGCAGCGACCCGGACCACTTTTAGTTCGACCGACTCCTGTTGCCGCGGTGATTCTAAGTTCGGTCAGAGCATGGGTCTGGCACGTCAGCGATGGCTCGCCTCGCGCAAGGCCTCCAACGCACACAAGGCGGCGGCGACGCGAGTTTCCACCCCTAGTTTTTCATACACCCGTTGGAGATGCTTCTTCACCGTCTTCAGTGCGGCGGCAAGGATCACCGCGATTTCAGGAGAGGTTTTGCCTTGTGCCACCCAGTAGAGGACCTCCGCCTCACGCTCGGTCAGACCCAAAGTCGTCAGGGGCGCAAAACCGCGATCCACGACCTCTTTGTGGAGCAGGAGTAGAGACAATTCATGGGTTGACGCATCGGCTGCCTCCGCGACTCGGCGTACCCGCAAGCGGCTGCCGACCGGGCCGTGCGGCTGCGGACGAATCAGCAACATCTCTGGCAACCGCCATCCTTCACGTAAGACTCCAAAGTATTCGTCCAACAACTCGGCTGCACGCTTGGTGGCAAAGATCACGCGGCCCTCGGCATCGGCCACGATAACCGCTTGGTCAGATTGATCCGGATTAGCTGGAAACTGGTCAGCATAGGTGTTCACAGGATCTTCCTTTGTGGTTTGTGGCTGTTGATGACGGTGACACCTCGATCTCCAGTGCGTGCCGAAGAACGCTAGGCTTCAAGCCCCACCGACGCCGTGGCCCGCCATCTCGCGCGGGTCGACGACCTTGTCGTACTGCGCTTCGTCCACACCGTTCTTGAGCGCGGCGTCTTTGAGCGTGCTGCCCGTGTCCATGGCTTGGTGCGCGATCTTGCTCGCCTTATCGTAGCCGATCACCGGCGAAAGCGCGGTCACCAGCATCACCGACTCGCCCACGTATTGCTCGACCTTTTGCTTGTTGATCTTGGTGCCTTCCACCGAGTACTCGCGGAACTTCTGGCAGCCGTCGCCCAGGATGCGCGCCGAGTGCAGGAAGTTGTTGATGATGATGGGCCGCATGGCGTTCAACTCGAAGTTGCCCTGGCTGCCCGCGAACGCCACCGCCGCATCGTCGCCGAGGACCTGGATGCAGATCATTACCATCGCCTCGCACTGCGTCGGGTTGACCTTGCCGGGCATGATGGAGCTGCCCGGCTCGTTGGCCGGCAGGATCAGTTCGCCCAACCCGCATCGGGGGCCGCTTGCCAGCCAGCGCATGTCGTTGGCGATCTTCATGAGCGCCACCGCCAGGCCCCGTAGCGCCGCGTGCGCCGCCACGATGGGATCAAGGGAGCCTTGGGCGAAGAACTTGTTGGGTGCGGTGATAAAGGGCAATCCAGTCAGCTCCGCGATGGTGGCGGCGATGTCTTTGCTAAAGCCCGGGAACGAGTTTAGACCCGTACCCACCGCCGTGCCACCGGCCGCCAGTTCGTAGAGCCCCTTCTTGCTCGCTTCCACCGCATCCAAGGCAAAGCGCAGTTGCGCCGCGTAGCCGCTCCACTCCTGGCCGACGGTCAGCGGCACGGCGTCCTCCAGGTGCGTGCGGCCGATCTTGACCTCGTTCTTCCAGTCTTCGGCCTTGGCCCCGATGACCTTGGCGAGCGCCTCGACCTGCGGGACCAGCGTCTCGTTTAGCTCTTGCACGGCGGCGATGTGCATGGCCGTGGGGAAGGTGTCGTTGCTCGACTGGCCCATGTTGACGTGGTCGTTCGGATGCACGGGCTCCTTGCCGCCCAGCTTGCCGCCGAGGAGCTGGATGGCGCGGTTACTCAGCACCTCGTTGACGTTCATGTTGCTCTGCGTGCCGCTGCCCGTCTGCCACACGTAGAGCGGAAAGTGCTCGTCCAGCTTGCCCGCGATGGTTTCCTCGGCTGCCTGGATGATCGCCGCCGCCTTATCTTCGGGCAGGCGGCCGTTCTTGCGGTTGACGGTCGCCGCCGCCTTTTTGACGTAGCCATAGGCGTGGTAGACGCGCTTGGGCATCTTGTCGTCGCCGATGGAAAAGTGGATGAGGCTGCG
>CAXTMD010000095.1:0-12489 GCA_964245035.1 uncultured Chthoniobacterales bacterium
GCCGGCCGGCACGCACGTCTTCGGGCTGCCGGGCAACCCGGTGTCCTCGTTCGTCACGTTCCTGCTTTTCGTGCGGCCGGCGCTTCTGCGCCTGGCCGGCGCGGCCGACGGCGCGTTGGGGCTGACGACGTTTCCGGCGACGGCGGCGGTCGAACTGATCAACCGCGGCAACCGCCCGCACTACCTGCGCGGCACGCTGGACCCCGGCGGTCGCTTCGCCCCAGCCGGACGGCAAGAGTCGCACGCGCTTTTTGCCCTCAGCCGCAGCCGGGCGCTGGTGCGCGTCGAGCCGGGCACGGTCGTCCCCGCCGGCACCGGCGTCGAAGCCCTGCTCTGGGAGGAAGGCAGATCGTAGCGAATCGTCGGGTTGGCCGCCGCTGCTTGACATTATTAGTCCACCTGATAATAAGGCGCGTTGATTATCCGGTTGTCCCGACCATTTTGAAGAGCAGCCCGCCAGCCGAACCAACCTTGTCCCCACCGCCCGCGCCGTGCGTGGACACCGGCGAACTCGCCGACATCCTGCTCTACCTGCAACGCTGTTTTCTGACGAACCTGTCGTGCGAGCTGTCGCGCGGCAACGTGTCGTTCGCCCAATTTTTTCTGCTCGGCGCGCTGCGGGGCGGCGAGGCGCTGACGATGTCCGAGATCGCCGCCCGCATGCGCCACACCACCGCCGCTGCCACGGGGCTGGTGGACCGGCTCGAAACGCTCGGCTTCGTCGAGCGCGCCCACGCCACCGATGACCGGCGCAAAGTGCTCGTGCGCATCACTCCGCGCGGCTCCGAGCTTGTCGGGCACATCAAAGATGACATGATTCACAACCTCAACACGACCATGGCCCACCTCACGCCCGCCGAACAGCGCGCGTGGTTGCAGGTTTACCGCAAGGTCCAGCGTGTTGTCCAAGCGCAGCCATCCAGAAGCAAGTCATGAAGAACCGCCGTTTTGGCGCGGCCCGCGCGGCCGCCGCCGTCGCCACTTTTGCCGCCAGCAGCCTGCTGCCGTCCGCCGTCCGCGGCGGCGACCTTTCCCCGCGTCGCTCCCTGCCGCCCGACGCCGCGCTCGCTTCGCGGCTCAGCCACCTCACGCTCGATGACGCCATCGACATCGCCCTGCACCGCAACCCGCAGATCCTCGCCCAGTTGCAGGAGATCCAGCGGCTCCAGGGCGTGTTCATCGAGGTGCGTGCCGCGGCGCTGCCGCACCTCATCGGCAGCGGCACGTTCAACCAGACCGACCGCCGGCTTGCCTCCGAAGGCGGCGGCGCGGGCAACACCGGCACCGCCGCGCTGACGGGCCTCGGCACCGGCGCCACCGGCACGGGCGGCACGGGCACCACCGGCACCGGCACCACGCCCAACATCAACAACCTGAGCTTCCTCATCCAGGACAGTTCCACCAACCCGCCGACCACCCGGTTTTTGCCCTTCAGTTCGCTCTTCGGCAACCAGAACGTGGCGGTCAACGACAAGTCCTACCAGGTCAGCGTGGAGGTCCAGCAGACGCTTTACAACGCGGCCATCCCGCCCTCGATCCGGCAGGCGCGTTTCCTGCGCGACGCCGCCTACTACGCGCTGCGCGAGACCGTGGACACGACGATCAACACCGTGAAGACCGATTTCTACACGGTGCTCTTCGACGAGGCCAACATCGCCAACCAGCAGGAAAACCTGCGCTTGCTCCAGAGCCAGCTCAACGACCAGCAAAACCGCTTCCAGGCCGGCACCGTGCCGCGCTTCGACGTGCTGCAAGCCAGCGTGGCCGTCGCCAACCAGAAGCCCAACGTTATCCAGGCGCAGAACACCTTCAGCCTCGGCTACATCGGACTCGCACGCGTCCTCGGCATCGAGTACGGCCCCGACCAGGAAAAAGCCTCGCCGCTCAAGCTCGTCGGCAACCTCGACTACCACCCGCAAAACTTCGATCCCGCCGCCGGCGTGGCGTCGGGCAAGGCCAACCGCGCGCTGCTCAAGCAGCAGCGCCTCAACATCCTCGCCTCGGTCGAGCAGATCCGCGTCAACGCCGCCGGCTACCAGCCGACGCTGGTGGCTCAAGCCGGCTTGGAGGCGCGCAACATGGAACTCACCGACGACCTCGGCCAAACGGTCTCGGGTTGGTTCTATGGCGCGACCTTCAATTGGAACATCTTCGACGGCTTGGCCACCTACGGGCGCGTCAAGCAGGCCAACGCGGCGTTGCGCGAGCAGCGCATCACCTACCTCGACGACGTGAACAGCGTCGTGCAGGACATCCAGAACAACTTTCTGACCCTCCAGCAAGACAAGGAACTCATCGCCAGCCAGGTGCTCAACGTCAGCGAGGCGGAGGAAGCCGTGCGGCTCTCGCAGGCGCGGCTCTCGGCCGGCGCGGGCACGCAGCTCGACGTACTGACCTCCCAGCAGCAGCTCCTCGCCGCGCAGACGACCGAACTCCAGGCGCGCTACCAGTACGCCGTGACCCTGAGCAACTACGAGCGCGTCACCGGCACGAGCACGGTCTACGACGAGGCGTTCAACGATCCGCTGACCTCGCGCCGCTACCCGACGGGCGCGGACCAGACCGGCGCACCGTCCGACCAGAAGAAGCTGCCGCTCGGTGTGGTCAAGACGCCCGACAACCGGGTGCGCGGCAGCGGCAAGCCGCTCCAGCCCAAGATCAACGCGACGGCCAACGACCGCGCCTACGGCGACACGGACAACGGCACCACCCGCGACATCATCAAGGGCAACGGCAACGTCAAAGACAACGGCAACACCAACACCAACGGCAACGCCAACAAGCCGGGGCACAGACCGGTCGGACAGCGCGATTACCTGCTGGAGGACCGATGAACCCCACGGCCGCCGCGGCTCCGGTCGAGTTCTTTGCTGCGCTGCGGGAACTACCGGTGCGGCACGGCTTTGTCGGACGTGTGCCCGGCGTGGATGTCACGGTGGACCGCACCGCGGCGTTGGCGCGCCTGGACGTGCATCACCGCCGCGCGCGGCAGGCACTCGGAATGGGAGACGACCGGTTCGTCACCGCCCAGCAGGTGCACGGGAACGCGGTGGCCATCGTCGGCAACGACGATTTGCCCGCCGGGCCGATCCCCGGGGCGGACGGTCTCGTCACGGATCGCCCTGGCGTGTGCCTGGGGATTTACGTGGCCGACTGTGGGCCGCTGTACCTCGTGGACCCGGTCCGCCGCGCGGTCGGCCTCGTGCACTCGGGGCGCAAGGGCACGGAGGCCAACATCGCCGGCGCGGCGGTGCGCACGATGGCCGAGCGTTTCGGCAGTCGGCCGGCGGACCTCGTCGCGCAGTTGGGACCTTGCATCCGGCCGCCGTGGTACGAGGTCGACTTCGCGGCCGAGATCTTGCGGCAATGCCGCGCGGCGGGCGTCGGCCGGGTGGAGGACTGCGGGACGTGCACGGCCGCCGCGCCGGAGCGTTATTACTCGTACCGCCGCGAGCAGGGCCGTACCGGGCGGATGCTCGCGCTCCTCGCGCTGGCTTGAGAGGGCGACTTTATGTTCGCCCGTGAGTTCGACCCGGCGCGGCCGGAACTGATGGACCGGCCGCAGCCCGTCACGCGCGAGCTGGAGGTCGATCTCGCCAACCTGGTCGGCATCAACCGCCACTTCGGCAGCCACCGGCTCGTCCGCGGGTTCCTGCGGCGGTGGTGGCGGCCGGGGGACTCCTACCGCGTGCTCGACCTGTGTACGGCCTCCGGCGACATCCCCCGGCTGATGGTGGACTGGGCGCGGGCGCACGAGGTCCGGTTGCAGATCGAAGCCGTGGACTACCAGGCTTCCACGCTGGAAATCGCCCGGCGTCTGAGCACCGATTATCCAGAGATCGCCTACCGCGAGGGCGACGCGCTCGGACTCGCCGACGGGGCGGGGGAGTACGACTTCGTGTTTTGCTCGCTGGCCTTGCACCACTTCGCCGAGGAAGACGCCCTCCGCCTGCTGCGCCGCATCCGCGCGCTCGCCCGCCGCGCCGCCCTGATCGCCGACCTGGAGCGCAGCCGTCTCGCGCAGGTCGGCGTCTGGCTGATGACCGCCATCCTGTACCGCGCGCCGATGACCAAGGCCGACGCGCGCGTCTCCGTGCGGCGGGCGTTCAGCTACCGCGAATTCGGCGCGCTCGCCCGGCGCGCCGGCTGGGAGAAGTTCAGCCAGCGGCGCTTTCCGGTGGCGCGGCAGGCGATCTGGACGGAGCGTGCGCCCACCGCGCCGCTTCGGCCAGCGCCGCGTCCAACTCCGCCGGCTTGAAGGGTTTGAGCAGGTGGTGGCGGTAACCGGCTTCCCGGCTGCGGACGAGATCCGCGTTCAGCCCGAAGCCGCTCATGGCGATGGTGTACACGGGGCGGATGAGATTGCCCCGGACGCGGCGCAGCAGTTCCCAGCCGTCGCCGTCCGTCAGGCCGATGTCGGAGATCAGCACGTCGCAGTCCGCCTCGGGCAGCGCGGCCAGCGCGTCGGTCATCGTGCCAGCCGACAGGACGGTGTGGCCGACCAGTTCGAGGTACATCCGCAAATACTTGAGTGTGTCGGGATGATTCTCGACGACGAAGACCCGCAAAGCAGATGGAACGACAGCTTCCATGACACGCTCCTATTCGGCGCGCCCGTCCGGCTGAGTGCTTCCAAACCAAAAATTTACGAATTACCGCTGACCGCCAGCGGCAGGCTCAGGGTAAACGTTGCCCCCTGACCCCGCCCGCGGCTGCTGGCGCGCAGTTGGCCGCCGTGGGCTTCGACGGCGGCCTTGGCGATGGCCAGTCCCAGGCCCAGCCCGCCGAACTTCCGCGCGATGGAGGCGTCGGCTTGCTCGAAGGGCTCGAAGATGTGCGCGATGGCCTCCGCGTCCAGGCCGATGCCGCTGTCCGCCACCTCGACGACCACGGCACCGGCCTCGTTGCGCGAACGCAGGGCGATCTCGCCCCCGGCGGGCGTGAACTTGCTCGCGTTTTTGAGCAGGTTCCACAGCGCCTGTTCGAGCCGCGCGAAGTCGCCCCACACGCCGTGCCCGGCCGCGTCGAGGGCGACCGTGAGCCGCTGGCCCTTCGCTTGAAGGTCGGGCGTGGCGACCTCCACCGCGCGCCGGGCGGCCTCGTGCAGGTCCACGGCGGCGCGCACGATCTCCAGCTTGCCGTGGGCGATTCGCGTCATGTCGAGCATGTCGTCGATGAAGCGCGCCTCCAGTTCGACGTTGCGCTCGATCATTTTATGCGCCGCCCGGACGGCCGGGGGCAGGTCGTCGCGCCGCGCGAGTGCGCCGAGCGCCATGAGCACAGGCATCAGCGGCGTGCGCAACTCGTGCGAGAGCACCGCCAGGAAGTGGTCCTTGGCCCGGCCGGCGGCCTCCGCCTCCGCGCGCGCCGCCTCGGCGGTCTGCAAGGCACGTAGCAGATCCTCGCGGCTTTGTTCGAGTTCGTGCCGCGCCTGCAGCATCCCGGTCTCGTCGCTGAAGATTTTGACGAAGCCCACCACCTCGTTCGCCGGTCCCGTCCGCATGGGCAGCAGCGCGCAGTTCGTGCAGAAAAGGCGTCCGTCCTTGCGCCGGTGCCAGCGGGTGCTGATGGACTGCCCGCAGGTGAGGGCTTCGCGCAGTTCCGACCGCGGCGCCCCGCTGGCCCGGTCCTCCGGCAGAAAGAGCTGGTCGAAGGGCACGCCGAGCATCTCGGCCTCCGAGTAGCCGCTGATGTTTTCCGCGCCGGAGTTCCAGCTCGTGATCCGGCATTGCGCGTCCAGCGAGACGATGCCGTGGGCGTGCGCGCTTTCGACGATCAGGCGCAGCCGCTCCTGCGTGTGGGCGAGCAGCCGGGCGGCCTCGTGGCGCTCGGTGATGTCGAACGTCACCCCGCTGAGCCGGACCGGCCGGCCGGCCGCGTCCGTGGTGGCCTGGCCGAAGCTGCTCAGCCGGTGCACGCTGCCGTCGCCGTGCTGGACCCGGTACTCCAGGGTGCGGGATTCTTCCCGCGCGATCGTGTCCTTCCATCGTACGACCGCCTCCCGGTCGTCGGGATGGACGAAGGGCAGGAAACTCTCGACGCTCCAGAGACCTTCGGTCGGCTCCAGGCCGAAGAGGCGGAAATGCCGCGCGTTCCACGACACGCGGCCGGTGGGCACGTCGAGGTCCCAGGTGCCCATCCCGGCGGCGGCCAGGGCGATGCGCTGGCGTTCCTCCGCCACCCGCAGCGCCTCCTGCGCGCGGGCGCGTTCCACCGCATCCCAGGTGCGGCCGGCGATTTCCTCGACCATGGCGACCTCCTCGGCCAGCCAGCGGCGCGGGGACGCGTGGCCGACGTTGAGCGTGGCCATCAGGGCGCCGTTGTGCCGCAGGGGCGCGAAGATGTAGGCGGCAGTGCCGACGTTGTTCCAGGCGGCGGCCGCGTGGGTTCCGTCGATCCGGCCGCCGTTTACCACCACCGACCGGCCCGCGCGCAGCTTGCCGAGGGACGTGGCGTCGAAGCCCGCAAAAGGGATGCGCTCAGGCAAGGCCGGGAGACCGTCGCTGTGGTCGCAGGTGACAACCTGTTCGCTGCCGTCCGTGGTGACCTCGCCGTAGGCCGTCCGGCTGGCCCCCAGATGCTCGCGCAACAACCGCGTCGCCGTCGTCTGGATCTCGACCGGGTCAGAAAGCGAGCGCAACGCGTCGCTGAACGCCACCCGGAAAGCGTTGGCCCGCGCCGTGCGCAGGAGCGCCCCTTCCTCCTGGCGGTGCTCGGCGTCTTCCTTGCCGTCCATACGGCCATCGGCCCATTGCCCCCGTGTACCCAGTGAGCTTTCCTCGGGGATGAAGTTACCTGCCATGTGGACCTTGTTTTGACACTCAAGATGCACCGGGAAGTCCACCTTGCAAATTGCACAAAATTACATTCCAACGCGAAAAGACTTTGCCGGGCCTGTCGGCTGCTCATAGCATCGCGCGATTTTCTCCATTCCCGGTGAGTCTTCCCCCGAAAGTTTTCCTGCTCCGAGCGCTGGTCGGTGTTCTCACGGCGGCTTGCGGTGCATGTGCGTTGCGCGCGCAGGAGTTCGACCGCAGCGGAGCTAGCGACACAGTAGTCATCACCGGCGCGCCGCCGTCCGACTCTAGTCTGACCTCGCCGGGCATCGACACGGCCCGCGAACGCCTGCGTGCGCTGCCCGGGGCCGTCAACGTCGCGGCCCCGGATGACCTCCAGCGCGGGCGCGGCTCCTACCTGGAAGACCTCCTGCGCTACCAGCCGGGCACCGTCATCCAGTCCGCCCAGGGCTCCGAGGACACGAAACTTTCCATCCGCGGCTCGGGCGTGCAGAACGACGACATCATCGGCGTGGCGCTGCTGATCGACGGGGTCCCGCTCAACCAGGCCGACGGCGAGGCGTTTCTGCGGGACGTGGACCTGCAATCGGTCAAATACGCGGAAGTCTACCGGGGGGCGGACGCGCTGCGCTACGGCGGGGTGACCCTCGGCGGGGCCATCAACCTCGTGACGGTCACCGGCCGCGACGCCGCCCCGTTCACGGCGCGGGCGTCCTTCGGCTCCTTCGGGTTCTACGAGCAGCAGGTCACCAGCGGCTACGCCGTCGGTCTCTGGGATGGGTACGCCTCGGCCGTCAGCAACGTGCTCGACGGCTACCGCGACCACGCGCAGGAAAACGCTCAAAAGGTGTTTCTGAGTCTCGGCTACCGCCTCAACGACGCCGCCGAGAACCGGCTCTACTTCTTCTACGGCCGACTGGACCAGAACAATCCCTCCGGCCTGGACAAGGACGATCTCTATGCCAACCCACGCCAGACCGACCCCGAGTCGATCACCGAGGATTGGGACACCCGCTGGGATTATTTCCGGGTGGTGGACCGCTTCGTCGCCAAGCGCGGCGATAACCAACTGCTCGTCGCCCTGTCGTACAACCACCGCCAGCAGACCCAGCGCGAGGAGTACGAGGACGACTACCGGCTCGGGGCCACGCGGTACTACTCCGACGACTACGGCGCGGACGTGGCCTTCGAGACGACGGCGGAGTTCCTCCATCAGCGCAACCGCCTCAGCATCGGCGTGGTGCCGACCTTCGAGCCCGAGTCGGACAGTTCTTACGCGAACCCGGACGGCAAGTTCGGGGAGCTTCTTTTCGCCGACCACACCTATTACCTGAACCTGCCGTTCTACGTGGAGAACCAGCACTATTTCACCCGGCAGCTTTCCCTGCTGATGGGCTTCCAGGTCGTCTACGTGAACCGCATCTTCCGCGACGGGTACAAATCGCCGACGCTCGGGGACCAGTCGAACCGCGACAGCTTCCTGGAGTTCAACCCCAAGGCCGGGTTGGCGTACGAGTTCAACAAATCGGCGCTCGTGTACTTCAACGCGAGCCGCTCCTTCCAGCCGCCGTCCTTCGACGAATCGCTGACAATCGTGGAAGGTGAGGACGGCGGCCAGCAGTTCCGCGAGTTGAACTCGCAGAAGGCGATCACCCTGGAGCTAGGCACGCGCGGCGAGCGGGGGCCGTTCGAGTGGGATGTGGCGTTGTACTATTCGTTCGTGCGCGACGAGCTGCTGGACCAGAACAACGCGCAGGGCCAGCCGCTCGGCACGATCAACGCGCCGCGCACGATCCACCGCGGCATCGAGGCCGGCGCGGAGACGGAACTGGTCCACGGCATGTTCGCGCACGGCTCGGCCGCCCGCCGGCAGGAGAACGACGACGGCAAGGACGGCGGCAAGAGCGTGGCGAAAGCGTCGGCGCTGCCCAGGCCGGACCGTCTGGTGTTGGAACAAACCTACACGTTCAGCGACTTCCGCTTCGACGACAACTCGGTGTACGGCACGCACCGGGTCGCGGGGACACCGGTGCATTTCTACAAGGCCGAGGTGCGCTACGAACATCCGAGCGGATTTTTCGTCGGACCGAACGTCGAGTGGAACATCGTCAAGTACCCGGTGGACGAGGCGAACTCGCTCTTCGCGGACCCGTATGCGCTGCTCGGCGTACGCGCGGGCTACCGCACGAAGCGTGGATTGCAGATCGCGTTCGAGGCCAAGAACCTGCTGAACAAAACCTACGCCGCATCCGTGGAACCGCTCGGCGACGCACGCAGCAGCGACGATGACGATTCGTTCAACCCGGGCAACGGACGGGCGTTCTACGGCACGGTTTCCTGGATCTGGTGACCGCTGTCGCCTGATCCACCTTGCAGCACCCACACAAACACCGCATCATACCAACCATGAAAACGAACCCGAAAAAACTCTGGACCAAACCCGCCGCCAAAGACGTGATGATCTTTTTCGAGTGCACGTGCTACGCCGGCGCGGTCTGAAGCCGCCGCGATAGCGGCCTCGTCCAACAAGGTAGGGATGGCTCTCCGAGCCGTCCCAAATGTTTCCGGCGAGACGCACCGTGCGCTCATTGGTCACCCAAGCCAATCATGGGACCCGTCGGAGACGCGTCCCTACCTGATGAGACGAGCGCCTGCGGCGTAACAGACTCCCCGCGCATTGAAAATCCGCCTCCTCGGCACCGCGGCCGGCGGCGGTCTGCCGCAGTGGAACTGCGCGTGCGCGAACTGCACCGCCGCCCGTCACGGAACGATCCCGGCCCGTACGCAGTCCAGCGTGGCGGTCCAGGTGGACGGCGGACGGTGGCTGCTAGTCAACGCCTCGCCAGACCTGCGGGCACAGACCAGCGCGTTTAACGCGTTGCATCCGGACCCGGCGCAAGCACGGGGCGCGTCACCGCTGGGCGACGTGCTCCTGACCAACGCCGACCTCGACCATGTCCTCGGCCTGTTCCTGCTGCGCGAGGGACGGCAGACGTTGCGGGTCCACGGCACGGCGGCCGTCCGGCAGACGCTCGGAGGCGGCCTGCGGCTGGACGACGTGCTCGCTGGATATTGCGGCGTGGAGTGGCACCCCTTTCCGTTGGAAATTTGCCCCGGAGTGACCGTGCGGGCGATCTCGCTGCCGGGAGCGCCGCCGCGGTACGCGCCGGCCGGTGACCCGTCGCAGGGCCAGAGCGTCGCACTGGAGTTCGCCGACGAGCGGCGCGGTGTGCGGGCGGTCATCGCGCCGGACGTGGCGGCGGTCACCCCGGAACTGCTCTCTGCCCTCGAAACGGCTGACCTCGTGCTCTTCGACGGAACCTTCTGGTCCGAGGACGAATTGCGCCGGGTGGACCCCGCCGCCCGCACCGCCTCGCAGATGGGCCACCTGCCGATCTCGGACGGCAGCCTGGAAATCCTGCGCAACCTCCGCGCACCGACGCGCGTTTACCTGCACATCAACAACACCAACCCCATCCTCGCCCCGGACTCCCCCGAACACGCTGCCGTGCGGGCGGCCGGCGTGCTCGTCGGCGAGGACGGCATGGAGTTCGCACTATGATTGACCACTCTCCTTGGGATCAGGAAACGTTCACCACCAAGCTGCGCGAGGCTGGCGCGGGCGCGTACCACCACCGCCATCCGTTCCACGTCCTGATGAACGAGGGCCAGCTGTCGCCCGAAGCGATCCGCGGCTGGACGGCCAACCGCTTCTATTACCAGCTCAACATCCCGCGTAAGGACGCCGCGATCCTCGCCAACTGCCCGTTGCGCGAGGTGCGCCGCCAGTGGCTGCACCGCATCATCGACCACGACGGCACGCAGGGTGCGGAGGGCGGCATCGAGGCCTGGCTGCGCCTCGGCGAGGCGTGCGGCCTGCCGCGCGAGGAACTGCTCGACGAGCGCCACGTCGCGCCCGGCGTGCGCTTTGCCGTGGATGCCTACCTGCACTTCGCGCAGACGCAGCCCTGGCCCGTCGCCGTGTCGTCGTCGCTGACGGAACTCTTCGCCCCGGACCTGATGGCCACGCGGCTGGCGGCCTTCCAGAAATACTACCAGTGGGTGCAGCCGTGGGGGTTTGACTACTTCAAAAGCCGGCTGACGCAGGCCCGCCGCGACTCGGAGGAAGGGTTGTCGCTGACCCTGACCCATTGCAACACGCGCGAAATGCAGGAAAGTGCCGTGCGCGCGATGGGGTTCAAGTGCGACGTGCTCTGGACTGTCCTCGACGCCATCCATGCAAAATACGGCGCCTGATCCCCAGTCCCGCCCCGCACTCGGCAGCCGGGCGCGTTTGCAGACTGACCCGGTGACGGGCGAGCCGGTGTTGCTTTATCCCGAGGGGCTGCTGCAACTCAACGAAACCGCCCATGCCGTCCTCTCGCGTTGCGACGGCCGGGCCACGGTGGGCGAGATCGTCGCGTCCCTGGCCGACGAGTACGACGCCGACGCCGACACGCTGCGCGCCGACGTGCTCGAATGCCTCGCCGGATTCCGCGAACGCGGCCTCGTCGTTTTTTCCGCATGAGCGCCCCCCGGCCCTTCGCGCTGCTGGCGGAGCTGACGTACCGCTGCCCGCTGCATTGTCCGTACTGCTCGAACCCGACGCAATACCCGCCCGGCGAGGGGTTGCCGACCGACGTGTGGCGGCGGGTGGTGCGCGAGGCGGCGGCCTTGGGCGTGATGCACGTCGGGTTCTCCGGCGGCGAGCCGCTGCTGCGGCGCGACCTGGCCGTGCTGGTGGCCGAGGCGCGGGCGGCCGGGCTCTACACAAACCTGATCACCAGCGCGGTTGGGTTGGACGAAGCCCGCGCCCACGAAATGCGCGCGGCCGGGCTGGACTCGGTGCAGATCAGCTTCCAGTCCGACCGGCCCGAGGAGGCGGACCGCATCGCCGGCACCCGCGCGCACGAACGCAAATTGGCGGCCGTGCGGACCGTGCGCGACAGCGGCATGGCGCTGAGCATGAACGTCGTGCTGCACCGCGAGATCATCGGGCGATTGCCGGAGATCGTCGCGTTCGCGGCGTCGCTCGGCGCGGAGCGGCTTGAACTGGCCAACGCGCAGTATTACGGGTGGGGCTTTCTCAACCGCGCGCAGCTGCTGCCCACGCGCGAACAGGTCGCGGAGGCGTTCCGGGTGGCCACGCAGCTCCAGGCCGAACACCGCGGGCGGATGGAAATTTTCTACGTGCTGCCGGACTACTACGAGGCGCGTCCCAAGCCGTGCATGAACGGGTGGGGCCGCCGCTACGTGACGGTCAACCCGGCCGGCGACGTGCTGCCGTGTCCGACGGCGGCGGGCATCCCGGGGATGCGGTTCGAGAACGTGCGCGAGCGTTCCCTGGATTGGATCTGGAAAGAGTCCGCGAGCTTCAACTGCTTCCGGGGCACGGATTGGATGCCTGAGCCCTGCCGGAGTTGTCCGCGGCAGGAGGTAGATTTCGGCGGCTGCCGCTGTCAGGCGGCGCTCCTCACCGGCGACGCGGCCCAAACAGACCCGGTGTGCACGCTTTCGCCGAAACGCGTTTTGGTGGATCGCATCCTGGCGGAAGCCACCGGGGAGAGCCGCCCGTGGGTGCCGCGCCAGAACCCGGCGACGGCGCGCGAAGCGGAAGTCGTCTCCCCGGCCCCGGCGGGGGCGTAACGATCCGCTGACACTTCGAACCATGAGCAACCCTTCGATCCCAACG
>CAXTMD010000096.1:0-12452 GCA_964245035.1 uncultured Chthoniobacterales bacterium
GCCCCCCATGACGCCGTTCCTCCCCCGTCGGTCGTGCACGCTGCTGGCCGCCGCGTCGCTTGCCCTGTCGCTGCTCGCCGGCTGCGACAAAGCCGCCGACGAGGAGGATGCCGCGCCGTCGGACCGGCAGGCGGAGTCCACGCCTTCGCCGACCCCGGCGGGACCGGACCGCCAAGGGCGCAAGGTGCTGGGCGCGTACAACGCCGTCAGCAATTACCTCAAGGAACAAGATCCTGCCCTGCGCAACCACCTGCAAAAGGCCGCGTCGAAGTTCGTCCAGGACAAGGACAAATGGCGCGAACGCTTGCAGAACCGGCAGCAGACGCTCCAGCCAAAGATCAACCGCCTGCGCGAACAACTCGCCAAGATCGATGGCCAATCCGCCGAGACGCTGCGCACCTGCAAGCAGGAACTCGCCGGTCTCGAAGCACAACGCGCCGACGCCGAGCACAAGCTCTCGCAGTTGGAGTCGGTCACGAACGACACCTGGAAATCGTTCCGAGACGGACTTGCCGCCGAGGAAATCGCGGCCGCTTCGCCGACGCCCGGCAGCCGCTGAGCCGCGCCGTGGCAGCAGGATGACTTTCCCCGTTGCCCATCCGCGGGGAAAAGTTCACCGTCCGTTTGACGCCTGATGAAGAAAACGCTCCTCGCCGCCGCCCTCGTCCTCTGCGCTGCGTCCGCGGCGGTTTGTGTTCCGTTGGAGATCGTCAGCCAAGACGACGCCAGCCAGGAGGATTACAAGCCGGGCTGGTCGTCCGGCAAGAACGGCGGCAACGGGTTCGGCAAATGGAACCTGCAAACGAAGACCGGCAGCGGCGGCCGCTCGCACGCCGGCTTCTACGTGGCGAACACCGCTGACAAGTCCGACCTCAACGGCGTCGCCGAGGACGGCAAGGCGTTCGGCGTCTACGCCAACGGCACGAGCTTCGAGGTGGCGGCGGCGTTCCGGGCGTTCGACCAGCCCCTGCGGGCGGGGCAGGCGTTTTCGCTCCTGCTGGAGCACGGGACGTTTGTGCGCAAATTCGACGCCGACAGCCCCGAACCCCCTTCGTGCGGCGTGACGCTGCTGCCCGACGCCGCGGGCGCGAGCACCGACGATTACGACAGGGGCGCGCGTTTCGAGTTCGGCTACTTTCCGGCGGAGGGGGCGTACGTGGTCCGCGATGGCGACGGCCGCAAGAAGCTCGACGTTCCCTTCACCGACGCCGGGTTGGCGGTGACGGTGAGTTTGCTGACGGCGGACACGTACAACCTGGAGGTCACGGTGCTTTCCTCCCGGAAAACCTACCATCTCGACGGCCGGAGGCTGGCGGGCACGCCCGGCGCGGCCATCGGAGGCTTCTGCCTGTTTGACCGCAACGGCGAGACCAGCGACGTGTTCTTCAACGGCTTCCAGGTGTTGCAGAAGCCGTAGCTCGCCGCGCAGCGGCGTTCCTACCCGCCGTAACGACCGGCAACTGCGTTGCCTGTTCGGAAAGCCGATCTCGTGTGCGGCCGTTAATCCCCGCCGCCAACCACGATCCCCGCGAGCGGCGGCAGCACGATGCTCAACGTGTCCCCGCCGGGCCTGATCTCCGCCGCCTGCGCTCCGGGCGTGGCAAACACCAGCTTGGGTTTGGCCAACATCACTGGAGGCACATGCAATTTGAGCGTTTGCGGATCGTTGCTGCGGTTGATGGCCACCACGAGGCTTTCCTTGTCGGTCGTCCGCGAAAACGCCAGCGCGTCGGCCTGATCGTCCGCGTCGAGCAGCGTGTAGTCTCCTCGGCACAACGCCGGGTGCGTGCGCCGCAAAGCGACGGCGTCGCGGTAGTAACCAAACAGTTCCTTGTCAAAGGCAATCGGCTGCGGTTCCTCCTCGCCCGCCGCGTCGCGCGGGTCGTGCGTCTGCGGCGCGTACTGCAAATCTTCCCAGACCATCGGCTGGCGGTTGTCGGGATCGTGCGCCCCCCACATGCCCGCCTCGTCGCCGTAGTAGATCATCGGTGCGCCGACGTAGGTCATCTGCGCGAGCACGATCAGGCGCTGCACGGCGCGGTCGCGTTCGTCGGGCTGGCGGATGAGGTAGCCGGGAGCCTCGCGCAGGTCGTTGTGAGAGTTGTATTCCACGGCGTCCGCCCCCTGACCCTGGTAGGACATCCGCTCGCCGTTGACGACCATGGACGCCAACCGGTCGGTGTCGTGGGAGTCCATGAGGTTTTGCATCGCGTACGCGTCGGCGGCGGGCAGCGCGTTGCGGCGGGTGTCGAGCTGGCGCGCGAACCGCGTCGGCGTGAGGTGGTTGTCGGCCAGCCAACCTTTCACCGGGATGGCGAAGCCGAAGTAGTTCATCGTCGCCGAGAAGCCGCCGTCTTTGATCAGCGGCTTCGGGTCCTTCCAGGTTTCGGCGGTGGTGTACGCCTGCGGGTTGATCCGGCGCACCAGCGCGTTCCACTCCGCCCAGAACTCCACCGGCCGCTCGTCGGCCACGTCGAGCCGCCAGCCGTCGATGCCGTTGGCCGGGTTGCCCTTGCCCTCCGGGTCCATCCAGCGGCGGGTGGCGTCGAAGATGTACTTCTTCGGCCCGGGCGCGAGATCGTGGCCGTCCTTCGCCGAGGCGAAGATGGGCAGGGTCTTGTGCCCCCACCAGCCGGCGTAGTTGAACTCGTTGCGCACAGTGGTCGGATCGTCGAACGAGCGGACCACGTACCAGTCCTTGTAGGGTGAGTCCTGCTGCTTTTCCTGGAGGTTTTTGAACGCGAAGAAGTCCCGCCCCGTGTGGTTGAAAACACCGTCGAGGATCACCCGCAGTCCTCGCGCGTGCGCTTCCCTGACGACACGTAGGAACAACCGGTCCGCCGCCGTCCACTGCCACGTCGCCGGGTCACTCGTCTCGCGGCCGATCAGCGCGAAGTCGCCCGCCGGGTCCGGCCCGAAGTACGGGTCGATGTGGTGGTACGAATTGCCGTCGTACTTGTGCATCGACCGCGCGTAGAACAGCGGGTTGAAGTAGAGCGCGTTGACGCCGAGATCGCGCAGGTAGTCCAGCTTGTCGAGCACGCCCTGGAGATCGCCGCCGTAGCGCCGCTCGAAGACGCCGTGCTGGTAGAAGTTTGGCCCTTCCGCCGTCTCCCAGGCGTCGCGCGCGTACCAATCGGCCGTCCAAGACGACACCTGCCAGTCCTTGTCGGCCCGCACCGGTGGCTCCAGCGAGGCGCGGGTGGGATCGTTTTTCGGGTCGCCGTTGCGAAACCGCTCGGGAAAAATTTGGTACCAAACGGCGTCTGCCGCCCAGGTGGGAACCTGCCGGCTGGCGAGGTCCGGCGGCGCGGCCCGCAAGGGACCGGCGACCGCCAACGCGAGGACAACGAGGGGGAGTTTCATTCAAGCCGCGCAACGCCGCCGGTTGGACACAAAAACGCCGCTGCCGACCAGCAGAAAGCCACCGAGAACCGTGGCAGGTTCCGGCACGGCCACCGCGAGATTGTTGAAGTACAGGTTGTTCTGGTTCGCGCCGTTGTCGGTGTTCGAATCAAACAACTGGAAGGAGGCCAACGCATCCGTCGTCGAGAAGGTATCGGTGAACGACACCGAAGACGACGCGCTCGCAGACGTTTCGGTGACCGTGACCGCGCCGGTGCTCGCGCTGGTCTGAGTGTAACTCAGCGCGAAGACCGCATCCGGATGGTAGCTGAAGGCCGTGATCGGCACCGTGGTGCCGTTGCTGTCTTTGTAGGAGAAGCTGTACGGCGTGTTGTTCAGGCTGCCGTCGCCCACGCTGAAGTTGAACACCTGCGTGCGGTCGCTATTCAGGAGATTGATCCCCTTTGAACCGTTGGTGTAGCTGGCCGCTAATTGGATCGAGAACACCTGCCCGGCGTCCAACGTTCCGGCAAACGCCCGGCTTGCCACCGCGTAAGCCGACGACGGATTGGCGTAGATGGCGAACGATTGACCGCCGGTGTTGATGTTGCCCGCGCCGGCCGACGAGTCGCCGAGGAAATACCCGGCAAAGTGCGACGTGCCGTCGTTGTTGTTGGTCAAATCCCAAGCGCCGAAACCCGTGCCACCGTTGCTACCGTTGGTCCAACCCGAGGTGTAGTTGCCCGCGTTGTCCGTGCCCGCGGTAGCGGCGGAGGCCGCCAGCGGCAACGACAAGCTGGCCAATGTGGCAAACCCACCGACCACACGGAAACGAACCAAACGAAGATGCGAAAAGAAGCTCAAGGGGAATGGAGAAGAAGTTGCGGGCGAACGCCGCACGCGGAGGAAGGGAGCGGAGTCCTTTTGTAAGTTCGCCCCCACGGAAAAGCAAGGGCGTTGCCCGCGGCCTAACGTCCGTCGTAGGTAGACGGTTTACTGAACCACGCGGACACGGTAAAATTGCTTCGCGCCGGTCAGCGTGTCGGTGTAACTCGCCGTTGCACCGGTCGCCGTCACCGTCCCGGAGACAGCGGTGTACGTGCCCGCAACGAGATCGCTCGTAGCCTCGACGACGTATTGCTTGCCCGCCACGCTGCTCCAGGTGATTTGCGCGGTGTGCGCGGACGCGTTGCGGACCACGCTCGTGATGCGCAGGACGGAGGCGGCGTCGAGCGGGTTTGTGCCCGCGAGGTCCTCGGCGGCGTTCGTCTGGCCGTCGCCGTCGGCGTCGCCGTTGGGGTCGAGCACGGGCACGGCCGCGCTGAACGCGCTCGGTGCGCCCTCCACTCCGGCGTTGTTCACGGCGTCGATGCGCGCGTAGAGTTTCTGGCCGGGGGACACGCCGGTCAGCGTGTAACTGGTCACGTTGCCCACCAATCCGTTGAAGACGACGTTCTGCCCGGCGGCGTCCGTGCTGACGATCAGGCGATAGCCCGAGATCCCGCCGTATGGATCGCTGACGGCCGACCAGTTGAAGGTCACGCTGTTGCCCAAGCCATAGCCCTTGGTGGAGACCGGCGCGGAGCCTGGCGTCGGCGGCGGGGTCACGTCGTAGAGCTTGAGGTACTGCGCCTCGAAGGGAGCCGTGACCCAGCCGTCGTTCGCCGACGGCACGGTATCGGTGGGCACCTTGTTGAGCGCAACGTACAGGCCGTTGGCGAGCAGGTCGTCCCCGGTCCGGTTGGTAGGGAAAAGATAGTTGTTGCGGCGGCTGCCATCCTTGCCCAGGTAGGCGGCGATGTTCCTGACGTTGTAATAGCGCCCCTTCTGGATGCCGAACGCGTTGTTCGTGCCGTCGAGCGAAACGTTGACGTTGTAGTTGCCCGCCTGGTTGTTGTTGCGGTCGAGGTTCACGAAGCAAAACTCCACGTCGCTGACGCCGGGCGAGGCGTTGGCCGCATCGTACTTCGCCACGGAGAAGATGTTCTGCTGGATGCTGTTGTCGGTCTGGTTGAGGTAGTACCGGCTGGACGAGCGCAACGCCGTGCTGAACCCGCGCGCTTGCCCGATCGCCGCGTAGTCGGGGTAAAGCTGCTGGAGAGCGTAGGTCAGGTTATTCTGGCTGGGATCGCTGCCCAGCGTCGACAGGATGGGAGCGAGCGAGTTGAACTCCTTGAAATGCGGGATCTCCTTGCCGAAGTTTGCCTCGTAGTGGCTGAAGCCGTACGTGGTCGAAATCCCGTCCTCTTGTCCGTAGAAGATCATGGGTACGCCGTCGATCGTGCCGCTGACCATGTAGCGGATCAGGCCCTGGTAGGGGTCGCTGTACGTTTGCTCGTCCTGCGAGGTGCCGTTCATCAGGACGAGGCTCTGCCCGTAGCTGGAGCGGCGCGCGTCGAAGATGTCGCGGTAGTTCTGCGCCGTGCTCGCGCCCTGGTAGGCGTCCACGATGTTTTCGTTGAGGATGTCGAAGTGCCGGTTGGAACGGTACGTGACCGCGCCGCCGTCGAGTGACTCGGTCATGAACACAAAGTTCCACTTGTAGGAGCGCGCGACGTTGATGATGTACTCCCACTCCTGCGGCGGCAGCCCTTGGCCGAAGTCGCAGCGCACTCCGTCGATGCCTTTACTGTCGGCCGCGAGCCGGGCGGCAGGATCGGTGCTCGTGCTGTTGCCGACGAGGTTGCCATTCGCGTCGACGTGGCCAGTCTGGCTGAGCCAATAGGGAACGTACGCGGCGAAGTAGACCCAGGTGTTGCGCGTGATGTTGTTATTCACGCCGTTGGAGGTGAAGTCGATGCTGTTCCAGTTCGGATCGCCGTTCGGGTACGCCGCGTTGCCGAAGTAGCCGAAGAATTGGTCGCCCTCGTTCGTGTAGTTACCCTGGTCGGAGGAAGTATCCACCAGCGCAGAATAGGTGCCGAAGTAGACGTCGTGTACGTCGACGAACTTGCCGAAGTCCGTGCGGTCGGGCGCGAGCGCGACGCTGGAGGCACCGCTGGCACGCAGGGCGTAGTCACTCGTGTTGGAGTAGAACCGCGCCTCGTAGTTTTCGATGGTGCTGTTGTAACCCGCGCCGCTCGTCGGCGAAAAAAGGGCGGTGCCGTTGAGGCCGAACTCCGCGTCGAACGAAGTGTGGTTGAACACCGCGTCGAGCATCACGCCGACCCCGGCGGAGTCCGCCGCCGCCACGAAGTTGGCGAAGTCTTTCTTGGCCAAACCGCGCGGGCTGCTGGCGTACGACGGATCGCTCGGCGGGACGGGGTTGGGATCGTTGGCGGCGGCGGCGGCGGCCGTGGCAAAACTCTCCGCACCCGTGAAGTTCTTGCCCATCAGCGGCATCACCTCGAAGAAGTTTTTCACTGCGTAGGGACTGCCGACGTTGTAGTAATCGCCGTACTGCGAATCGCTCGTGTCCGGGTTGGTCGTGCGTCCGTCGATGCCGTCGGGGTGGATCGGCTGGAGCCACACCCAGTTGTTGCCGAGGCCCTTGAGATAGTTCTGGACGTTGAACCGTTTGCTGGTGTCGGAAAGGTCGGGGAACGTGCTGCGCTGGCCGGGCTGGTCGCCTGTGGCGTTGACGTTGAGCACGTTGAGTTCGTAGAGCCGGATGTCGCGCGCCTGCGACGGTGACACGACGACGGCGTGGTCCCGCCGCCCGCCGGACGTGTAGTAAATCCAGTTTGTGCCGCCGACGAGCTTGTAGCGCGCTGTCAGGCGGTACGCGCCGGTCTTGCTGGCGTAGAGGGTGGTCTGGTAGCCGCCGCTCGCGCCGGACATGGCGTAGGCCTTGTAGTAGTGGCTGTCGTCCGTGCCGACGAGGTCGCCGCTGATCGGCTCGATGCCCTCTTGGGTCGGCAGGCCGAAGCTGTCCGTGTAGGCCAGCGTGGCGTAATCGCGCCGGTTGAGGTTCGTGTAAACCTGTACGGTGCTGGCGTCCACGCTCTGCGCATTCGGATTGAAGAACACCGTCAGCGGGATCTGGTCGCCGTTGATCTCGTTGGCGAAAACGTGCGTCGTCGTGTAGTTGGCGCTGACGCCGTTGACCGTCAGCACAGGATCGCCGAGCACGCCGTTGGAAAAGGAAAAGGTCGCGCCATTGGTGCCGTTGGTGTTGTAGTCGGCGAACTTTTCCTCGTTATTGGACGTGTTCCACAACCCGATCCTGTAGTTGATCGTCGTGTAGGTGGGCAGCGCGGCGGTGGCGGTCCAGTACATCGAGTTGCCGGCGATGCTGCTGTTGTTGCCCGCGTGGTCGTAGGCGAGTTTCACCGCCGTGGTCGAACTGTTCGACGCGGTGCCCAGCGAACCGGCCGGCGCCGTGCCGTCGGTCGTGTAGTAGAGCGCGCCGTTGGTGACGGCAGGCTGGCTGCCGTCCTTGCTGAGGTAACCCACCTCCGTGGTAAACGTCACGTTGCCGCCGCTGATGACGCGGTTGTTGTCGTGGTAGATGTACGCGGCCCGGTCGCGGAGGCTGTAAGGCTTCGCTTGCGCGACGGACTGCGTGGCCGTCGCCCCGGCACCCGGACCGCCGTCCGCGTCGCCTTTGCCACCGTAGAGGTAGGTGGTCGTCACCTGCGACGAGCCACCGCCAGTGGCGTCGAAGGTCAGGGCGAAGTAGTACTGGATCACGTCGTCGGCCGTGTAGCCATTGGCGGCGGAAAACGTGTAAGTGGCCTTCCAGAACTGGTTGTTATTGTTGTCGCTGTCGTAGCCGAGCGCCGCAGCCGTCCACGCCGAGGCCGTCGCTTTTTTGACGTAGAGCGTTCCCCCGGTCTGGTTCGCCGTGCCGAAGGCGTTGTTGTACTTCTGCACGCCGGTGTAGAACGTGACCGTCGTGCCCTGGTTGATCTCGAACTCGGGATCGCGCATGTGCGTGGCGACGTTGCCGTGCGTGGGTGCAAGATCGGAGGAATCATCCGGGATGTGCCAGGCATTAGCGATGGCCGCGTAACACGCGGGGGCCGACAGCAACATCCACGTCAGGACGAGGCACAGCGACGCCAAGACCCGGCGCAAGGATCGACGGACGGAGGTGAACATGGGGGAGAGTTCGTGAAGGTCAGGGAACATTGGCCTGTAGCTTGTAGAAACGTTGCGTCGTGCTCCGCGGCGCGGTGCCGGTGACGCTGCCGTCGTCCGTCACGGTGACGCTGTTGCCCGTGCCGACGATGCCGCTCGCCAGCGTCTGGAACGTGCCGGTCAGGCTGTTGGAATACAGGACCGTGTAAACGCGGTTCGTGATCGTCGGGAACGTCACGTTCACGGCACCGTTCGCGCCCTTCGCCGCCGTCAGCAGCGGTCCGGCGTCCGCCACGAGCGGGTTCGTGCCGAAGAGATACTCGGAGAGGTTGCTGCGGCCATCGCGGTCCGGGTCGGCGTTCGGACCGCTGACGGACGCCGGGCCGTTCGGGTTGAGGCCGTACTTCAGCTTCCACCAATCGGGGATGCCGTCGCCCGCGCTGCTGTACGTGTTCGTCGAACCCGTCTGGAAACCGAGCGCAAAGCGCATCGTCGTGCCGCCGCTGATCTCCACCTGCTGGGTCTGCGCTTCGTTGCGCATGTTCACCGTCGTGAAGGCCACGCTGCTGTCGCGGTCGGTCGCGGCACCGTTGTACGCGGCGTTGTAGCTGCCGCCGCCGTAGCGCACGTAGGCGCGCACCGTCGTGCCGCCCGCGGTGTCGAACAGGTTCAACCCCGCGCCGTCCGGGTCGGGCACGATCCCGCTCAGGCCGGCCTGGCCGCGCAGCAGCAGGTCGTACAGGTTCGGCGACAGGCCGAAGCGCACGTAGAGCCCGGTCAACCCGCCGCCGAGCGTGTACGCCGCCTCCAACTGCGTCTTGAGCGCCGCGAGGGTGATCGTCTTCTGGATGGACCCGTCCGAACTCGTGATCGTCCAACCCGTCCCCGTACCGGCCTGAGTCACAGAGTACAGGTTGTTGACGTACGTGTTCGTGCCGCTGGTGGCGGAGGTTTGCGCGTACCAATCCTTGAAACCCGACGTGCGGTAGCTCGCCGGCGCGCCGTTGGCGACGTTCGTGCTGCCCTCCGTCTCGTCGGTCACGCCGGGCGCGCTCAGGTAGTTGCCGGCGACCTGGTAGATGGCGTTCGTGTCCAGGTCGCGAATCCACGCGCCGGTCATGCGCCCGCCCAACCGCTCGAACACCACAAAGAGCCGGTCGTTGTAGAGGAGATATTCGGGTTCGCCGTCCAGGTCGATGTCTGCCGCCTCGGCCACCGCCGCGCTCTGGTACGCGCCGCCCGCCGCCGACGTGGCCCACGCCGCGACGCGTGCCAGGATCGCCGTCTCGCGCGTTTGCGCCTGCGGCTGCGCGGCAAAGTCCGCGAGCGTCATGTAGGTCGTGTCCGGGTAGATGTATGCGCCGGTGCTGAACTTATCGAGCGTGTTGCTCGTGTTGTTGTGGAAAGCCGTCTCGAAGAGCGACGCATGGTAGACGCCCCGCGCCAGCTTGAGCAGGTTGCCGCGCGGGATCGTCCCGACCTTGGCCCAGGCACCGGACGCGATCCCGGAGGCGTTCGCACCCGCTTCCAGACCGAAGGTCACCGGCATCGGCACGCCCGGCCGGATGTTGAAGGTCTTATTCGCCAGGCTCTCCTCGTAGGCGGAGCCGTAGTACCAGTGATCGTAGCTTTCCTCCGTCGCGTGGTCGATGAAGTCCTGCGCGACGAGCGGCAGCGCCAGGCCGGTGCCGCGGTCCACGACGCCGAAGGCATCCCCCGCCCCGTCCGGCGGCACGCTGGTGTCCACCTGCCCGTTGACGATCTGGTCAGGCGTGACGATCTGCACCCACGGGTGGCTGGCCAGCCAGCGGATGTTCTTGTCGTACGCGTCGGCGTTGGCCTTCGTGCCGAAGTTTTCCCAGTCGTTCATGAACACGACGACTTGGTCCTGCTGCGTGGAGCGCGCCATCGTCAGCAGCGTGTCGCGCAGGAGGATAGGCAAGCCATTATCGTCGTTCTCGAACAGGTACGGGCTCAAGCCGTCGTTGATGACGAAGCAGTTCGTGCCGTTGATGCGGTTGAGGCGGTAGCCGTCCGTGCCGAGTTCGGAGGCGCGACCGAACCACTTCTCCACGTGCCGGGTCTGGTCGATGAACGTGTGCGTGTAGCCCATGCTCGCCACGGTGGCGAGCACGCCGTCGTTGCTGACCCGCTCTGGGGTCCAGAACACCTGCCCCGAGGGTGCGGTGTCGTAGATGCTCGTCAGGAACTCATTGGCCAGCGCGACGTTGTCGGCCGTCAGCGACGCGTCGAAGTACGGCAGGACGTGGTCGGAGAACGTGCTGCCGAGCAGGTCCACCAATCCGTTGCCGGCCAGCGTAGCGATGCGGGCGTTCAGCGCTGGACCATCGCGGTAGGTCTGTGCGGACGCCGGATCGACCGCCGCCCACTGGATCGCCGAGGCTAGCGTGGGCGTGATGTGCATCGTCAGCGGCACGCCGTAGGCCTGGTGCACGTCCAGCGGACGATAGTAGCCCGCGCCGGCGTTGTTGTTGATGAGGTCCTGCGTCGTGCTGCCGGGCAGGATGGGCTGGTTGCCGTGGACCATCGAGACAACCTTGACCTTCTTGCCGCGGTCATTGCCGGCTTTCAGGCCGCACCAGTTGCGCAGGACGCTGCCGGTGCCGGCGAGCGCGGCCTGGTCGGCGTAGTAGTCGGAGGCGATGTAGTCGTTGTAGATGCAATCGCGGATGTCGGAGCGTCCACCGATATTGCCCGCACCGACGGGGTTGTCCGACGTGCCGTCCTTGGTCGTGTAGACCTGGTAGAACAGAGTGGTAGGATCACCGCCCCAACCGGCGTCGAGGAGCGCCTGCCGGCTGACCGAGAACTCCACGCAGTCGAGGTCCGAGTTGTAGTAGGATTTCAGGAAGCCGCTCGTGCTGCCCTGCGGACGCGACACCACGCCGTAGTCGGTCAGCGTCTGGCCGAAGCCAGTGGTGTTCTTGTTCGGGTTGGTGTCCACGTAGACGGTGCCGACGCCCGTCTGGTAGCAGGCGACGACGGCCTGCCAGCCCATGTTCGTCAGCGTGTCCACGTCGTCGGGCAGCACGCGCTCGCCCACGCCCGGGTTGCCCACGTTGATCGCCACGTAGACATCGAGAAAACCTTGCTCGGCGTACGCCTGGAGGTCGTGCAGGTCCACGCGGAAATACAAGTCCCCGTCGCCACCCGCCGAGGGGGCGCCGCCGTCGTGCGCATAGAACGCCACGAGATCGCGCGAGGTGTCGTAGCCGTCGTACGCGTGGTAAACGTCCGAGCCGCTGTTGTTCGGTCCCACGCCGTCGTAATACGAGAGCGCGATGAGGTCGTTGGCCGTCCAATCCGTGAATGCCTTGTCGTTGGTCGCCGCGCCATAGGTCACCTGCGCGCTCGCGGGCGCGGGACCAATCGTGATGGAGCCAGCGGGCGGCGGTGCGGCGGTGTTGGACACCGTCGGGTCAGTGCCGTTGAGGTACTCGTGGTAATTGTCTACCCCGTCGCCGTCCGGGTCGCCGGTGGGTCCGTTGTTCGTGTTGGCGATGACTTTGCCGGTGTGCAGGTTGTAGTGGCCAATCGTGCCGTCGTCGAACGGGTCGAGGCCGTGCGCCACCTTCCAGCCGTCGGGCAGACCGTCGCCGCTCGTGCTGAAGCGGCGCGGGTCGGTCTCCAGCCACACCACGTCGAGTCCGTCCGCGCGGAACCCGCCGCCAGGACGGAACACGGCGTTCAGCCGCGTCTTGTCGAGCGCGGTGGACACGTAGGTCTTGCCGTTGACCGGCTCGCGGTACTGGTAGCAGAAGTCGAGATAGTAGAACGTCGCCGCCGGTGGCACGGTCGAGGCAGCCTGGTTCTTCACCGTCGTGGTGGTCGTGGTCGTGACCTTCCGGCCGTTGACAACCTTCGTCTGGGTCTTCAATGCGCCCTTTACCGGGCCGACCGCTGCTGCATAGGCGCTCGTCGAGCCTTGCACCGTCAGGAACTGCGTGGGGCCCGTGAAGGTTCCCAGCACCACGAAGTTGCCGTTCGCGTCGGTCCGGTTGCGATCGATGATCGCGAGGTCCACGATGCCGTTGTGGTTCGTGTCCTCCGCGCCGTCGGAGAGG
>CAXTMD010000097.1:0-12334 GCA_964245035.1 uncultured Chthoniobacterales bacterium
GGACTAGCCACGGCCTCGCGCAGTTCCGCCGGGTGGCGGCCGGTCTGGCGGACGGTCTCCGCCGCGCCGAGGACCGTTTGCGCCGCCAGCGACGCCGCCAGCTTGCGCGGCAGACCCATGAGCACGCCGCCGTCCGCCAGCGCCTCGATGACCAGGTAAACGTACGCCGGTCCGCTGCCGCTCAGGCCGTTGACGGCGTCGATCAAACTTTCCGGCACGGCGTGCACGTCACCCACCGCCGCGAAGATCCGCTCAACCTCGGCGGCCTGTTCGTCCGTGACCGTCGCGCCGCGCGCGTAGGCCGTGGCTCCTTTGCCGACGAGACACGGCGTGTTGGGCATGGCGCGCACCACCGCGGTCTGCGCGCCGGCGGCGGCCTGCAAGTCCGCCAACGCCACGCCCGCCGCCACCGACACGACGAACGGACACTCCCAGGTCGCCGCGGCGTGCTGACGCAGTGTTGCGCACGCGTCCGCGGGCTTGACGCACAGGAATACGACCTCGCTGTGGATGAACACCGCGTCGTTGTCCGACGTGGCCGTGCCACCGCCGGTTTCCGTCTCGAAGCGATCCCGCGTCTCCGCCGAACGCGCGCTGCCGGTCAGTTCAACGGGCTTGCACAACCCCACCGCCACCGCCCCCTTGGCGATGGCCGTGGCCATCTTGCCCGCACCGATGAATCCGAGTCTCATAGCGAACGGCAGAAGTACACGGAGAGTTTCTGTGGTACAATACAAACAACTCCAATCCGCGCCCCGCGCTGCCCATGGTTGCCCTCAACACCGCCGTTCAACCGCCCGCCAGCGCCGCGGGCTTCACCGCCGACACCCCCTCACGCACCGACCTCGCCGCCGCCATCCTGCGGCTGAAAAAGGAGCGCAACGCCGTCATCTTGGCCCACAACTACCAAGTGGGCGAAATCCAGGACGTGGCCGACTACGTGGGCGATTCGCTCGGCCTGAGCTACCACGCGCAGAAGGCTGACGCCGACGTGATCGTCTTCTGCGGGGTGCACTTCATGGCCGAGACCGCGAAGATCGTCAACCCGACGAAGACCGTCCTCCTGCCCGACCTGGACGCCGGTTGCTCGCTGTCCGAGTCCTGCCCGCCCGAGAAGCTCGCCGCCTTCCTCGAGCGCAACCGAGAAAAGAACTACTACGTCATCGCTTACATCAACTGCTCCGCCGGGGTGAAGGCGCTCAGCGACGTGATCGTCACCAGCGGCAACGCGATCAGGATCGTCGAAGCCGCGCCCAAGGACCGCAATATCCTCTTCGTGCCCGACCAGAACCTCGGCGGCTGGGTGATGGAGAAAACCGGCCGCAAGATGGACCTGTGGCAGGGAAACTGTTACGTGCACGTCGAGTTTACCCGCCAGAGTATCGAGCGCATCCGCGACCAGTATCCGGAAGCCCCGGTGGTGGCGCACCCCGAATGCACGTTCGCCGTGCGCCTGCTGGCGGACGAGGTGTGCTCGACGGAGAAGATGGTTTCCTACTGCCGCGACCACGAGGCGAACGCTTTTATCATCGTCACCGAGGCCGGGATGCTGCACCGCTTGCGCAAGGAAGTGCCGGGCAAATTGTTCATCGCCGGGCCGACCGATCACTGCGCGTGCGCGGACTGCCGGTTCATGAAGATGAATACGCTCGAAAAGCTCCACGACGCGCTGCTAAACCTCTCGCCCGAGATCACGATGCCAGAGGAGATCCGCGCGCGGGCCGAGAAGCCGATCCTGCGGATGCTCGAACAGAGCCGCTGACGGGCCGGTGATTTGGATCCGGATTTGTCCGCGGGTTCCTGCGTCCCCGTACGCGCCGTGCTGGCCTGAGCTTGACGAACGCGTTCGCCAACGGCTAGATAAGCCGACCCCCATGGCCGACAAAACCTCCAGCGCTCCGCCGGTCAGCGCGGCCGCCATGCGCAACAGTTCCGCGGTGGAGGACTACCTGGAGCGCATCCTCGAACTCATCAACACCAAGGGCTACGCCCGCGTCGTGGACATCGCCGGCAGCCTGGGCATCAGCCAGGCGAGCGTGACCAACATGGTCCAGCGGCTCGACTCCGAGGGGTTGCTCAAGTACGAAAAATACCGTGGCCTCGTGTTGACCACCGCCGGCGAAACGCTCGCGCGCAACATCACCCGCCGCCACCAACTCCTGACCGACTTCCTCAAGCTGCTCGGCCTGCCCGACGACGTGATCTTCCACGACGTCGAAGGCATGGAACACCACATCAGCCCGCCGACCCTGCGGGCCATCGAGGGCCTGACCGATCTGCTGACCAGCCGGCCCGAGTTGCTGGACGAGGTGCGGCCGACCAAGTAACCCATGCCCACCGAGATCATCCCCTTTGCCGGCTGGCGGCGCAACGTCCGGCTGTTCAACGCCGAGGCCGAGGCGGTCATCACGCTCGACGTGGGGCCGCGCGTGCTTTCCTACCGCACGCTGCCCGACGGCGAAAACCTCTTCAAGCAGTACAACGAACAACTCGGCGGCAGCGGTGAGAGCGAGTGGAAAATCCGTGGCGGCCACCGTTTCTGGACCGCGCCGGAGGACTTGGAACGCACGTACACGCTCGACAATGGTCCCGTTGAACACACCCTGGCAGGAAACCAGGTGATGCTGCGCAACGCTGCTTTCGAGCCGTGCTGGCTGGAAAAAACGCTTGTCTTGACGCTCGCCGAAAGCGGACCGGTGCTCACGGCGGATCATACCGTCACGAACCGTTCGCCCGAACCGGTCTCGCTCGCGCCGTGGGCGTTGACGGTCATGCGCCCCGGCGGCACGGAGGTCATCCCGCAGCCGCCCCTGGGCGAACACCCGCGCGATTTGCTGCCCAACCGCCGGCTCGTGGTCTGGCCGTACACCGCCCTTGGCGACGCGCGGTGGCGGTTCGGCACGCGGCTGGTCACGTTGCGGCAGGAGCCCGACAGCCTCTCGACCAAGATCGGGCTGGCGCTCGCCGAGGGGTGGGCCGGCTACGTGGACGGCCCCACGTTTTTCTTCAAGACCGTGACCCCGCCGAGGGGAGGGGAAAGCTATCCCGACGACGGCTGCAACTTCGAGACGTATTCCAACCACGAGATGCTGGAGATCGAGACGCTCGGGCCGCTCGTGACGCTGGCGCCGGGGGAGTCGGCGACGCACCGGGAACGTTGGTCGCAGCACGTGTTTGACGAACCGTTGCCGCTCGACGACGAGGTGCGGTTGGCGGACCGGCTCTGGCCAGTGGTACAGGCCGCGGGCATCCTTTGACCGGACCATGCAGACAAAAATCCTGACGGCCAGCCAACTCGCGGCGCAACGCGACGCGCTCGACGCGGCGGGGCGGCGGCTGGTGTTCACCAACGGCTGCTTCGACCTGCTGCACGTCGGGCACGTCCGGTATCTTCAGGCGGCGCGGCAGGAGGGCGACGCGCTCGCCGTCGCACTCAACGGCGACGCGTCCGTGCGCGCGTTGAAGGGGCAGGGCCGCCCGCTCAATCCCGCCGACGAACGCGCCGAGGTGCTCGCCGCGCTGGCGTGCGTGGACTACGTGACGATCTTCGAGGAGCCACGGGCGACGCGCCTGCTCGCGCAGGTGCGTCCGCACGTTTACGTCAAGGGCGGCGACTACACGCTCGAAACGCTCAACGCCGAAGAACACGCCGCCCTGCGGGACGTGGACGCGCGGATCGCGTTTGTGCCCGTGGTGCCGGGCCGCTCCACGACGCGGCTCGTGGCCGCCCTGCAGCCGTCGAAGCCCTGACCATGGCTGCTCCGCTCGTCATCGGTGTGCTTGGCTCGGGGAAGGGGAGTAACTTCGGCGCGATCGCGGCGGCCGTCGCCGCCGGTACGCTCGACGTTCGTGTGGGCGTGGTGATCTCCGACGTGCCCGACGCGGGCATCCTGCGGCTCGCGCGGGAACACGGCGCGCCAGCGGTCCACCTGCCACCCGGCAAGTTCAAGACGAAGCTTGAACCTGAGCGTGAGCACGAACTCGTCCGCGTCTTGCGCGAACACGGCGTCGGCCTCGTCGTGCTGGCCGGTTACATGCGGTTGCTCAAGGAACCGGCGGTAAATGCCTTTCCGCGCCGCATCATCAATATTCATCCGTCGCTCCTGCCGAAGTTTCCCGGCCTCGCGGCGTGGCGGCAGGCGCTGGAGGCCGGCGAGCAGGAAGCCGGTTGCACCGTGCATTACGTCGATCTCGGCATGGACACCGGACCCGTGATCGCCCGCAAAACGGTGCCGGTGCTGCCCGGCGACACCGCCGAGACGCTGCACGCACGCATCCAGGAAGCCGAGCACGCGCTGTATCCGCAGGTCATTGCGGAGTTCGCCCGCCGTGCGCAGGCTGACACGCCGGACGGTGCGGCGGACTGGGCGGAGTTTCACAGCGGCTGGAACGGGTGAGTTCTGTGCGGGCGAACCACTCCCCCTTCTGTCATCCTGAGGCGAGTGCAACGAGTCGAAGGACCTCGCCGGAGGGTACGCGCGTACCATCTGCCAACTGCCGCGCAGAACCGGTGAGTCGGTCTGAATCCGAAAGGCGGCCGAGTACCTTTCGGCGAGGTCCTTCGCCTCGTTGCACTCGCCTCAGGATGACAGAAGGTTTTTCCATCGGGTCCATGATGCGCCCGCCTTCCTACCTGTGAACTGGCTCGCGCACATCCTCCTGGCCGGTCCTGATGGCGGCGACCAACTCGGCGGCGTGCTGGCCGACCTCGTGTCGATGACCGTCGCGCGCGGGTTTCCTGACGGCGTCCGGCGGGGGATCACGCTGCATCTGGCCATCGACAGCTTCAGCGACGCGCACCCCGCCGTCTGCGCGAGCGTCCGGCGGGTCAGCACCGGCGGCGTCGGCCTGCGTCCGGCAGCCGCGGCCATCGCGGTTGATGTGCTCTACGATCACCTGCTGGCCCGCGACTGGACCGCGCACGGACCGCCGGGCGTCGCGCTCGAAGCATTCACCCGTGGCTTCTACGACCTGGCCGCCGCGCACCGTGCGCTGTTCCCGCCGAACGTGCAGCAGTCGATGGACGCCATGGCGGTACAGGACTGGCTTGGCTCGTACCAGACGCTGGACGGCGTGCGTGTGGCTTTGGAGCGCATTCGCCGCCGCTTGTCCCCGCGCGCGGCGGCGCTCTGTCCGCTGGCAAACGCCGTGGAGGTCTTCCGGCGCGAACCGGAAGGTTTTCAAGAAGACTTCGCGCGGTTCTGGCCGGACGTTTCCGCGCACGCACGCCAAGTCCTTACCACCGCGAAAACTGCGACCTCCGACCATCTTTGAAGTGGAGACCGGCGGCGGCGCGCGCTACAATCGCCGCCCGTCGGTTTGCCATGTCTTCCTTTCGCCTTTTCGATCTCAACGACGCCCAGCGCGCCGCCGTCACGCAGACCGCCGGTCCCGTGCTGATCCTCGCCGGGGCGGGTACCGGCAAGACGCGCGTGATCACCGCGCGGATCGCGTATCTCGTGGCACAGGGCGTGAGCGCGTCGAAAATCCTCGCCGTCACCTTCACCAACAAGGCCGCCGCGGAGATGCGCGAGCGTGCGGTGGGGATGCTGCACGACGCAGACGCCGCCAAGAAGCTGACGATCTCCACCTTCCACGCGCTGTGCGTGCGCATCCTGCGCGCCGACATCGAGAAGCTCGGCTGGAAGGGGAACTTCTCCATCTACGACCAGGGTGATTGCCTCGGGCTGATCCGTGCGATCATCACGCGCACCGCCGCCAAGGACGAGAAGCTCGACCCCAACGCCGCGCAGGCGCTCATCTCCAAGCTCAAAAACGACCCGCGGGTCGCGGCCGGCGGCGTGCCGCGCGAGGACACGCTGGTCGGCGCAGTGTTCGGACGCTACCAGGCCGACCTCAAGCGCATGAACGCGGTCGATTTCGACGACCTCCTGTTGCTCGCCGTTCGCCTCCTGCGCGAGCACGCCGATGCGCGTGCGAAGTGGCGCGACCGCTTTCATTACCTGATGGTGGACGAGTTCCAGGACACGAATCGCTTGCAGCTCGACCTCGTCTCGATGCTTGCGCACGGTGAGCCGCCGAACGTCTGCGTGGTCGGCGACGACGACCAGTCGATCTACGGGTGGCGCGGCGCGGAGGTGTCGAACATCTTGGAGTTCGAACGGCATTTTCCTGACCCCAAGATCATCAAGCTGGAGCAGAACTATCGTTCCACCAACGCGATCCTGCACACGGCAAATTCGCTCATCAAAAACAACCCGCGCCGTCGTCCGAAGACGCTTTGGAGCGAACACGGCGCGGGCGACAAGGTGCGGGTTGTGCCCGCTCCGACCGACACGGAAGAAACCGCGTACGTCATCGGCGAGATGCACCGCATGAAGTCCGCGGGCGAGGCAGGAAATTGGAACGATTTCGCCATTCTCTACCGCATGAACTCGCAATCGAAGGTGTTCGAGCTGGCGATGCGGGAGGCGAACATCCCGTACCGGCTGGTCGGCGGGCAGAGCATCTTCGACAAGCGCGAGGTCAAGGACCTGCTCGCTTTCATCGGCTGCCTGCTCAACACGGACGACGACCAGATGCTCCTGCGCATCATCAACCTGCCTCCGCGCGGGTTGGGTGACGCGGTGGTGGAGCGTGCGCTGGATTATTCGCGCGTCCACAAGCTGAGCCTGTGGGCGGCGATCAACGACGAGGGCTTTCTGGAGACGGTCAGCGCGCGGTCACGGGCGGCGTTCCGGGCGTTCGGCGAACTGCTGGACAAGTTCGAGTCGCGGATGCTGGAGCCGTTCGCCGACCACGCCAAGGTGACGGGTGCGCTGCTCGACGAGATCGGCTTCTTCGCCGAACTGCGGCGCACCTGCAAAACCGAAGGCGAGGCGACGGCGCGCGAGATCAACGTGCGCGACCTGCTGCGCGACCTGGAGCGATACCAGCAGCGCCAACCCGACGGCGGGTTGCGCGGGTTCATGGACCGCGTGGCGCTCGACCGCGACCGGCAGCAAAAGAAAAAGGAGGAAAAGGAAGAAGCCATCCCGCAGGTGACGCTCATCACGCTGCACGCCGCGAAGGGGTTGGAGTTTCCGTTCGTGTTCCTGGTGGGATTGGAGGAGGGGTTGGTGCCGCACGAGCGTTCGCGCGTCGAGGGCACCGTGGACGAGGAGCGGCGGCTGTTGTACGTGGGCATCACGCGGGCGCGGCGGCGCTTGACGATGTCCTACTGCGTGAACCGCACGAAGTACGGCAGCGCGGTGTCGTGCGCGCCGAGCACGTTCTTCAAGGAGATCTCCCCGGTGCACCTGGAGATGGTGAACATCACACAGGCGTTGAACGCGCCTGCCACCGAGAGCAGCGCGCGCAGCCACTTCGCGCGGATGCGCGAGGCCGCGAAGGGCAGGGCGTGAGCGTCCGCCGCGCAGCGGCTCCAAACCGACAGGTCCTGACGGCTCTCCGAGCCGTCCGTAGATTTGATTGAGTGATGATGGCAAGTCGCTCGGCGTTCCCGCCAGAGATTCTTCGGGCCGCTCGGAGAGCCGTCCCGACCTGTCGGGACGATGCCGCTGCGCGGCCGGACGCTCTAGTCCGGCGAGCCCGCCCAAAACTTCTCCGCCGCCGTCGCCCACGAACGGCTCTCCACCGACCGCCGCGCCGCCTCACCCAGCCGTGCGCGCAACGCCGGGTCGCGCGCCAGCTTCCCGATTGCATCGGCCACGTCGTCGGCGTCGAGGCCGCGCGTGATGAGACCTGTCACGCCGTTTTCAATGAGTTCCTGCGGGCCTTTCTGGTCTGACACAACAACAGGTAATCCGCTGGCTTGCGCCTCGATGACCACGTTGCCGAAGGTGTCCGTCACGCTCGTGAACACGAACGCGTCCGCCGAGGCGAACGCCGTTGCCAACGGTTCGCCGCTCAGGTAACCGGTGAAAATCGCGTCGGGAATCAGCTTCTGCATGGTCTTCGTGTACACGCCATCGCCGACGATGGCCGCACGCACGGGCAGTCCGGCGGCGCGCGCCTTGTCGTGGGCGGCGGCGAACACGTCGAGGTTCTTCTCCACCGAAACGCGTCCGACGTAGAGCAGGACGAACTCCCCCGGCCGCGCGCCGCGCCGCGTCCAGAACGCCGGGTCGCGCCGCGTTGGGTGGTACAGTTTTGTGTCGAGTCCACGCGGCAGGATTTTGATGCGTTCGCCGTCGATGCCGCGGTCCATCCAGTTGCGGCGGTACTCCTCGCTGTTGACGTAGATCAGGTCGAGCTGCCCGTAAAACCAGTGCATGAACCGCCACGCCAGCGACTCCATGAAATGGTCATCCGTGAGGATCTGCACGTACTGCGGAAAATCCGTGTGGTAGATGCCCACCGTGCGCAGGTGCAAGGTCTTAGCGGCCATCAACGCAGTGATCCCGATAGGACCGGGCGTCGAGATGATGACCTCCGTGAAACCTTCGCGCTGGATGTAGTCCAGCATCTCCAGCATCGGCGGGAACGTGAGCTTTTGCAGTTCGTACTCGGGAATTTCAAACTCGCCGATGGGCGGGAAGTTCTTGATTGGAATGCCGGCGATGTCGATGTTGGTGCGCGAGGTGACCACGGTCAGGTCGTGACCGCCCGCGCGCACGGCGGCGGTCATTCTTTGGATCGTGGTCGCGACGCCGTTCACGTCCTCCAGCGTATCGGTGAACCACGCGCGCTTGGTGTTGCGCAGCGCGGGCGGCAGGTCGCCGACGATCTCGCGGCTGATGCGCCCCAGGAAGCGGCGGTCCGGCGACTGGCTCTTGAACGCGTAGATGTAGGGGCTGAGCGTCAGCGCGATGGGCGCGATGGCGCTCAAGGCCTGGAGGCTTTCCATCATGTTGCCGCCCGAGAGTTGCTTGACGAACTTGTTGAAGAATCGAAACGCGAGCTGGTTGGCAAAGAGGTTGGCGATGAGGAACGCGCGGCGCTCCGGTTCCGCGACCCCGGCGGTCTGGCGCGCAATGGCCGCCTTGACAGCGGGCTGGGAGAAGTAGCGGTTCAACTCGCTCCAGAGCGACGCATTCGCGGGCTTCGCCAACTCGAAGATTTTGCCCGAGAGGATGCCCTGGGCGAGAAAGCCGAGTTTGTCGCTGAAGCTGAATTCAGTCGGGTTCTGCCCCTCCATGAAGCGGGCAAACATCTTTTCCAGCAGCGCGGGCGTCTCGCCGTGGCGTCCTTTGCCGTCCTTCGCCTTTTTGACAAAACGATCTTGCGCGAACGCATAGGCCGTCTGGTAGAGGCCATGAGAAAGGACCAGCGCCGAACCACCGGAACCATGCAGCGTGGCATGGCCGGCTTGGACCCCGGCGAAGAAATCCGCCGCTGTGCTCCCGACTGGCACCGCGGTGTACGCGTTGCCGGCGGACATGCCGCCCTTGTCGTCGCTGCCGGCGATGAGGATTTTCTTCCAAGGCTCCGGGTGCGTCGGGGCGAGGCCGTGGCGCGCGGCCATCGCGTTGATTTTTTCCGGCGTGAGACCGGCGAGGAGGTGGCGCAGGGTGACGTTAAGCAGGTCGTTGCGCAGGCCGTTCAGCCCCTCGAACGCGCGGAAGAGCAGGATCAGTTTTTCGAGGTGCGCGGTGTCGAGTTTGTCGTTGAGGCGGTGCAGCGGATGGGCGACGGCGTGCGGCAAATCCTGCGCGGCGAGGTAATCCTGGAGGTCAAAGATGTTGTCGCGCAGGCTGGCGATGTCGCGGTGTTGCGCCTCGTTGAGATTCCAGACGAGGAGGTTGATCTTGCAGCGGTCGTCGGGGAAAACCGTCGTGACCTCCTCGCTCAGAAAAACGCCGGGCAGGTCAGCGATTTCCAGGCAGCCGTCAAGCGTGTTGTGGTCGGTGAGCGTGACGAGGTCCATGCCGCGCGTGCGCAACGTGGCGTGCAGCGTGCGCGGTTCCGAATAGCTGTCGGGGAAGTCGAAGCGCCGGAACAGCCAATCCGCCGAGCGGGCGCTGAACCGCGAGTGCAGGTGAAGATCGGCCTTCATGGGAGGGCGACGCCTATTTTTGGCTTTATGCCGTTGGATCGTTGCGCCGCTAACGACCAAAGAGAGCGGTCATCGTAAAATTCTCGGTAGGTCATTACCTTACGGCGCGCGGCTTCCTCGCGGACGGAGACCCGAACTTGGCGCCAGATGTACGCGTGTCGGAAGTCGGGAGGATGGAGTCCAAGACGAAGCAAAGAGGCAGGTTGCAAACGCCGCCGCAAGTAGGCGTTCCAGAGCAAGCTGCAAGTGCGTCGCCAAGCGTTGCGGCAGCTATAAACGAGCGATTGCGAACGAACGAAATTCATCCGGCTGTCGTAGAACTTCCAACTGATAGAATACATCCCTGTCAGATAGGTCGTGTAAGCAAAGCCCGCTGCATGCACGGCCTTCGACGCGGCGGGGCCCAGCAGCCAAGCCGGTGCGATGAAGCCCCATGGCGCAGGGATGTCGAGTTTGGCGAAATCCTCTCTGGCCTGCATGAGCAAAGAAAAAGCTTCGTCGTAAGATAGGTCGTAAAACTCACCCTCGCCCATCGTGTAAACACCGGTGACCCAACGCTGCCGCGCGGTCTCGTTCACCTTCGGGAGGCGTTGATGGTAGTAACCATGGATCACCACTTCGTGCCCCGCCTTGGCCAAGCTTTCCAGCCAGCGGCAAAAACCAGCGTCATCCAGCATGTGCCCGCGGTGGTGATGATTGGGAATAACGAGCAGCGACGTTTTCGTCACACCAACCTCGGCGAGTTCCTTGAGCATCGCCGTAAACACGTCACGCGTCAGCGGACTCACGTCGTGCAGCGAAACCACGAACGCACTCACGCCGCCCCAGCTCCTTCCCCGCCTCGACGCCGGATTTCCAGCCGCCGCAGCTTGCGCCACCCGTACAGAAACGCCGCCAGTCCCGCCGCCGTCGCGCACGCCATCGAAAACACGTCGCCGTGCCGCGTGTAGAACGTCAGCGACCCTGCCGTGGGTACGTCCACCACGCCGGCGAGGATGCCCTGCCCGAAGATCGAGCCGTCGGGCGTGCGCAGGGTTTGCGTCACGCGGCCGTCGCGGTCCACGAAGGCCGTGACACCCGTGTTGGCGCAGCGCACCAGCGGTCGGCGGTTTTCCACCGTGCGGAAGACGGCCTCGTTGAAGTGCTGCCGGCTGGCGGCGGTGCGCTGGAACCAGGCGTCGTTGGTCACGTTGACGAGCAGTTGCGCGCCGCGCAGGACCGGCTGGCGGGTCAGTTCGCCGAGCGCGTCCTCGAAGCAGATGAGCGGCGCGACGCGCACGTCCGGGTTGGCTGTCTCGAACACCGTCGGCTCGTGGCCGAAGGCAAAATCACCCGGCACCTGGTCGCCGACGATCCACACAATCGGCGGGAACGATTTGCGGAAGGGCAAATATTCTCCGTAGGGCACGAGGTGAATCTTGCGGTAGGCCTGCACCTGCCGGCTGCCTGCCGTGACCATCATCGCGGCGTTGTAATCGGCCTCCGCGCGGCCATCCTCGCCAAAGTCAAAGTCCAGCGTGCCGAACAGCAGGCTGCACTTGCCTTCGTTGGCGATGCCGAAGGTGGTCTGCATCGTCTGCCCGCGTGCGTCGTACATGCCGTAGGGCGTGGCGGCCTCGGGCCAGAGCAAGAGTTGCGGCCGGGTGCCGAGCGCGGTGGCGGAGAGATCTTCGTAGGTCTTGACGATGCGTTCGGCGCGTTCGGGGTTCCATTTCTCGTCCTGCGGGATCGCCGCCTGCACGGCCGCCACGCGCAGGGGCACGGCGGCTCCGGGCTGAGCCATTTCGTCGTGCGAATGCTTGAGCGTCCGCACCCCGGAGGCGATCAGCACCATCAGACCGGCGAGCGTCAGCGTGAAATCGAAGTGCGGCCGGACCCGGTGCGCGCGCACCTCCAGGAAAAAGCGGGCGACAGTCGCCACGGCGATGACGTTGACGAACGCTGCGACAAACGACAGCCCGCCGACGCCGGTCCACTCGGCCATTTGCAGCAGCGGCAGGTTGCCGTGCAGCGCGATGCCGAGGTCGTTCCAGCCGAAGCCGGAGAACAGCCAGCCGCGCACCCACTCCAAGCCGACCCACGACGCCGCCGCCAGGAAGGCGAACCACAGGTTCCACCGCGAGCGCAGCAGCGGCGAACCGGAGGCGGGCCGGGAATTCCAGACGAAGAGGCCGCCGTTCCCGGGCTGGCCGCCGCGCCAGGAGGAACCCGCCGCGGCAGGCGCGGAGATCGGTCCCGGCCATGCCAGCGTGCCGACAAACACGCTCCACACTGCCGGGTAACACGCCATGTACGGCCCGAGGATGAACCAGCCCGGGACGGTCACGGCCGTCAGCCAGTAGAACGCGCCCCAGATGTAGGCCAACCCGCACAGGT
>CAXTMD010000098.1:0-2167 GCA_964245035.1 uncultured Chthoniobacterales bacterium
CTCCCTGTGCACGCCCGCGCTTTACAATCTCATCGCCACCGTGGACCGGGCGGCCGCCGCGTTGCCCAAGGACGCCGTCTGCTTCGTGGGCGACCGTGCGCCAGGCGACTGGGTCTTCACGACCGCCGTGGCCCTGGAACTGGAGCGTCAGGGCCACGGTTTCCGGGTGAACGATGCCGAGGAGGTGCTCTACGGTGCCCGGCACGCGGCGGGACGGGCGGAGGTTCCTGCTGCCGTGCCCCTCGCACGTTGGGTCGTCACCAGCGTCGCCGGGGAAGCCCCTGACCCGTCGCGCCTGCTGCTGCTGGACGGCCTCTGGCTCGAAACCAAACCACTGCCCGAGCTCGACCCGGCCGGCGCGAGCATCCGTTTCGCGGTCGGTGGCAACCACGCGGAATTCGCCTTCTACGGCTGGGGACCCTCCGAAGGCACCACCGCCTGGAGCGACACGCGCAGCGCGCTCCTGTGCTTTCGCCCCCTGCCGTTGCCCGCGGCCGCCGAAGGGGTGGAGGTGCGGATCGCCGCGGGTTCCTTCCAGGCACCGGGCACAACCGGGCGGCAGCGCACGGAGATCGACTTCGACGGCGAGGCGCTCGGCACCGTCGTCCTGCCTCCGAATGCCCCGCGGCTCCGGCCCGTGAGCGTGCAGATCCCCGCCTCCCTGTGGCAGGCGGCCGTCGCCCGGGGCAAGGGAAGGCTGCGGTTCGTTTTTCCGGACGCCGTCTCGCCCGACAGCCTCAGTCACAACGGCGACACGCGGCTGCTCGGGGGAGCCTTTCGCAGCGTCGAGTTCCAGACCCTGCTTCCGTCGGCGGCGCCGTGAGCGATCCCCGGCGGCCGGCCTTGCTCAACGGAACAGCCGCAGGATCGGCACCGCCCAGTACGTCGTCGCCAAGGCGCAAAATAGCCCGGTGAGCAGGATGTGCCCCGCGACGAACTGCCGGCCGGCAGGCCAATCGCGGTGGTCGTAGTAGAAGGCGTCGACGCCGATCCGCGCGGTCCAGTAGACGGCGATGAAGGTCGCCAGCGCCGTGGCGGCGCGCTCGCCGCGGAGCATCTCGCCGTGCAGCAGGAACGTCAGGACGCCGAAGGAGAAGATCGTCAACACCGTGAATCCGCCGTAGACGTAAAAGAGTTTGCGGTTGAAGGGCGTCAGCTTCGGCAAGTCTGCCTTCCAGCCGAGGCGGTAGGGAACCTGGAAGCTCGCGCCGAGCACGCACAGGTGCCCGATTGCCGCCAGCCAGAGCGCCACGTCGAGCAGAGAATCGAGGGTCTTCATGGTCAGAGGGCGCGGATCGCGTGTAGAAACGGCAGGATCACCCCGCGCACGAACGGCGGGTGGAAAAGCCCGCCGGCCGATCCGGCCACGATTAGCCAAGTCCACGCGCGGCCCGGCCACCGTCCGCGCCAGCGCGCGAGGGGAAAGCCCCGGGCATGTTCGGCCAGCAGCCCGCCGCCTTGCAACAGGAAGTAAGCGGTCGGCAGTCCGAAGCCGCCACCGGCCGGCAGCGAGATGACCAGATCGTGGATGACGCCCGAGAAAAGGAACAGCACCAGAGTCGCCGTGCGCGCGCCAAACCGTCCCTTGAGCCGGCTGAACCACAGGCCAAACACCAGGTCACGAAAACCGGAGTTCCACCGCCTTCCCCAAAACTCGCCCAGCGAACCGGCCAGGACCGGGGCGCGCATGAGCGGCGGCGCGTCGATGCCCCGACTCTGCCAGAACCGCGCGAGGAGGTCGAACGAACCAAAGTGCAGCAGGAAAATGAGTCCGACCATCCCGACCCAACCCGCCAGCAGACCGCCGCCGAGCGTGCGCGCCACTGCCCACAGGAGGCCCGCGCCGAAAAACGTCTTGGCCCCAGCCCAGAGCCAGGCAGATGGAGCAGGTCGGCGCGGAGCCGGACCGGCCAGGAAGCCGCGGGCGTCCATGCCCGGCCAGCAGAACAGGTAGAGCCAGGGCCGCCAGCGTGAGGTGGGTTGCGTGCCGTGCAGGAGCGCGTCCGCCAGCGTGGACCACTTGAAGCCGGCGAAGATCGCCACCGCCAGCGCCCACATCCACAGCCACCCGGCCAAGAACCGGCCCGAGGCGAGCGCCAACGCCACCAGCACGCCCATCGGCAGCCAGCCGACCAACGCCGTCCGGGTGTTAAATCCGGACGCTTCC
>CAXTMD010000098.1:2177-9457 GCA_964245035.1 uncultured Chthoniobacterales bacterium
ACCTATCTCATGGTGCCGCTGGCGCGGCGATGGGCGCGACTGCCTACGCCCGCACCGCCTCGGCCGGGGTGGGCGAGACCACCCGGCTGCTGCCATTCGTGCCACGGACGCCGTTGGCGCTGCCGTTTTTCTCGCCGGTGATCTTCTTGAACATCGTCAGCGCCGCGCCGACGACCTGATCCATGTTGTAATACCGGTACGAGGCCAACCGCCCCACGAAGTACACGCCCGGCGTCTCGTCGGCGAGTTCCTGGTAGCGCTTGTAAAGCGCGCTGTTTTCCGCGCGCGGGATCGGGTAGTACGGATCGCCCTCGGCCTGCGGGAACTCGTAGACGACGCTCGTCTTGTGGTGCTCCTGGCCGGTCAGGTACTTGAACTCCGTGATACGCGTATACGCGTAATCGTTGGGGTAGTTCACCACCGCCGCCGACTGGAACTTCGGCCGGTCGTGGGTCTCGTGTTTGAACTGCAGGCAGCGGTACGGCAGCTTGCCGAAACGGTAGTCGAAATACTCGTCGATGGGTCCCGTGTAGATCATCTCCTTGAAGGGCACGAACTCGCACACGTCGCGGTAGTCCGTGTTGAGCATGATCTTGATGTTCGGGTGGTCGAGCATGTTCTCGAACATGCGGGTAAACCCGTGCAGCGGCATCGACTGGTAGCTGTCGGTGAAGTACCGGTCATCGCGGTTGGTGCGGGTGGGCACACGCGCGGTGACGAGCGCATCCAACTCCGACGGGTCGAGCCCCCACTGCTTGCGGGTGTAGTTCTTGAAGAACTTCTCGTAAAGCTCCCGGCCCACCTTGCCGACGACCACGTCCTCGCTGGTCTTCACCGGGTCGCGCTTCTCGGCCTTGGAAGCGAAGAATTCCTCGACCTGGAAGCTCGTCAGGTTGAGGCCATACATTTGATTGATGGTGTCCAGGTTAATCGGCATCGGCAGCAACTGGCCGTCCACGCTGGCGAGCACGCGATGCTCGTAGCCGCGCCACAAGGTGAACTGCGAGAGGTAGTCGAAGATGTCGCGCGAGTTCGTGTGGAAGATGTGCGGGCCGTACTTGTGGATGAGCACGCCGGCGTTGTCGTAGTGGTCGTAGGCGTTGCCCGCGATGTGGTTGCGGCGGTCCACGACGAGAACCTTCTTGTTGCAAACCCGCGCGAGTCGCTCGGCGAGCACGCTGCCGGCGAAACCCGCCCCGACGATCAGATAATCAAATGCCATGAAATAACGATTGGAGATGAAGCGGACGCCTCTGTGTTCACCGGACGCGAGGAGCCCTCTACGCCAGCCACCCGGTCGGTGTCGGGGCGTCCAAAGCCTCGCCGCCGGGTGGTTCTACTGCCAAGCAGGCACGGGGGACAAGCCCCTTTTTTGCCTACGCCGCCCCGCTGGCGGCTTCGGACAACTCGACTTCCATCGCTTCGGCGATGTGGCCTTCCATCGCCTCGACGATGGACTCCCAAGAGTTGCGTGCCGCCAGGTCCCGGCCACGCTTGATGCACGCCGCGTCCGGGTTCGCCGCTGCCTCGGAGCAGAGCCGGATGAACTCCTCGCTGGACTGCGAGATTTTTACCACCCCGCTGAACTGGAGCACCACGTCCTCAACCGGCGTGCTGACGATGGGCTTCCCTGTCGCCATGTATTCGAGCGCCTTGGTCGGGTTAATGTACTCGGTCGCCTCGTTGATGGCGAAAGGCATCAGGCACACGTCAAACTTCTTCACGTACGCGGGCAGCAGCGAGTAATCGCGGCCGCCGAGCCAATGGAGGTTCGGCCGCTGCGGGATCGTCGCGGGATCGACCTTCGTCATCGGGCCAATGATCACGACGTGGCCTTCCGGGTGCGCGTCGGCCAGCTTGGCGACGAGTTCATAATCCATCCGCTCGTCGACGACGCCAAAGAAGCCGAACACCGGGCCGGAGAGGTTCGCCACGTCGGCGGGGATCTCCGTGCTCTTGCTGCGCGCGGTGCCGAAGTGCTTCACGTCCACGCCGCAGCCGTAGGAGTGGGTGTTGGCGTTGTACTTGATCTTGTCGCGCCCGATCTTGGGGCCGCCGGCGAAGACCACGTCGGCGATGGTGAGCAGTTCGCGCTCGCGGCGGAGCAGTTCCTTGGGCGCGCCCTTGAATTGGCTGAGCTGGTCCATGCAGTCGAACACGATGGCCCGCTCGCCCATGTGCCCGGCGAACGCCGTGACCGCCATCGGGTCGTAGAACCACTGCACCGGGTCGCGGAAGCGCAGCCCGAGCGGACCGGCGAGCAGGTCCTGCACGAGCAGGCGACGCTGCTTGTCCACGTAAGCGCCGTCGAACCAGCGGTCGGCCGGCATCTTCGAGCGCATGATCGTGATGTTGGGAAACTCGGTGACCTCGCGCAGTTCGGAGGTCGGCTCGGTGACTTCCTCCGAAGGAACTGGCCCCTCGACAAAGAGAATCTGGTGACGCTTGGAGAACCGGGACAAAAATTGCTGCGGTCGTTGCCAAACCCAATCCCATCCGAGATGCGAGTGAACGATGATCGGGTATTCGGATGGCTGGCGGTTCAATTTCATGTTTCCCTTATAGTCGTAGCTTGGCTCCCTTTTATTCGCGCGGGATAATGCCGGGGTCTGGGCGCGGCGTCCACTGGTTTCTTTCCGTCTGCCGGGAGGCTTCTCGTTTGTGCGAGTGCAAAATTGGGAAGTAACCGAAGAACAACCTTCTATATATACGCGGGCCGGATGCCCACGGGCCGTCAGGGTGCTGCCCGATTGCGGGATCAGGGGAAAACGCGGTGTAGGAAAAGGTTTGTGGTTTGTGGGTTGTGCGATGTGGAGACACAGTCCACGGTCTGTCTCCCACCCTTCGCAACCCACCTCTCATGGAATACCGCCGCCTCGGAAAGTCGGGCCTCAAAGTCAGCGCGCTGTCGTTTGGCGCTTGGGTGACCTTCGCCCAGCAAATCAGCAAGGAAACCGCCGGCGCGTTGATGAAGACCGCCTTCGACGGCGGGGTCAACTTCTTCGACAACGCCGAGGCGTACGCCCAGGGCAAGGCTGAGATCGTCATGGGCGAGATCCTCCAGGCGCAGGGCTGGCCGCGCGACGAGTTCGTGGTGTCGAGCAAGGTGTTTTGGGGTGGGGACAAGCCCAACCAGAAGGGGCTTTGCCGCAAGCACGTCGTCGAGGCGTGTCACGCGGCGATGCGCCGGCTCCAGGTCGATTACCTGGACCTGTACTTCTGCCACCGGCCCGACCCGGAAACGCCGGTCGAGGAAACCGTGCGTGCCATGACCGACCTCATCCGCCAGGGCAAGGTGCTCTACTGGGGAACTTCCGAATGGAGCGCCGCGCAGATCAGCGACGCCTACAACGTCGCCCGCCAGTATGGCCTGGAGACGCCGACGATGGAGCAGCCGCAGTACAACATGTTCGAGCGCGACAAGGTGGAGCGGGAGTTTGCGCCGTTGTACGGGGACATCGGGCTGGGCACGACGATCTGGTCGCCGCTGGCGAGCGGGCTGCTCACGGGCAAGTACAACGACGGCGATCCCGGCGACACGCGGGCGTCGCTCAAAAACTACGAGTGGCTGAAGGAGCGGATGAACAGCGACGAGGCCAAGAAGCAGCTGGAAACCGTCAAGGCGCTCGCGGGCCTGGCCGGCGAACTGGGCACCAACCTGCCGCGGTTGGCGCTGGCGTGGTGCCTGCGCAATCCCAACGTGAGCACGGTGATCACCGGCGCGTCGCGTGTCGAGCAGTTGCAGGACAACCTCGGCGCGCTGGAAGTGGTCGGCCGCCTGACCCCCGAGGTGCTGGAGCGGATCGAGGGGTTGCTGGACAACGCGCCGTAGTTGAGAGGCTGCCGCATACGCTGGCAGGTCTGATCCGACACTGCGCTGGCTCCCTCACCCTGGAGGGGTGGAGGACAGTAGCCGGGGTGCCGCACCCCCGGCATAATGCCATGAGCATCCTACCCCGGCAGGGGTACAGGAAGCGAGCCGGGGGCAAGGGGCGTCCGGTCAGGAACCGCCGGGTTTCCTGCACCCCTGCCGGGGTGCGGCCTTCTTTGGTCGCTGTTCCGGGGGTGAGGGTACCCCCGGCTACTATCCTCCACCCCTCCGGGATGAGGGAGACCAAGTGGCGAGGAAGCAATCCAAACAGGCCTATGGCCTTCGTGGCTGCGGGCACTCCGCGCTCATGCCGTTTAGCCCTTCCTGCTCGTGTGCGAAGGTGACGGTGTGCTTGCCGCCTTCCGTGCGGATGCGCACGACGTAGATGCTGTCGAAGTCGCTCCCGGGCCAGTCCGGCACGTCCGCCGCGTCGCTGCCGTACGCACTCAGCAGCCGCTTGACGAGCTGGACGAGCAGGTGGTGCTCCCAGGCCACGAACACCGTCGCGCGCTGGTACGCGGGTGCGGTGAGTTCGCTCTGGAGACTGCCGATTTCGTCGAAGGCGTATTTCGTTTCCACCGGCAGCCCGAGCCGGATCGCCGTCGGCTCGATGGTCATCAGCGGCCGGACATAGGAATACGCCGGTCCGCCCTCGGTCTCGGATTTCTTGCTGCCCACCGGTTTTTTGGTCGTCGCCGGCGCGTAGACGAACTGCGCCGCGCCGTAGTGGGCGATGAGCACATCGGGCAGGGCCAGGGCCCGGTTGAGTCCCTGGCAGGTCAACTGACCCTCGTCGTTGGGCGGCTTCTCACCGTGCCGGACGAACACGATGGTTTCCACGCGCGCACCGTTTTCAGCCGGGTCTTCCTGCGCACGCAGGGAAGCCGTCACGCCCGCCAGAACGAGGCAGGCCAAGAGGCGCGGAATGGAAGGGCCGGGAAAAATCATGGGGCGGGCAGCGTCACTTTTGCCGTGAACGGTGGGTTTGTCACTCTTTGTTTCCGGTGGGACGGCCTTGGCAAACACCGTTTTTGAGGCTATGTGAATCGTTCGCTTTTTCCCAGGGCTCCCGGCCCGCCTGTTTTTCATGGATAGAACCGCCACGGTTGTCGTCACCTGCTGCATCATCGCATTGGTCGGGTGGTATTATTATTTCTCGAAGAAGTATCCGCTGCCCCCGCCGCGTCCGCCGGCCGTGGCCAGCGCGTCGTCCACCCCGGCGCCCGGCCCATCGCCGCTGCTGACCTCGGGGGCGCCGCAGTACGTCAACGACCTCAAGGAAGCCGCGCCGGCTCCCGCGCCGACCGCGCCGGAAGAAAAAATGGTGGTCGAGACCCCGCAGATCCGGTTGACCTTCACCAACCTGGGCGGCGGCATCCTGGAAGCCGAACCGCTCGGCAAGGAGCACCTGGCCGAGAACGGGCTCAACGTCGAGATCAACCACGCCGGGCAGATCCCCATCGGCGCGCTTGGCTTCGGCCAGCCGGGGGAAAACGCCACTTTGCCCTACACCGGCACGCGCGACGGCAACACCGTGCGCTACGAGCGTACCGACCCTGCCACCGGCCTCAAGATCACCAAGGAATACACGCTCGACTACCAGGGCGACGACAAACAAATCCCGGCGGTGCGGCTCAAGGTGACCTTCACCAACACTGGCGCGCAGCCCTACCACGACGGCGGCTATTACATCTACGCGGGCTCGGCAGCCCCCATCCACCGGCGCGACCAGCCGACCTACCTGGCGTTCGACTGGTTCAGCGACGGGCACTATCTCACCCGCAACTCGCTTGCCTTTGAGCCCGGCCGCATCCCGCTGCTGGGGACCGAGACGCACCCGGGCCGCAGCGTCATCACCGAGAACGTCGGCAAGGCAGCCTGGGTGGCGGTCAAAGATCAGTTCTACGCCACGGTCGTGGCCCCTCTGCCGGCCATTGCGGGCGAGGACGTGCCCGCGCGCGAGGTCTGGGGGCGGCGGTTCGACCTGGCACCGAGCGCCGAGGACCAGGCGCGCAACGCCCCGGTGCTGCACGGCCTCGACGCCGCGCTCGGGATGTCGGCACTGGGACTCGATCCGCAGGCAAGCGCCACGCAGGAGTTCCAGATCTACGCCGGGCCGAAGTACTACAGCCGCCTAGACAAGCTCGGCCACTCTGAGCAGGAGGTGATGGACTTCGGCAAGTTCAAGGCCGTGAGCATCCTGCTGCTGGGCTTGATGAACACCTTCCACGGTTGGTTCGGCTCGTACGCGCTGGCGATCATCCTCCTGACCATCCTGGTCAAGACGGTGCTCTTCCCGCTCCAGAACAAGGCCAACCAGTCGATGAAACGCATGCAGGTGCTTTCGCCGCAGCTGACGGCTCTGCGCGAAAAGTACAAGGAAGACCCCACGCGGCTGAACACCGAGACCATGAAGGTCTACCGCGAGCACGGCATGAGCCCGCTGGCCCCGCTGGGCGGCTGCTGGCCGATGTTTATCCAGATGCCGATCTTCTTCGGCTTCCTGTACATGCTCTACACGGCGGCGGAGCTGCGCAATTCGAGTTTTCTGTGGGTGCGCGACCTCTCCCAGCCGGACACGGTGGGGCATTTCGCGGGGTTCCCGATCAACGTGCTGCCCCTCATGATGATGGGCACGCAGTTCTGGCAGATGCGCCTGACGCCGCGCACGGGCGACCCGGCCCAGCAAAAGACGTTGATGTTCATGCCTTTGCTCTTTGGATTCTTCTGCTATAGTTTTGCGGCGGCGCTGGCCTTGTATTATACCATGCAGGGTCTGCTGACGATCCTGCAACTCTACCTCACCCGGAACCAGAACCCGCCTGCCGCCGCGGCCGGGGCGGCCGGCACCCCGGCCCGGATCGCGCCGACGCGCGGGAGTGGGAACACGGGCTTCGGGTTTGGTAGCAGCGCGAACTACGGCAAGAAAGGTTCTTCCAAGCGACTGAAAACCTGAGTTCCCACCTCCTCCCATGAGCCCCCAAGAAATCCTTGATACGATGCTCGGCCATCTCGGCTACGCTTTCGACATCCAGGAGAGCGCGGGGCCGGACGGGGTGGTGACGCTCCAGGTGTACACGGCGGAATCCGAGCGGTTGATCGGCCGGGGTGGCCAGACGCTGGATGACCTCCAGTTTCTGCTCAACCGTGTGCTGCAAGCCAAAGACCGCCACGCGCCGCGGGTAGTCGTGGACGTGGAGCACTACCGCACGATGCAGCAAGACGGCTTCCTGCGCGAAATCCGCGTTCTGGCCGAGCAGGTGCGCGCGACGGGCAAGCCGGTGCAACTGGAGCCGATGAACTCATACGACCGGCGCTTGGTGCACAACGCGTTCAAGGACGACCCGCAGATTGCGACGGTCAGCCCGCCGGACGAAGCGCGGCTCAAGCGGATCACGCTGGCGCGGCG
>CAXTMD010000098.1:9557-11894 GCA_964245035.1 uncultured Chthoniobacterales bacterium
TCAGAGCGTCGCGCCGATGGTCTTGACGAAGCGCAGGTGCGCTAGCGCCATCTTCAACTCCTCGCGCATCTCCTTCATCGCCTCGCGGGAGCTCTCAATGGTCTCTTCGGTGCGCTTCAGGTACTCGCGGCGCTGGACGGCCCAGCGCTCACTGAGATCGTTGAGGTAATCCGACGAAGCCTGGAGCAACGCCCGGGTGCTTTCGGAAAGGCTCGCGCCGCCGTTCGCCAGCTTGGCCTGGAGTTGTTGCTGCGCCTGGGAAATTTGTGCCATCAGGATCTTCTCCGACGGCACGCGGCGCAGGTTGCTGGCCAAGCCCAACTTGTCAAACGCCCAGATCGCCCACTTGGTCGGGTCCCACTGCCAGGGCTTCACGCCGTTACGGTAGTCATGCTGGAACTCGTGGTGGTAGTTGTGGTAGCCCTCGCCGAACGTGAACAGTGCCATGAACCAACTGTCCCGCGCGCTGCACCGATCCGAGTAGGGCTGGTTGCCGAAGGTGTGGCAGGCCGAATTGATGAAGAACGTGCAGTGCTGCACCGCTACCACGCGGGCCACCCCGCCGAACAGGAAGCCGCCCAGAAATCCCTTCCATCCGCCGACCACGGCCATGCCGAGCAACGCCGGGAACAGAAAACCGACGGTCACCGCAATCCATTGCACGTAACGGTGCTGCCATGCCACCATCGCGTCTTTCTTGAGGTCCGCGACGTTGCTGTAGTTCGCGTCGTCGGGTTGGAGCTTGAAGAGCAACCAGCCGATGTGCGCGAAAAAGAAGCCTTTGCTGATGGCGTAAGGATCGTCGTCGTGGTCGACGTGCTTGTGGTGCTGGCGATGTTCGCTGGCCCACATGATGACCGAGTTCTCGAACGCCGCCGCCCCGAAGAGCAGCGTGAACAGCTTTACGGGCCATTTCGCGTGAAAGGTCATGTGCGAGAACAGCCGGTGGTAGCCGAGCGTGATGCTCATGCCGGTGGCGTAGAACATCACCACGAACATCGCCACGAAAAACCAGGGCAGTCCGTACGCTATCAGGTAGGCCGGTACGGCAGTTAGGGTCAGGACGAAAGTGCCGATCAGAAAGGAACTTGTGACCCAGTTGATGCGGTCGACGGGGAAGCGGTTGAAGATCATCGTGGAGCGAAGGAGAGCGAGGGGCAGTGGTCGGAAGTGGAGGCGCGGAAAAAGCCGTTTGCACTTAACGCCAAGTCGGCCGCGGTAGCAATGGAATACTGAGGAAAGTAGACTTTTGTCTTTGGCAATCCGCCCGGCGCGCCTTATCTCTGCCTTCCACGTGGCCGACCCCGTCCTTTCTCCCGCTTTGCCCGTGCCCGACGTGCTGGACGGGCGGGTCAAGCCGCGTTCCTCGCGCCGGGTCCGCGCGACCGCCTGGTTGTTGTCCGCCACGGTCTTGTGGGGGCTGAGCTTCCCGCTGGCCAAGACGCTGACCCTCGCGCAACTCCGCCTCCTGCCCGGGGCGGACACTTGGTTTCTGGTGGCGCTCGGACTGGTGTTCCGCTTCGGTGTCGCCGCGGTCTTGCTCACAGTCCTGTCGCTGCGGACGCTGGGGCGGCTGACGCGCCCGGAAGCGGTCCAGGGCGTCGGCCTGGGTGTCTTCGCCGCCGGGGGGATGCTCTTCCAGATGGATGGGCTCAACTACACGGCGGCCTCGACCTCGGCGTTCCTGACCTCGTGCTACTGCGTGACGATCCCGATCATCGTGGCGCTCGGACGCCGACGCTGGCCGCGCGCCGCGGTGGTGGCCAGTTGCCTGTTGGCGGCGGTGGGCATCGGCGTGCTGGCGGGCGTGGACTGGCGCACGCTGCGCATCGGCCGCGGCGAGGGGGAAACGATCCTGGGCTCGTTTTTCTTCGCGGCGCAGATCTTCTGGCTGGAGCGGCCGGCGTTCGCGCGCAACCGCACGGCGCACGCGACGGTCGTCATGTTTGCGACCCTGGCCCTCGCGGCGCTGCCGGTGCTCGCCGGGCGCGCGAGCGGTGCCGGGGCGGTCTGGACGGCGGCGTTCGGTTCGCCGGCCGTGGTGGGCTGCCTGCTGGCGTTGACGGGCTTTTGCACGCTCTGCACCTTCACCCTGATGAACCATTGGCAGCGCGACCTCGAAGCGACCGAGGCCGGGTTGATCTACTGCGCCGAGCCGGTGTGGACGAGCCTGCTGGCGCTTTTCCTGCCCGCCTGGCTGGCCGGGTGGACGGGCGTCGCCTACGCCAACGAAACCCCGACGGCGCGGCTGCTGGTCGGCGGCGGGCTCATCACGGCGGCCAACGTCCTCATCCAACTTCGTCGGCCGCCGGCACCAGGATGAAGCCGGTCTCCAGG
>CAXTMD010000098.1:11904-12331 GCA_964245035.1 uncultured Chthoniobacterales bacterium
ACCGCCAGTGGTGGTAGCCGACCAGCGCGCACACGAACGCGTCGAGCCGGTCCTCGGCGGGCTTGGTCCAGGGTGCGGCGAGCAGGGTGGTCAGCGCGGGTGTCTCGACCCACTCGCCGGGTGCGTACTGGGTTTGCAGGCAGCCGCGCAGGAGACCTTGCAACCGGGCAAACTCCCGTCGCCGCGCCGCGACCGGGCCACGCTTGTACTTGACGATGCGCTCCAGCCCCAGCAGCCGGACCGTGGCCGGGTGGGGGAACGTTTCGGTCAGCAGCCGTCCGGCTGAACCCAGCCGCCAGCCTACGGTGCCGCCGCGCGCCTCCAGCGCCCGCACCAGCCGCAGGGGCCGCGCGCACCGGGCGGCGTTGGCCGGGGGCGGGCCGGCGTGGAACCGGCCGAAGCGCGAAGTGGTCAGGCGGTCCACGGG
>CAXTMD010000099.1:0-12315 GCA_964245035.1 uncultured Chthoniobacterales bacterium
CCGTGCCGGTGGGAACGACCTTCGCCTACACGATCACCTCGTACGGCAGCCCGACGAGCTTCGGGGCACGCGGCTTGCCGCCGGGGGTGACGGTCAACGCAGGCACGGGCGTCCTCCTGGGCACGCCGACGGCGGCGGGCACGTACACGGTCACCATCAGCGCCACCAGCGCCACGGGCACGGGCACCGCCACGCTGACAATCACCATCAACGTGCCGCCGCCGTCCTTCCAGGGCAACGGCAGCGGTGCGGCCGGCGGCGCGGCGAGCGCGACGGCCGTCCAGGGCCAGGCGTTCGCCTACCAGGTCGTCTTCGGCGGCCAGCCGACCTCCTACGGGGCCAGCGGGTTGCCGCCGGGGTTGACCTTCGACACGGGCAGCGGCCTGATCGCGGGTACGCCGACCACCGTGGGCACGTACAACGTGGCGCTGTCCGCCTCCAACTCGCAGGGCCAGGGCACGGGCAGCCTGACGATCACCGTCGTGCCCAACACCGGCTCCCCGCTCAACATCCTGTACAGCTTCAGCTCCGCCAAGACCGGCACCAACAGCGACGGGGCCGAGCCGCGCGGCGGCCCGCTCCTGGGTCTGGACGGCAACCTCTATGGTGCCACCTACATCGGCGGCAACGACAATGGCACGATCTACCGGGTCACGCCTTCCGGGCAGTTCTCGGTGCTGCACACCTTCTCCGGCACCGCCCAACCCGCCGTCAACGGGGCGTTTACGAACACCGATGGAGGGACGCCATACGGCGGCCTCACGCAGGACGGCAGCGGTACCCTGTACGGGGTCACCTACGGCGGCGGCACGGCCGGGCACGGCGTGGTCTACAAGATCACGACCGCCGGGGCCTTCACCGTCTTGCACAGCTTCAGCGCGTTCACCACCGCCCCCAAGAACACCGACGGCGCGTTCCCGTTCTCGGGTCTGGCCCAGGGCAACGACGGCTACTTCTACGGCACCACCCAAGTGGGCGGGACGAACGGCAACGGCACCGTGTTCAAGGTCAACTCGGCCGGGACGTTTGCGGTCGTGTGCAGCATCCCAGCCGCGACCGATGCCCTCACCACCGGCTCACTGGTCCGGGGACAGGACGGCAACTTCTACGGCACGGCGGTCCGCGGACCTCAAGGCGGCAACGCTCCCGCCGCGGGCCAGATCTTCCAGGTGACGCCCGCCGGAGCCTACAACGTGCTCTACACCTTTACCGGCGGCTCGGACGGCAGTGCGCCAAACGGGTCGCTGGTCGAGACGACGGCCGGCACCTTCTACGGCACCACCGGCACGACCGCGTTCCGGTTCGTCGTCTCCTCTCGGTCGCTGGCGCCGATCTACGCCTTCGACTCCGGCAACTCACCGCTGGCCGGCCTCTGCAAGGCGGCCGACGGCAACTTCTACGGCACGACTTTCGGCGGCGGCTCGCTGAATCGCGGTGTCATCTATCAACTGACTCCGACGGGCGGGTACACGGTCCTGCACAGCTTCAGCGGTCCCGTCACGAGCGGGACCACCACCGACAACAGCCACAACGAGGGCACCGACTTCTACGGTCCGCTGGTCCAGGCGAGCAGCGGCGTCTTTTACGGGGCGGCCTACTTGGGCGGGACCAACGGCTTCGGCGACCTCATCGCCTTCAACCTCGGCGCGCCGACGATCACCAGCGCCACCTCGGCGGTGGCGACGGTGGGAGTGAACTTCAACTACGTCATCGCCGGCACGGCCCTGCCCACCAGCTTCGCGGCCACCGGCCTGCCCGCGGGCCTGACGGTCAACCCGACCACGGGCCTGATCTCGGGCCGGGCGACAACGCCGGGCGTCTACAGCGTGACGATCCGCGCCACCAACGACAACGGCACGGGCAGCGCCACGCTGTCACTCACCGTCACCGCCGGACACTCCTGAAGCTCTACCCAACCCAACCGCGTCCCACCACGATGAAAACCATGCCATCCGCCCGCCGCTTGTTCACCCTCGCCGCCGTCCTGCTCGCCGCCGCCGCCGGCCGCGCCGGGGCGCAGACGGTCAGCCCCAACCCCGCGCCGACGGTCATCACGAGCGCGCCCTATACGATCACGACCGCTGGCTACTACCAGCTTGGGGCCAACCTGTCCTACAACGGCAACGGCTCCGCCAACGATGCCATCATCACCATCAACGCCAACAACGTGACCCTCGACCTTGGCGGCCACTTCATCAGCGGGCCGACGGGCGGCAGCAACGTCGCCGCCACGACCCTGCTCGGCATCTATGCCAACGAGAAGGCGCAGCTCACCATCCAAAACGGCACGGTCAGCCACTGCTACATCGGCATCCAGCTCACCGGCAACGGCACGGCGACGAGCAACTTCAACAACACGCGCGTGCAGAACATGGTCGTCAGCCGCTGCCTCTACGAGGCCATCGAGCTGGACAGCGTCACCAACGCGGACGTGCTCAACAACCGCATCGCGCTGATCGGCGGCAGCTCGGCGCAGGCCAATGTGTGGGGCGTGTACACCTACGGCACGGGCATCCGGGTGAGCGGCAACGCGCTCAGCAGCCTGACGGCGGGCACGGGCGGCAACAGCATCGGCATCGAGGTAGACCCCAGTGTCAGCGGCGGCAACGGCGGTTTTGTGTACGGCAACCAGATCACGGGGGCCAACAACGCCATCGTGGGCGGCAAGTACCAGCAGAACCTCACCGACAGCGTCGCCACCCCGGTCAGCAACGGCCAGGACGCCGGCCTCAACGACTGAGCAGGAGGAGAGGGCCGCGGTGCCCGGCGCGGCGTCTGCAGACGCAGCCCCCGGAACGTTCCCGACAGCCGCGGGGCTGCTCCGCCGAAGAAAGCTTTTCGCTGCGGCCCGGCCACGCCGCCCAAGGGCGTATAGGCAAAAGCGCCGCCGTCGGCTATCAGATCCGATGGCGCATTCGCCAGGCGTGATGAAGGAGACGATGCCGGTTGAACTTGATCCTACCCGCTGGGTCGAAGAGCATGGCAACTGCCTGTACCGCTACGCCCTGGTCCGGGTAAGCACGCCGGAGGTCGCCGAGGACTTGGTGCAGGACACCCTGCTGGCGGCCGTGCGCACGCAGGAGCGTTTCGCCGGACGCTCGTCCGAGCGGAGTTGGCTGGTGGGCATCCTCAAGCACAAGATCGTCGACCACTACCGCAAGCGGGGCCGGGAGACGACGTTCACCGACCTGGAGTTTTGCAAAGACGAGTGCGCCCGCAAGTTCGTGGAGGGCGGCTGGTGGAACCATGAACGGGGACCGCACGAGTGGGAGGAACCCCATGAGGCGGTCGCTCACCGGGCCGAGTTCTGGCAGACCCTGCGCGCCTGTCTAGGCAAGTTGCCGTCGCGGGTGGCGACCGTCTTCGCCCTGCGCGAGATAGAGGAAACGCCGAGCAAGGAAGTTTGTGCGGCGCTGAACATCTCCGAAGCCAACCTGTGGGTCATGCTGCACCGTGCGCGCATGGCGCTCCGGGAATGCCTGGAGGTCCACTGGTTTGATCAATCCTCCACCCGGTCGTCCGCACCGCGCGTCCTTTGATCGCCCGCGTTCGCTTGGTTTGCCTGCGTGTGGCTGCGGTGGTCGTTTTGCCTTGCCGTGAGATCACCCGTCTGCTTTCGCAGGGCATGGATCGACCGCTGCGATGGGACGTGCGGCTGCGACTGCGGCTGCACCTTGCCGGCTGCGTTTGGTGCCGTCGCTACGCGCGGCAACTCCGGTGGCTGCGCATTTTCAGCAGATCGTTTCCCGAGAGGGAAGGGGAACACGGCAGCGCGGTCCTGCCGGCCGGCAGCCGGGAGCGCTTCCAGGCTGCGTTGCGCCAGGAGATCGCCACGCGGCTGGCCACCGAGCGCGCGAACCCGCCAGGGTAACCAGCGGCCTGGACGGCGCTTCCGGATGACGACAGTCGGCAGAGTGTCTGCCGCAGGGGACCCTCTCGATAACAGAGAACGGTCCACGACCGGGGCGCTCCAATTGCCACCGGCGCCCGCACCGCGCGGCTTCAAAAAACCGCCTGACCGACTGCCTGCCTTGCCCATAAAAGTATGAGACAATGGAACAGGCGGTGTGTGAACGACCCTCCTCCAAAATTCGTCGCGGAGTGGTGCCGTCAGGCGGTGGCGGCCAGTTCCTCGTCGGCGACCACGGCCACCTTGCCGCACTTGCCAGAGGCCATCAGCTTATAAGCCTCATCCACGTGCTCCAAGGAGAAGCGGTGGGTGATGAGTTCGGAAGGGTGCAGCTTCCAGCGTACCAGCCGCTCCACCAGTTCCATCATCCGCCAGGTGGAGGTCACCCAGGAACCGTAGAGCGTTTTCTGGTCGTGCAGCATGTCAGGCGAAGGGTTCATCGTCATGCGTCCGCCTTCGCCGATCATCACCATTCGGCCCCACTTGCGCGTGGCGCGGATGGCGGTTTCGCGCGCCGCGTGGTGTGCGGAGCACTCCACCGCCCGCTCCACGCCGTGGCCGCCGGTCAGCGCACGGATCTCCGCCTCGTTGTCCGGGCCGGCCACCAACACCTCGTCGCAGAGACCCAGGTCTCTGGCGATCTGGTTGCGCTCGGCGATGGCGTCCACGCCGATGATCTTGTTCGCACCGAGTTTGCGGCACAGCGCCGCGGCGGCCAATCCGACGGGACCCAAACCCGTGATGAGCACCGCGTCGTTGCCGCTGATGCCGATTTTTTCCAGCCCTTCGTACACGGTGCCAAAGCCGCACGCCACCTGCGCGCCGTCCTCGTAGGTGAGTTCATCGGGCAGGATGATGAGATCCTTTTCCTCGGCGATGAGGTAGCCGGCCATGCCGCCGTCGCGCTGCCAGCCGTAGGCGCGGCGCAGGGTCGGATGGGAGCAGGAGATCATGTAGCCCATCCGGCAGTCGTAGCACAGGCCGCAGCCCGAGATGTGGTACACGGTGGCCCGGTCGCCCACCTGGAACTGCCGGACGCCCGGCCCGGTGGCGACCACCTGTCCGCACGGTTCGTGGCCTGCGATCACTCCCTGGTAGCCCTCGGCACCGTGGCCGAGGTGTTGGTGGTAGATGGCGCGGATGTCCGAACCGCAGATGGTCGAGGCTTTGACGCGCAGGAGGACCTCGCCGGGGCCGGGTTCTTGCACGGGAAACTCTTTGAGTTCGGTCGTGCTGTTGCCGGGAAGCAGGGTGCCCAGCATCTTGTCGGGGATGGAGGTTGGCAGGCTGGTGCTCATGGATATCTTGGTTGTTGGGGGAGGTCTGACTGGCGCGGACGCCGGCCGATGACAGTCGGCGCGGTTGTGGCGGAGAGGTGGCAAGCGAACAAGCCCACCATAGCCCGGCCAGCCCCGTCTGTGAAATGGCCCGCACGGACAAAGTTTGCCTCCCTACGCGATGGATCCTTGTATGAAGTTTCCAAACTCGACGGCACAAGGAGTGGCGAGAAGGGCAGGAACTACGTTTTCCGGGCGAAGCGTCGCAAGTGATCGGATTTTCCACTGGAACCCAGTTGAGTGTTTCGCCAAGCGTCTCGGCAGCCTCTCCTCTCGCCCTTTACACGGCAATGCCGTCAGGTTCTGATCGCTTGCACGCTACTGGCACTGCCCCTGTCGTTGTGGTATGAACAGGCGTGGAAGGCGGCGGACGTTTGGGAACTAATGTGTTTTCAAGTGGAGCCTCGGAGTTAAGTCGCTGATCATCAATAGTTCCTGTAGTTCAACGGATAGAATAGAGGTTTCCTAAACCTTTGATCCGGGTTCGATTCCCGGCGGGAATAATTGATGCAAGTGTCCTATTTCGACTATTTTATGTGATTAGTTTTCGATTGTGTGGCGATAATCTAATCTGCTCGAAGCTTGTCAACGTTTGTCGATGTTTTAGCTCACATAAGCTCCACAAAAACAGGCCGACAAACTTCGGAGCGCGGGTACGCCGAGATGGAGGACTTGCGGCATGACCTCGAGCAAACCAAAGGAACTTCCCGGCTGGATTGAAGACACCAAGGCGGCGGCACGCGGCGCCTAGACGCAGGCGGAGGCGAAAGCCGTGGCGAACAAACTGGATCAGCCGGAAAGACCCGGCAAGACAAAGGCGATCCGAACACGGCGCCACGGCCGCCGTACGGTTACCCGCCGCTAATCTTCGCGTAGAGCCACCAGTGGGTCGACGAGTGTCGCGCGTCGGGCGGGTAGGTAGTTGGCCACGAGTGCGACGAGCCCGAGGATGGCCGCCGCACCGGCAAAGGTCAGCGGGTCGCCGGCTCCTACTCCGTAGAGCAAGCTGCCCAGCAGGCGGGTGAATGCGAGCGCCAGCAGCGCGCCCAGCACGACGCCGAGCGCAACAGGCTTCATGCCGCCGCCGACGATCAGCCGGAACACATCTCCACGTGCCGCCCCGAGCGCCATGCGGACGCCGATCTCGCGCGTGCGCTGGGCCACGCCGTAGGCTGCTACCCCGTAGACCCCGACCGCCGCCAGCAACAGCGCCAGCGCGGCGAAGCCGGTCAACAGGAGCGTCAACCACCGGCGGTCACTCACGGTGTGGTTCACCACCGCGCGCATGTCGTCGGACTCGGCCACCGGCTGGTCGGGATCGATCGCGCGGGCCGCTGCCTTCAGTTCGGGGGCAAGGCCGATGGCTGCGGCCGCCGTGCCGCCGCGCAGGTACACCCGCATGTAAGGCTGCGTTTGCTGAAACATGGAGAAGTACATCTCGGCTGCCGGCGATTGCGCCAAACTGTTGGTGCGTACGTCGGCGACCACCCCCACGACCTCCCGCGCCGTGGCGTCCTCGGTGCCGCACAACAATCTCCGGCCGACCGCGTCGCCTTGGGGGAACAACTCCCGGGCCATCGTTTCGTTGATGATGACCACGGGCGGCGCGCCCGTCCGGTCCGCGGAGGTGAACACCCGGCCGCGCAGCAGCGGGATCTGCAAGGTGGCGAAGTAGTCGGGGCTGGCGTTGCAGTAGTCGGCCACCCGGCGTTGCGGCACCGGTGGTACGGGCTGGCCGTCCACCACGTAGGGAGTCTGATCGATGCCCAGCAGAGGCCCCCAGTCCGCGACCGCGCAACCCTGCACGCCGGGGGCAGCCTGGAGGCGCTCGGTCAGCCGGCGGAAGAACTCGATCTGTTTGTCCTGGGTGGGATAGCGGCCGATGGACAAGCCGATGTCGGTCACCAGAAGTCCGTCGGGATTGAAGCCGAGCGGCACCCTGCCGAGTTGCCACAAACTCGTCAGCAACAGGCCGGTGCCGACGAGCAGCACCAGCGACAGGGCGATCTGCGCCACGAGCAGGGCAGCGCGCAGACGGCTTTCGTGCCTTTCCCCGACGCCTCCGCGCGCGCCGGTGCGTTGCAACGCCTCCCCGGCGTTCCCCCGCGTGGCACCCAGAGCAGGCACCACGCCCAGAACGATCCCGACGGCCAGCGACACGCTCAGGGTGAACAGCAGCGTCGTGGCACTTAGGCGCACCTCGTCTACGCGGGGGATCACGCCGGCTCCAAGGCTGCGTGCCAGATGCACCCCCCACCACGCCAGCAGGGTTCCCAACACGCCTGCGAGCAGCGCCAGCAGCAGGCTCTCGGTCAGGAACTGGCGCGCCAGCCGTCCACGACTCGCCCCGAGGGCCGCGCGCACCGCGATCTCCCGCTGGCGGCCCGCCAGCCGCGCCAGCATCAGGTTGGCCACGTTGATGCAGGCCAACAGAAGCACGCCGCCCACCGCACCGGCCAGGACGTAGAACGTGAGGCGGCTGCGACCCACGACGTCTTCCTGGAGCGACACCACCTTCAAGGCCGTGCCCGCGTCCCCGTGACCAGGGAATGCCTGCCGGTAACGCGCCGCCAGTCCTTGCAGATCGGCCTCGGCCTGGGTCGGGCTCACGTCCGGCTTGAGCCGGCCGACGAGCGACAGGAAGGGCAGGCCTCCTTCGAGCACGGCCGGTGGGATCTCGGGGATGCGAAGGTCGCGGGCCACGAACAGCGGCGAGCGGTCGTAGGGAGCCGCGAGCGGCGCTGCCAGGATGCCGACCACCGTGTGAGACACCCCGTTGAGGGTCAGGCTCTGGCCGACGACCGCGGGATCGCCGCCGAAGTGCTGCTGCCAGAACGCCTGGCTGAGCACGACGACCGGTGGCCTGCCCGGCTCGTCTTCCGCCGGCAGGAAACCGCGGCCGGGCAGCGGACGCACCCCCAAGGTCTGGAAGAACCCGGCGCTGACGTAGCTGCCCAGCAGTTGCTCGGCATCACCGTGTCCCGTGAAGGTGAGGCTGGCCCCGGTGATCACCGACAAGCTCTCGAAAACTTGCTGTTGGTCGCGGATCAACTCCCAGCGTGGACAGGAAATCGGCTGCGGTTCAGATCCGCGCCCAAGCTTCGGATCGTACCCTTGAACCTGCACCAGGCGAGCCGCGTCAGGGTAAGAAAGCGGGCGCAGCAGGACCGCGTCGATCAAGCTAAAGATGGCGGTGTTCGCGCCGATGCCCAGCATCAAGCTGAACAGGGCTACGAGGGTAAAAGCGGGCGACCTGCCGAGCGCGCGCGCCGCGTAACGGCCATCTCGCAGCAGATCCGCTAGCAGCGGCAGCGTCGTCTTGTCGTGGTAGTCCGCCCGCACGGCCTCGACCGAGCCGAATTTTAAGCGCGCCCGGCGCGCTGCTTCCTCGGGAGCCATGCCGCCGCGGAGGTTTTCCTCCGTCAGGGCAGCGAGGTGCGTCTCGATCTCTTCTCGCAGCCGCTCGTGGCCGTGGCGTCCGGTCAGAAGGTTGCCAAGGCGCACGTAGAGCCTTCGCAGGCCGGTCATGCGAAGTCCTCCGCCTTCATGTTCAGAAAACGCTCTATGATTCCTGCCGTCTGTTTCCAAGCGCGCTTCTCGGCCCCGAGCGATTTGCGTCCTGTGCTGGTGAGCCGGTAAAATCGCGCCCGGCGGTTGTTCTCCGAAGGTCCCCATTCCGAGGTGATGGCCCCCTCCTGTTCAAAGCGGAGCAGCACGGGGTAGAGCGTGCCCTGGTTGACGGCCAGCAAATCACCGCTGACTTGCTCGACGCGCCGGGCTACCCCGTACCCGTGCAGCGGCCCGAGAACGTCGAGAGTCTGCAACACCATCAAGGCGAGCGTGCCCTGTTGGACATCTTGTTTCTGCTTCATGACATGTCCTGTGGTTTTCCCACAGGAACTTGCCGTGCCCCCATTGGGAAAGCAACAGGTAAATCGCCGTTTCTGGCAAGGCTACTCGGTCGTTACCCTGTCACCCCTCGCCGACCACCTGGACGCGGCGCATAGCTGGAAGTTGGGGCAAGGCCCAGTCAACTTGGCGACGATGGGTGGCAAAAAGCTGAGCTTACAGCTGGCTCCTGAGTTCCCGGACCGTGGACAGCACGACTGGCTGGACTGCCGAGAACAGTTGCCAGATCTTAGAAACATCAGGTCCAACTGCCGACGCGGAGGCAGTCTGTAGTTCTGCGACACAATCAGCAGCCACTCACTTACTGAAAGCCACTACCCGGTGCACGACTGGTCAGGCTTCCAACCAGTATGTCATTGCAGAGGGTATGGAGCACGCCGCGCGGTTACTTAGACGTACCGACCTAACCGTCGCTCACATCGCTGCCTTGGTAGGACGCCGGAGTGTATCGCAACTTGTCTCTCTCTTCAGACGGCATACATGCTACTCGCCAAGGATGCATGCACGCCGCAACCCGTGAACCCGCTGATCGTTGAGATAGGTATCCGTACCGGTTAGCGCAGTGCGGCAGTAGCATAGTTCGATTTTCAGCCCGACAAAATGGTGAGTCACTCCGGGCACAGACTTCTTGGAGGAACTTGCGGACAGCACGCTTCATTGTCCGCTTCCTACGCCGACCCCTGTTTGAAAGCTCTGACTTGCGCGGTGATAGCGCGCTCTGTTGGCAGGCGTTCGATGGACGATGCGCCGAAGAAGCCGTTGATCTCGGGCATGCGCGCCAGTGCGCCGGCGACGTTTTCCGGCTCGTCGAACGGGCCACCATGGCAGATCACCAGCAGGTCACGGCGGACCGTCCGTCCCGCGGCGGCGATCTCCTTCACTCGCTCGATGGCTTCATCCAAGCTCATCGCCACCGCCGCGCCGATGGTGCCAGCGGTGGTCAGCCCAACATGGGCCACCAACTGATCGGCCCCCGCTTCGGCCATCGCCTTGGCCTGCTCGGCATCGAACACGTAGGGCGAGGTAAAGAAATCCTGCCGGCGTGCTTCGCGGATCATCTCGACTTCCTTGTCAAAACCCATCCCGGTGCCCTCCAGGTTGGCGCGGAAGCTGCCGTCGATCAGCCCCACGGTCGGAAAGTTCTGCACCCCCGCAAAGCCCGCTTCCCTCAACTGGGTCAGGAAGCGCGGCATCAAGCGAAAAGGATCGGTGCCGCACACCCCCGCCAACACGGGGATGTCTTTGACCACCGGCAACACCTCGGCGGCCATCTCCATGACGATAGCGTTGGCGTCGCCGTAGGGCATCAGTCCCGCCAGCGAGCCGCGCCCGGCCATGCGGTAGCGGCCCGAGTTGTAGATGATGAGCAGGTCAGCGCCGCCGGCCTCCGCGCACTTGGCCGAGAGGCCGGTGCCTGCGCCGCAGCCGACGATGGGCACGCCTTGGCTGACCTGTTGTTGCAGCCTGCGCAGCACTTCCTGCCTGTTCATAAGATTCGCAAAGGGGTAGCCCGGGGGCAGGCTTCACCGCAGCATCTGTAACATTTGTTTGGCCACCTCGGCCGCAAACTCCGGATCGTTGATGTGGTGGTCAATCTCCAGGATCGGGATGCCTTCCCGCACACCCGCACGGATGGCTTCGAAGCAGGCGCGGTCCGCCGCCGGGTCCCAGAAGGCGCTGCCCTCCGCGTCGAGCACGGACACTCCACGTTTGGGGATGAGCACGGCCACCGGCCCGGTGGCCGCGTTGGCGGCGGCCGCAATCCGGCGTCCGATCTCCTGATTCTCCGCCACGTTCGTGCGCAGGAGGGTCATGTTTGGATTCCAGCGGTACAGGGTTCGATCCTGGTACGTCTTGGGCATGGATTCCACGCTCCAGAAGTTGGCCATGTCCACGCAGCCAGGCACCAGCACCGTAGGCAATCCGGCCCGCGGTGCCGCCAAGCCCCGTGCGGGCCCGGCGTCCATCACCCCGCCGCAGACGTTGTCGGCTAGCTCCGTCGTGGTCACGTCCAGCAGGCCGACGATGAGACCGTCGGCCACCAGGGTTTCCATCGTACGTCCACCCGTGCCGGTGGCATGGAAAACGAGCACTTCGAAGCCGTGCTTCTCCACCTCTGCTTTGACCGCCGTCACGCACGGGGTCGTGCTGCCAAACATGGAGGCGGCCAGGAGTGGCTTGTCCTCGCTGGTGGGCGGGGGGACCGCCTGCACCATCCCGGCCATGGCGTGCGCGGCGTTGGTATAGATAAGCCGGCTGACGCGGTTCAGCCCCGCCACGTCTACGACCGAGGGAAAGAAGATGATGTCCTTGCCACCGGTGTAGGCACTGACATCGCCGCCGCCCACCGTGGACACCATCACCTTGGGAACCCCGACAGGCAACGCACGCATGGCGGCAGTGGCGATGGCCGTGCCGCCAGAGCCGCCCATGCCGAACACGCCGGCGACCTGCCCCTGTTGGTGAAGCCCGCGCACGATCTCCACGGCCCCCTCGGTCATGGCTTGCATGGCGCGGTCCTTCTGCTCGCCGGAACGGAAGTCAGCGATGTCAGCGTGAGCGGCGGCGGCGACTTCGGTGCGGGAGACATCTGGCGCGAAGGCCGGTTCGGCGATGGTGCCCACGTCCACGACCAGGGTCTCGACCCCGGCCGAGCGCAACAGATCGCGGACAAAAAGGAAGTCGGCTCCCTTGGTGTCGAGGGTGCCGAGAAGAACTATCTTGCCGCTCACGAGCGAGACCTCCTTTGTGCGGGCGGGTGGCGATTGAGGACGTTGGCGCACCGGACCTCGACAAAGGCGCGGGACCGAAGAAATTCAGGCACGGGCGGATTCACAAGCAGAGGAGAACGCCAAGGATTGGTGTATCGAGACTTCAAGCTCTCGCGCGGTAAATAACAAGACAAAAGAGAAACCCATCTGCCACACCATGGTGATCTCTCCCAAACCGCTCGGCAGGTGACAGACCGATGAGAGCGAAGCGGTTTAGCCTGCGCACTGAACCACCCGCCGCTGGTGATTGCTATCTATCCCCTTATCAGCACGCGGCCTTGAGCGAGGAGAAGAGCGTGGCAGTCAGCGGTCGATGGACATCGGCCCCATGCCGACGAGCCGCGAAGTGCTCGATCCGTGGGCCAGGATCGGTCACGACGCGAAAGCC